>JANYKD010000393.1 GCA_025361735.1 Phycisphaerales bacterium
TTGAAAGCGCACAATTCCTCTGATTTCCCAGCGTTTTGCGCCACTTTTTTCGCGCTGAAACTAAAATCGCATAATGATGCGATTGTTCGGCCAAAATCACTGTTTTCGGCCAAGACAGTTTGCGGCGTAGCATGCCACCCACTCAACACAGTGGGAAGCAATTTCGGCCGTGTTCCCTATTTGTTGGCCGCCACGATGGCGATGATAACGCCGGCGACGGCCAGAAGAGACATCACGAAGAAGAATATCTTCCAGAGACCAAGTTCCTCGATCGCCAGCGGCGCGATGGTGATGGTGTTCTCGGCGCCACAGTACGGGCATTTCAGTGCATCGTGATCGGGGGCGAATTCGAGATTGGCCCCGCACTGGTTGCAGGGGAAATTGCGCTGGGTCGGAGGTGGCAGGTCATCGGGCATGACGAGCGCTCAACAACGAAATGCATAATGAAACACAGAGAAGGAAGAGAGCACAGAGAGGAGATTTTTGATTTGAGATATTTGAGATCTGAAATTTCAGATTTCAGATCCAGATTTCAAATCTCAGACTTCACGTTGATTGTCTTAAATTGCATTTCTCTGTGTCCTCTGTGCTCTCAGTGTTTCAATCCTCTTTATCCCTGCGGCGGCAGCGGCGGCGGAACGGCGGCGAACAGGCTCGCCAGTTCGACCACCTGACTGGCGGCCAGCCAGCCGGCCATGCCCGTCTTCCATACCAGCGTCTCGCGTTTGACCTCGCCCGACTGCGCCTTCTGCTGCAGCGTCGCCGCGTCGAACGGGCCGGCCTGGGCACCGCTGATGGCGACAAACCACTGGGCGGCGGTCGGCAACGGAGGCGGAGAGGTCGGACCCACCGACGATGCCGTGGAACCCGATTCCATCGTTCGGCCCATCTGATTGGCCATGGAAATACCCAGGGCCGCGCTCATGCCGACGCCGGCCATGCCGACGCCGTTTGGATTATTCGCAGCCGACTCGATGGCGTTGGCGGCCTGGAACTTGGTGTACGCGTCGAGATTTCCGATCACGCCCATGCTCGTGCGCTTGTCCATCGCCTGCTCGACTTCCGGCGGCAGGGAAATGTTCTCCACCATCAGGGCAACGATCTCCAGCCCGAACTGGGCGAAGTCGGAGGTGATGCGGTCGCTGACGAACTTGCCCAACTGGTTCTGGTTGCCGGCCAGGTCGAGCACGGGGATCTTCGACTGGCCGAGCACATCGGTGAAGCGGGCCACGACCATGTCGCGAATCTGGTCGCCAAGTTCATCCAGCGTGAAGCGGCTGTCCGTGCCGACAATCTGCCGCAGGAACGTGCCGGGGTCGGAGATGCGAATGCCGTAGGTGCCAAAGGCGCGCAGGCGTACGGGTCCAAACTCGGCGTCGCGCAGCATGATCGGGTTCTTGGTGCCCCACTTGTGCCCGGTGAAGGACCGCGTGGAGACGAAGTAGACCTCGGCCTTGAAGGGGCTCTCGAAACCGTATTTCCACCCCTTAAGCGTGGAGAGGATCGGCATGTTCTGTGTCTGCAGCGTGTAAGTGCCCGGGTTGAAGGAGTCACCCAGTTTTCCTTCGTTAATGAAGGCGGCCACCTGCGACTCGCGCACGATGAGCTTGGCCCCGTACTTGATCTCGTTCTCGTAGCGGGGAAAGCGATAGACCATCGTGTCGCGGGTTTCGTCGAGCCACTCGATGATGTCGATCAGTTCATGGCGAAGTTTGTCGAGAAGTCCCATATGCATAACCTCCGTCGGTCTTGACATTGTCGGGAGGGTCGTGCTTCCGCACGACCGGGGACCGCGATCCACGATCGCGGGTACAAACGGCCGCACAAAGTGCGGCCCTCCCGAAAGCTGCTACAGATTACCAATCCTATCGCTCGTGACAAACCCACGCCGGGGTACAATCCGCAGTGACGATTATAAGTCGCCCGCTCAACGGAACTGTTCATCCTGCTCCAATCTTGACCGATGGACTTGCGCCGGCGGACGCGGAGGACGGCCTGACGAGCCCTCTCCGTCACAAAGTCACTTGGATGCCCCGTGGCAGACACGCGACGACTCGCTACAATCTCGCCCCGTCATGAGCATTAAAGTTGGTATTGTCGGTGTCAGTGGTTACGGCGGCGGAGAAGCCCTGCGCATCTGCGCGTCGCATCCCAATTTCCAGGTGACCTATGTTGCGGGCGAATCGTCGGCCGGGCAGCGGCTGGTCGATCGCATGCCGGGGCTGCCGGGCAGGCTCGCGGACCTGGTCATCCAGAAATGGCATCCGGCCGCCCTGTCGGGTATCGACGTGCTGTTCGCGTCGCTGCCCACGGGCGAATCGAAGGAGGGTCTGGCCAAAGTCTCGCCGAAAGTGAAGATCGTCGACATCGGTGGTGACCACCGCTTCGCCGAAGGCTGGACGTACGGTTTGGCCGACATCTGGCCGGAACAGATGGCCGGTAAGACGCGCATCGCCAACCCCGGCTGCTACCCATCGGCCACACTCACGGCGATCGCGCCACTGGCGGCGGCCGGGATGATTGACGTGTCAAGTATCATCATCGACGCCAAGAGCGGGGTCAGCGGCGCCGGCCGGGGCGGCGGCGATTCAAAATTCGGCTATGCAGAAGTCAACGAAGATGTCGTCGCCTATGGCCTGCTCAAGCACGCCCATGTGCCGGAGATGACCAAGGCGATCGCGCAACTGTCCGGCAAGAGCGATGTGTCGCTCACCTTCACGCCGCACCTGATCCCGATGACCCGCGGCATCCTCTCGACGATCTACTGCCGCGGCACGGCCACCACCGAAGAATGCCTGAAGGCCGCGCGAAAGTTTTACGCCGGCCGGCCCTTCGTACGAGTCACGGCGGCTCCGCCGCACACCAAATGGGCCACGGGTTCAAACCTGGCGTTCGTGTCCTACGCCGCCGATCCGGCCCGCAAGTTGATCATTGCCCTGGGCGCGGCCGACAACCTCGGCAAAGGGGCGGCCGGCCAGGCGGTGCAGAATGCGAACCTGATCTGCGGCCTGCCCGAAACGGCCGGCATCGAAGGACTGGCTCTATGGCCCTGAACCGCAAAGCGCGTCCTGTCCTCATGTTTCCTGAACACTGCACCTCGAACCGTGAACTCTCAAACATGAAACGCCTCGCCCCTATAGCTCTCGCACTCGCCGTCACCTGCCTGTCTCAACGAGCACCGGCCGAGGATTGGCCCGTCTGGGGGCATGACGGTTCGCGCAACATGGTTGCCCCTGACACGGAGAAGAATCTGCCCGTCGCCTTCACGTCCGGCCAGATGAAGGATGAGACCCTCGACCTGTCCAAGGCCAAGGGCATCCGCTGGGCCGCCCGCCTGGGCACGTCGACATATGGCAATGCGACCGTCGCCGCCGGGCGCGTGCTTGTGGGCACAAACAACGAGCCGCCCAAGGACAAGCGATTTGAAGGCGACCGCGGCGTTGTTCTGTGTCTCGATGAAAAGACAGGCAAATTCCTCTGGCAACTCGCGGACCCCAAACTGGCCGGCGGCAAGAATGTCGACTATGACGGCATCGGCATCTGTTCGTCGCCCGCGATCGACAACGGCCGGGCCTATCTCGTCGGCAACCGCTGTGAGGTAATTTGCCTCGACATGGCCGGCCAGGACGGGCAGGCCAAGGTGCTGTGGCGCTACGACATGCGCGACGAACTCGGCGTCTTCCCGCATCAGGCCACCAGCAGCGCCGTGCTGATCTTCGGCGACCGCGTTTATGCCAGCACGTCCAACGGCGCCGACTGGACGGCCAAACATATCCCCGCACCCAACGCACCGGCCCTGATCTGTCTCGACAAGAACACCGGCAAACTGCTGGGTGTCGAGCAGAGTGGGATTTCCTCAAGAACCTTCAAATGCAACTGGAGTTCGCCATCGCTGGCCACGGTCGGCGGCAAGCCGCAGATCATCTTCGGAGGCGACGACGGTTTCTGCTACGCTTTCGAACCCGACCCGCAGAACGGCGTGCTCAAGGAAATCTGGCGCTGCGACGCCAACGCGCCCGAGCGCCGAAAGGCCAAGCACGGCACCCCCAAGGGCGCCTGCGGCATCCTCGCCACGCCGGTCTTCGCCAACGGCAAGGTCTACATCGCCATCGGCCAGGACCCCGAGGACGGCGACGGTGATGGCACGCTTGTCTGCATCGACCCCACCGGAACCGGCGATGTGACGGCCAGCAAACGGACGTGGATGTTCCCCGGCATCGGCCGTTCGCTCTCGACGGTCTCGGTGAAAGACGGCCTGCTCTTCGCGGCCGACTTCGCAGGATTCGTCTACTGCCTCGAAGCCGACAGCGGCAAGCTGATCTGGAAGCAGGACACCGAAGGGCAGATCTGGGGCTCGCCCCTGCTGGCCGACGGCAAGCTCTATGTTGGCACGCAGAGCAGCGATGTTTTCTGTTTCGCCGCCGCCCGGGACAAGAAGGTCCTGGGCAAGACCTCGCTCGACGGGGCCATCGTTTCCTCGCCGATCGTGGCCAACGGCGTGCTCTATGTGGCCACCGAGAAATACCTCTACGCAATTGATGGCAAATGAGAAAGCTCCTCGCCCCCACCTTCGCGTTCCTCCTCTGCGTCGCGGCCGCTGAAGCGCCGAAGATCGACTACTCCAACGACTTCGAGAAGGTCGCGTCCGGCAATCTGCCGGCCGAGCTGATGGTCTTCCCCGGCGACGCCAAGTTCACTGTGGAACAGGAACCGGGCAACCACTTCCTGCGTGTGAAACCGACGCCGCTCGACGGCTTTGGCGTGCTCTTCGGCGCCGACGACCCGGCCACCACTTCCGTCGAAGCCCGCATCCGCACGAGCTCCCTTAAGAAGCGCTTCCCCGAATTTGGCGTCGGCCTCGGCGGCACGAGCGCCTACCGCCTCTGGCTCATGCCGGCGACGGGCGAGCTGCAACTCCTCAAGGGCGAGGACGTCGTGGCCCACAAGCCCTGCGAATGGAAATCGGGGACCTGGACGCGACTGAAACTCCAGCTTCAACCGGCCGGCGAAGCCAAGTGGAAACTCGTCGGCAAGGCCTGGCCCGACGGCTCGGCCGAGCCGGCCGAGTGGATGATCGCCTGGGAAGAAATCGAAAAACCCTCGCCAGGCCGGGCATCCGTAGGTGCGTCCCCATATCCCGAGACGCCCGTCGACTTCGACGACCTCAAGGCGGGAACGGCGAAGTAGGCCGTAAACTCAACCTCGCACCAATCGCCTCCAGATCATACACACATCCTGCCCACGTCCCACCGCTGACCGATTGGAGCAGTGCCCATAAGCGCGTGTCGTCTGGTAGCAGAGCATCGGGGCGCAGATCCGGTCGCGGCGAGCGCGACGCAAGCGTGAGCGAGCCAGCCTCGGCCGAGCCGGATTCATCGACAAGATCGACCGTGCCTTCGAGCCGGTTGCGGTCGATAATGATGCGCACGAGGTCGCCATCCCGCAGTTTGCCGATGGGGCCGCCGGCCAGGGCCTCGGGGCCGATGTGGCCGATGCACGCGCCGGTCGAGACGCCGGAGAAACGGGCATCGGTGATGACGGCGACGTGTTTGCCGAAATCGAGGTATTTGAGTGCGCTGGTGATCTGGTAGACCTCTTCCATGCCCGCGCCGAGCGGGCCGCGGCAGATGAGCACGAGGACATCGCCGGCACGAACGCCGCCATTCTTGATCGCCTCGATCGCGGCATGCTCGCTGATGAAAACGCGGGCCGGGCCGGTCTTGCGGTAGACGCCGTCACTGTCGACGACGGATGGGTCGATGGCCGTGCTCTTGATGACGGCGCCCTCGGGGGCGAGATTGCCCTTGGGGAACGTGACCGTGCTCGTCAGCCCGCGCGAACGCGCCCGCTCCGGCGACATGATAACATCGTCGGGATCGACGCCGTCGAGCTTGTGGAGCAACTCGCGCAACCGCTGCCGCCTCGGCGATGCCTGCCACCAATCAAGCGCCTGGCCCAGCGGCACACCGGCGGCGGTGATGACGTTCTCCCGCAGCAGGCCGAGTTGCCGCAGATGCAGCATCACCTCCGGCACGCCGCCGGCCAGGAACACACGCACGGTCGGGTGACCCACCGGTCCATTGGGCAACGCATCGACAAGCCGCGGCGTCTGGCGGTTGACCGCGATCCAGTCGTCCACGGTCGGGCGTCGCAGTTTCGCGGCGTGGACGATCGCGGGAATGTGCAGCAGCAGATTCGTCGAACCGCCGAACGCGGCGTGAACGACCATCGCGTTGTGAATCGCATCCGGCGTGAGAATATCGCGCATAGTCAGCCCCCTGCCGGTCTGCCAAGCCAAGGCTCGGGCTGAGCGCACGGCCATGTCGAGCCAGATCTTCTGCCCCGACGGCGCCAGCGCCGAATGCGGCAGCGACAGGCCCAGCGCCTCGCCAACCACCTGCGATGTGGCGGCGGTCCCGAGAAACTGACACCCGCCGCCGGGCGATGCGCACGCCCGGCAACCCAGCTCGGCCGCCTCTTCCAGCGTGATCTGGCCGCGGGCATAGCGGGCGGACAGGCTCTGAACCTTGCCCGCATCCTCGCCCTGTGTCGGCGGCAGCGTCACCCCGCCAGGCACGAGGATCCCCGGCAGATCGAGCGAACCGGCCAGCGCCATCATCATCGCCGGAAGCCCCTTATCGCACGTCGCCACGCCCATCACGCCGCGGCGCGTCGGCAATGAGCGGATGAGCCGCCGCAACACAATGGCCGCGTCGTTGCGCCAGGCCAGGCTGTCCATCATGCCGGGCGTGCCCTGGGTCCGGCCATCGCACGGATCGGTGCAAAACCCCGCGAACGGAATGGCCCCCAGCCGCTTGAACTCGCCGGCCGCGGCGCGAATCAGCAGGTCGATCTCCCAATGCCCCGTGTGATAGCCCAGGGCGATCGGCGACCCATCCGCCTCGCGCAACCCGCCGCAGGTTCCGAGAATCAGAAACTCCGCCCGCGCGAGCAGCGCCGGCTTCCAACCCATGGCGACATCCTGCGTCCAGCCAAACAGGTTGCCGCTGACGGAATTGCGAAGCAGGTCGTCGGTCAGCGGAAGTTGCCCCTGCGGCCCCGGTGCGTGGGTGGCGATGTCGTAGATGGATGCGTCGTCGCCGGCGAGTATCTGATCGATGTTGTTGAATACGGAAGCGGCCATGTGGATAGG
The DNA here is from genome assembly GCA_025361735.1 of Phycisphaerales bacterium. GTDB lineage: Bacteria > Planctomycetota > Phycisphaerae > Tepidisphaerales > Tepidisphaeraceae > JANYKD01. The sequence continues at coordinate 7,154 of JANYKD010000393.1, forward strand.
CTACCTTGGGAATGACGAAATCCGAAGTGCGAATGACGAGAGATAAGGAAGACGGACCCTTCGCGTATTCGGGGCAGGCTCCTGCACGATGGTCTGGTGTCGGGCCATGGAGTATGTGCGGCAGCAGCCAAAAGAGGCTCACGCCCGGCGCGTACGCCTCACGACGCAACGGCGCAATGAACCCGGCCTTCGTGGCATCGCTGCGTCTTTGCGCGAGATTCTCGCCGCCGGAATGCAGACGGATCGGCGATGTGTGAGACTTGGCCAGCACAAAAGAATATTGACTACTAAGAGTCATCGTGCGTTATTGACTCCCGTCCGCTGTTTGGTAATGGTTGTTGTGCTGGTAACTGGCTCAAACAGGATCGCATGACACGGATTGTTCTCTTCCCCATACATGCAAACCGGATGCTGAACGAATTCATCAGGATTACAGTACTGCGAAAGCATCATCCGTGCCTGCTTCGGATCGGACTCATTGGCCACGCTGATGCCGTTGAACTTCATCTTTGTCTCAATCAGCAGGGGTAGATTGAGCGTAAATTCTTCATCATAGAACATATCGCAGAAGCCCATCCACCGAAAATCAAATATCGTCCCTCGGCGATTGCTAAAGGAAACATTACTGTTTCGGACGCCTGTGTGTTCAAAGACATAGAGGCTGCCGAATGTCTGCCTCGTGGTCCTGTCCATCCAGTCAGTCCAACGAATGAACTGCCCGTCAAGCTCTTTCCAATGTCGTAGCTTTAGTACAAGCCCGTCCAGATACGCTCGCGGTTCCCAACTGAGACCGTCAAATGTATCTCGTTCCGCTTCGATGTTGATGCTCCATGCGATGCCCTCGTTCTCGCACGGCCACGCTCGATCTGCGTCAGTCTGCCGCATGATCACCGCCCAGATTTCTGCCTCCCTTACAACGAAGGTGCGGCCTTTGATTCGAAACATGCCGTCTCCCGATAGGAACACATGAACGGGACAGCTTTGGTTGTTTTCCCTATGGAACAACAATCCTGTGCCGTTTGTATACCCGACCGGCCAGCGAGGACGCTGGCCCTACTTGACTACTCGACCCGGTTGATGAGCGTGCCAATCTCGGGCACGTTCATTTCGATTTCGTCGCCGGGGACGAGGGTGAAACCCTCTTCGGGGACGACGCCTGTGCCGGTCAGCATGAACACACCTTTGGGGAAACTCTGGTTGCGGAAGAGCCACGAGACCAGTTCGGCCGGCGTGCGTTTCATGCGGCTGAGGTGCGTGGCACCGGCGAAGACGACGTGCTCGGCGCGGCGGATGCGCATGGTGATGGCCGAGAGAAGCAGGTCGTCGACGCCTTCGTTGATGAGAATGGCCGGGCCGAGGGCGCAGCAGCGGTCCCAGATCTTCGCCTGGGGCAGGTAGAGGGCGTTCTCGCCTTCGATGTCGCGGCAGGACATGTCGTTGCCGATGGTGAAGCCGACGATCTGGCCGGCGGCGGAGATCACCAGCGTCAGTTCGGGCTCGGGGACGATCCAGCGGGTGTCGTCGCGGAGTTTCAGCGTCTCGCCGTGGCCGACGCAGCGGCGGGCGGTGGCCTTGAAGAAGAGTTCCGGCCGGGCGGCTTCGTAGACGCGATCGTAGAGCGAGGCGGCGGCCGCGCTTTCCTCCATGCGGGCGGACTTGCTGCGGAGATAGGTCACCCCGGCGGCCCAGACTTCCTGCGAGCCGATCGGCAGCCGCGCGGGCGGCGGCTCGGTGCCGGCGGGGCTGTGCGCGGAAACGAGGATGCGAATGGCGCCGACCGGATCGGGCGAGGCGAGCCACTCGTCCAGGTCAAACGCGGGCAGCCGGGCAAACAGGCCGCCACGTTCGATCCACCAACCATCGGTACTGCGGAATAGTCTCATGTTCGTCCTCCATCTTACCCGCACGGCTTCAAAAGGTTCTCACTCCAGCTTCGGCCCTTCGATGCGTTCCCCGCGCTGCTGCCGTTTCTGGTCGGCGGGGTCGAAGGTGCCGTAGAACAGGGCGTTGGTGTCCATCCAGGTGGCCAGACGCTCGATCTCATCGCCGGAGAGCGCCACCTTGTAGTGCCCGGTCTTGAGCAGGAGCGACATCACGCTGCTGCCACGGGCACCGTAGCGGCCGGGAATGCTGACGGGATCGTTGTTGGTGTCGCTGGACCAGGGCACGCGGGCGGCCATGGCGTTGTACGAGAAGGTGTAGTGTTTCTCCGCCTCACCGGTGAGATTCACCGTGCCGCCGGTGTCTTTGGCGTTGTGACAGGAGACGCAATGCTGGTCGAGAATTCCCTGGACGAGAATGGGATAGCTGAAGGGCTTGGAGCCGTCGGGGCCGGGCGTGATGGATGAGGGCGGACGCGACAGCGCTGCGATCGAGCCCTTGCCCGACGGTGCCGTGGTGCGCGTTTCGTGGCAACCAACGCAGGCCACGGTTTCGCCGGGTTGCAGATAGGTGGCGCTGCGCATGATCTGCACGGCCTGGCCGGTCTCATCCAACGCCTGGAAGAGCAGCGGAATGCCGGCCGGGGCGGTGAAATGGGCCGAGCCATCGGCCTCCACGGGCACCGTGCCCAGCACCTGTTTACCCGGAGAACCGCCGGCCATGCCGACCGGCGGATTGTCGCGGCCCTGCGTGGTCTTGGGCAACACCTGGGTGATCCGCAGGCGCTTGACCGAACCGCGCGGAATGGCCGGGCTTGAGGCGTAGACATCCTGTAGCACGAATGTTCCCTCGCGCTTGTCGGTGTCTTCGCGAAGCGTCGGCAACACAGGCGGGGTCGGCCGCGCACGCAGCGGCACCGGCCACAGGCTGCTGATGGCCGGGTCGCGATGCAGAAGCTCCTTGTTGCCGAAACAGTCGACGAGATAGAGCCCGAACATGTTCGGCAGGTTGCCTGTCGGCTCGCCGACGAGGGGATCGAAGCTGTAGGCGGCGATGAAATACTTCTCCGACAGCGGCCAGGGACTGCGATAGCAATGCCCCGGCCAGCGCAGGTTTTCCGGCGTGTCGGCCGGCTTGGCATCGGCGGCCGGGAAGTACCAGCGATTGAGCACAGGGAATTCGCTTTCCGGAAACGGCGTCTGCGGCGTCAGACGCGTCAGGGATGCCAGCCCATCGGACCCTTTGCTCGGGTCTACGAGAACGATTGACCCGGCCGTCATCGCGTGATGAGCGGCGGCCGTCGCCATGACCAGCTTCGATCCCGGCACCGGTTGCGCCTCCCAGATGCCCACCGGATTTCGCGTGTAGTTTCCGTAATAGGCCGACGGTGCCGTGCCATCGGGGCGCGTGGTCCAGAGATGCTCGCCGAAGACGGCGTGCCGGTCCACATAGTCCCAGCGCGTGTAGATGATCCGGCCATCGTGCAGGACGGCTGGGTCCCACTCCTGCGTTTCGTGGTGGGACATCTGACGAATGTTGCCGCCATCGCGATCGCACACCGTCAGCGTATACACCGGGCAACCCGGGCTGCCACAGCGGTGGAATCCGCCGCGCCGCGTGGAAATGAACACGATCTGGCCGTTGGGCAGGAATCGCGGCGAGAAATCGTCGTAAGGCCCTTGTGTCAACTGCCGCAGGCCCGTGCCGTCAGCCGCCATCGAATAGAGGTGATAGTATCGCACATCCCGCTGGTTCGGATCGGTTGTGCAATAGGCGAAGAGAATCTGCGTGCCGTCGCAGGACAACTCGGGCGTCTGATAACTCCCCTGCGGATCTGCCGCGAGTTGCTTGCACGCCAGCGACCCCCCGGGCGACTCGAGGACGAAAATGCCTCCGCCCGGCCGGGCGTACTTGCCATACACCTGCGTAAGCTGGTGGCTGAAACTGCCGGGAACCTGTTTGACGAAGGCGATCGGCCCGGTCTTGGCCAGCGGATTGCCGAAGGCAATCGCTCGCTTTATCTCATGAACGCGCCGCCAGATATCCTGCCATCGAGCGTCGCCATCCGGCAGATCGGCCAGTGCCTTGAATTCGGCGCGAATGGCTTCCCATCGGCCGACCAAGTCACCCAAGTCGACCTTTGCCGCCTGCAGGTCGCGCTGCAACGCATCTCCCCGTTCTATGGCAATGTGAGTGGCGGCCGCGTATGTGGCCGGATTGCGGGCGGTGCCGATGCCGTCCTGCTTACGCCAATCGGCCTCAATGCGCTCACGATCACTGACGGATTGAGCTCGAACGGGTGATATAAGAACCAGGAAAACGACGCACGGCAGAAAACCAATTGTGCCGAATCGCATTTTGATCTCTTTCCTGAATGCGCTGGCAAACATGATACCTCCCTGCCCGACGGCGACAATCGGTTTCCCAAGAATCTTCCGATTCAACGTCCGATAACTCGTTTTTCCCGTTTTCGCATGTTGTTACGGACACCCTGCGCCCGATATCGAGATAGCGATTACCAGTCGGATGATCCGGCCGGAGGAATAACTATGCTGAAGATGTGCGATACAACGGTGGAACCCATTGACGAGTCCCCTGAGAGACGCCGCGGATTTCGGATTCCTCAGGATCGGCCCGTCAAAGTGTACGAACCGGCCGTCGGCCGCTACTACGGTGGCAAAACCCACGACCTGAGCGGCACGGGTCTGCGCATCGAACTGCCCGTCTCCACGCCGCTGGTGACCGGCCGAATCGTCAATCTGCATCTCGGCAACTACGAACCCGGCGAAACCCTCGTCGCCGACCGCGACATGGTCCCGGCCCTGGTTGTCTGGATCGACCGCAACGAACTGGTCCGCGGCAAACTCCTCGCCGGCGTCAAGTTCCTCAAGCGCGCCGCCCTGGCGATGGACGCAGCCTGACGGCGATGACCTGCGAACAGCAGCACTCGCCTGATCCATAGGTTATCGCGCAACTGCCAAACCGGCAGACGGCGTTGATCACGCCACACCATAAGTCTCTTATTTAAAAGCAATTACAACGGGACTATTCCTGGCACAGGTTTTGTAATCTCCTCTCTGAACGCACCCTTTTCAGAGAGGAATCTGCCATGTCCGCAACCGCTCCCGTCCGCATGGAATTCAAAACCGAACTCAAGCAACTGCTCGATCTCATCATCCATTCCCTCTATACGAAGAAGGAAATCTTCCTCCGCGAACTGATCTCCAACGCGGCCGACGCGATCGACAAGGTGCGGTTCGAGTCGCTCACCAACCACGACCTTCTCGAAGGCAACTCCACCTGGAAGATTAAGCTCATCCCCGACAAGGAAAAGGGTACGCTGACCATCCGCGACAACGGCATCGGCATGTCTCCCGAGTCCATCGTGCAGGATCTCGGCACCATCGCCCGCTCGGGCACGCGGCAGTTCCTCGAGAATCTAAAGAACGCGGATGTGAAGAACCGGCCCGAGCTCATCGGCCAGTTCGGTGTCGGCTTCTACGCCTCGTTTATGGCCGCAGACCGCGTCACGGTCATCTCGCGCGCCGCCGGCCCAGCCGGCCACGCCGCCAAGTGGGAATCGGACGGCCAGGGCGAATTCACCGTCGAGCCCTGCGAGAAGGAAACTCGCGGCACCGATGTCATCCTCCACCTGCGCGAGGATGCCCATGAGTTCCTCGACCCCTGGCGTCTTCGCCAGATTGTCAAACAATACTCCGACTTCATCGAGCATCCCGTCACCATGGACGTCGAGCGCAAGAAGGACGACAAGACCACCGTCGAGGAAGAAACGCTCAACAGCCGCCAGGCCATCTGGCTACGCAACAAGAACGACATCAAGGACGAGGAATACAAGGCGTTCTACAAGCAGATCGCCCGCGACCACGAGGACCCGCTGAAGTGGATCCACATGGCCGCCGAGGGGCAGATGGAATTCCGCGCCATTCTTTTCCTGCCGCAAGCCAAGCCGTGGGATTTCCATTTCGGCCTGCCCAAAGGCGGCCTTCAACTGTACGTTCGCCGCGTCCTGATCACCCACGAATGCGAAGAGCTGTTGCCTCCCTACCTGCGTTTTGTGAAGGGTGTCGTCGATTCGGCCGACCTGCCGCTGAATGTCTCCCGCGAAACGCTGCAACACAACCCGTTGCTCGCCAAGATTGGTAAGAACCTCGTTAACCGCGTTCTCAAGACGCTCGAGGAAATGCGCGACAGCGAATACGAAACCTATCTCAAGTTCTACGCCGAGTTCGGTTCGATGCTCAAGGAAGGCGTGACCGACTTTGAAAACCGCGAGCGTATCGCCGACCTGCTCCAACTCGAATCCACGATCACCGAGTCCGGCAAGTTCACGACGCTCGCCAAATATGTCGCAGCGATGCCGGCCGACCAGAAGGAGATCTTCTACCTAATTGGCGAGACGCGCTCGCAGATCGAGAACTCCCCCTACATCGAACTGTTCAAGAGTCGCGGCCAGGAAGTCCTGCTCCTCACCGACCCGGTCGATGAGTACCTCGTCACCACACTCAACGAATACAAAGGCAAGAAACTCAAACCCATCGACCGCGGCGAAGCGGCCGACGCGGTGCCGGCCGAGGAGAAGGAGAAGTTCAAGCCCCTGCTCGAGTCCCTCGGCAAGACTATCAGCGAGGTCAAGGAAGTCCGGCTTTCCGCCCGGCTCAAGGAAAGCGCCTCCGTCTTGGTGGCCGACGAACACGGCGTCTCCGCCCACATGGAGCGTTTGCTGCATCGCATGGGTCGCGGCGACGAAACCCCGGCCGACAAGCGGATCCTCGAACTCAACCCGCAACACGCCGTGGTTCAGGGCCTGCTCAAGCTGCAAACCCAGAATACCGCAGACGCACGCGTTGCCGACATCGGCCGGCTCCTCTACGACCAGGCCGTCATTGCCGAAGGCTCCCGCGTCAAAGACCCGGTCGGATTCGCCAAGCGCATGAATGATCTGATCGCCAAGGGACTGGGATGAATGACGCCTCCTCTCTACCAGCTCAGCGGCTGGGTTCAGTCGCAGGTGGCCGCAAAAACCGCCTTTCCCGGCGCGCCGTTTCTCCCGCGTTACAACGGAACCTACATCAAGGATGCCGATTCCGCCGCACCATCCAGCTTTCCCGCCCGCCATCGGCTTCGGCGTAACAAGAAAGGCACGGAGTGAAGATCACTCCGTGCCTTCGTGCTTGTATACCTTCGCACCTTCCGGGGTCTTAGGCTTCCCAACCCTTGCGATTCTCGCGCTTGACGAAGCGGTTGATGTCGGCGTTGTTGGTGATCTTCATGCCGGCCGCATCCCACTCGAGCTTGTTGCCCTTGCCGGCACGGATCGCCAAGCCACCGAGCAGGATCAGTTCGGTGAGCTTGGCGCCGTACTCGAAATTGGAGACGCAGGGCTTGCCATCGCGGCAGCCGCGGAAGAAGTCGCCATGGTGACCACCCTTCACGCGCGGAACGACCTCCGCGGGAACCGGGGTGGCCTTGTGCTGTTCCTCGGGCAGGATGCGCACGCCCTCGCCGTAGCAGCCGGTGTACATCACACCCTTGTCGCCGATGTAGAGCGAGTGGTCGCCGGCGAAATTGCGGCCGGTCTTCTTGGCCCATTCCTCGGCGATCGGGGGAATGTTCTGCGACTTCTTGTCAACGCTGCCGACGACATCGCCGCCGCCGGCTTCCTTGGTGCCCAGCTTCTTGCCGTCGTACCAGAACAGCTTGAACGCCGGCATGTTCTCGCGAGCGCCAAAGTCAAAGCGGAGACGCGTGGTGGTGGTGAACTGCTCGGGGCTTCCGCCGCCGGCTTCTTCCATGACCACACTCGTGGGCATGCCCAGCTTCATCGCCCAGAATGAGCCGTCCATGATATGGCAGCCCATGTTGCCGATGGAACCGCCGCCGAAGTCGAACCAGTCGTGCCAGTCGTGCGGGTGCAGACCCTTGTGATAGTCACGGAACGGCGCCGGGCCGATCCACAGATCCCAGTCCATGCCGTCGGGCACGGGCTGCGATGGCGGCCGGCCGCCCGTGCCGCCGTTGGCGCGGTTGGTCCAGCAGTGCGACTCGGTGACATTGCCGATGGCGCCGGCCCAGATGTATTCGCACAGACGACGGTAGCCTTCGCCCGAGTGGCCCTGGTTGCCAAGCTGCGTGGCGACCTTGGCGGTCTTGGACAAATCGGAGAGCTTGCGGGCCTCGTCGATCGTGTAGCAAAGAGGCTTCTCGATATAGACGTGCTTGCCAAGCTTCATGGCGATCATGCCGGGGAGGGCATGGTGGCTGTTGGGGGTGGCGACCAGGACGGCATCAAAGAGGTCCTTGGCCTTGTCGAACAACTGGCGGTAGTCGGTGAAAGTCTTAAGGCTTTCCCCGTTGAATTTAGGATCAACCTTCTGCGCCTGCTTGATGGCGTTGGTGTATTTCTTCTTGTCGGGATCGACGATACACACCAGTTTTTCGAGCTTGACGGCGTTTGACACATGCGTGCCGACGCCCTGCCCGCCACAGCCGATGACGGCCACGCGGACCTTGTCCTTCGCATCCTCGGCCGCCCAGACGAGCGGCGAGGGGACGTATTTCGCGGCAGTGATGGCGGCCGCACCGACGGCCGCTCGTTGAAGGAAAACTCTTCGACTGGGTTTCATGCTCATCTTACATCTCCTGAGAAACGTGTTCGTACCATCGCTCCGCACCTGTGAGCGTACCGCCTTTATACTAACGCCAAAGTCCAATGTTCATTGCTGATTGCGTTCTCTTTGCCTTTAGGCCCCCCTGCTCTTAGAATCGCCCCCTCGTTCATTGTCCGTTCAAGGTTCTACCATATGACCGACAGCTATATCCAGAATCTCTTCGCAACGCGCATCGGCGGTGCCGGCTACGGCAAAGGCACCGAAATCTATAAATTTGAGAAGATCAAACGGGCCAAACGGGCTGCCCTGGCGGCCAACCCCGGCGCCGAACTGATCGACATGGGCGTCGGCGAGCCCGATGAGATGGCCTTCCCGGAATCGGTTAACGCCCTGATCTCGGCCGCAAAGAAGCCGGAAAACCGCGGCTATGCTGACAACGGCGGAATGGCGTACCGCGAGGCGGCCGTCCGCTGGCTGAAAAACGTCTGCGGCGTCGACGGGCTGAACCCGGCGGAAAACGTCTGCCATTCGATCGGATCAAAGGCGGCCCTGTCAATCCTGCCCGCATGCTTCATCAACCCCGGCGACGCCGTGCTGATGACGACTCCCGGATACCCGGTCTTCGGCACCCATGCGAAATACTACGGCGGCACTGTGCATAACCTGCCCCTGCTGGAGAAGAACGCCTTCCTGCCCGACCTGGATTCCGTCCCCGCCGACGTCCTGAAGCGGGCCAAGGTGCTGGTCATCAATTACCCGAACAACCCAACCGGCGCATCGGCCACGCCCGAGTTCTTTGCCAAAGTCGTGGCCTTCGCCAAACAGAACAACCTGATTGTCATCCACGACGCGGCCTACGCGGCCCTGGTCTTCGATGGCAAGCCCCTGAGTTTCCTCGCCACCCCGGGAGCGATGGAGGTGGGCGTCGAACTGCACTCGATGTCCAAGGGATACAACATGACCGGCTGGCGACTGGGCTTTGTCGTCGGGAACCAACTGATTGTCCGGGCCTATGCGGATGTGAAAGACAACACCGACTCCGGGCAGTTCCTGGCCATCCAGGAGGCGTGCGCGTATTCCCTGGATCACCCGGAGATCACTCAGAAGATTTCGGCCAAGTACTCGCGGCGCATGGACGGGCTGGTGAAGGTGCTCAACGCCAGCGGGTTCAACGCCCGCAAGCCCAGAGGCTCGTTCTTCCTGTACGTGAAGGCTCCAAAGGCGACCGCCGGCGCGGCCGGCGAGCGGATCGAGTTTGCCGGTGGCGAGGCGTTTTCACAATGGATGATCACCGAGAAACTCATCAGCACAGTTCCCTGGGACGACGCCGGGGCGTATGTGCGGTTTTCAGTGACGTTCATAGCGAAGGACCAGACCGACGAGCAGCGCGTCCTGGCCGAGATTGGCCGGCGGCTTGCCTCGAGTAAGTTTGAGTTTTGACTTGGTCCATAGTCAGTGGTCCGTGGTCAGTAGCTGCGGATGCGTTGCTACTGACTACTGACCACGGACTACTGACTAAGAATGAAGGAGTGCCACATGAAATCGACTGTCACGACCTACATTGGAGTCGGATCCAACCTCGGCAACAAGGAAGCGAATATCCGCCGGGCTCTGGCGATGCTCATTGAAACGCCGGGCATCGAGATTCGCCGGATCAGCGCATTCCTGACCAACCCCGCCCAGGGCGGCCCGGAGGGCGCGCCTGACTTCCTCAACTGCGCGGCCGAGGTGGTCACCTCACTCTCGCCCAAAGAGCTCATGAAGCGTCTGCTGGAGATCGAGCAACAGATCGGACGGATCCGGCGCGAAAAGTGGGAGCCAAGGGTCATCGACCTCGACCTGCTCCTGCACGGCAACACCATCCTCTCCACCGACGCCCTGAGCATACCTCATCCGCTGATGCACGAACGGCTTTTCGTCCTCAAACCACTGGCCGAAATCGCCCCCAATGCACTGCACCCGACGCTCGGAGTAAACGTCAAGACACTCCTCCAGAAACTTGAGACGGCCCATAGAGACTGAACATGGAACTGCTGCACCACATCTCCGACGTCCGAGCACTTCGCTCATCCCTTGGCAATGTCGCCCTTGTGCCCACCATGGGCGCGCTGCACGCCGGACACGTTTCGCTGTTTCAGAAGGCCAAAGCCCTGGCGCCGCACGTCGCGGCCACGATCTTCGTCAATCCGACGCAGTTCGGACCGCGCGAAGATTTCTCCAAGTATCCCCGCACGCTCGAAGCCGACCTGCAGAAATGCCGTGAAGCCGGCGTCGACTCGGTATTCGTGCCCAAGGTCGAGGAAATGTACCCGGCCGGTTGCCCGGAAATCGCCATCGAAATGCCCGGCCTTTCCGACACGCTCGAAGGCCAGAAGCGTCCCGGACACTTCAAGGGTGTCTGCCAGGTGGTCCTCAAACTCTTCAACATCTTCACGCCCTCGCACGCATGTTTCGGCGAGAAGGACTACCAGCAGCTCCGCATCATCACGGCGCTGGCCGAAACGCTGAACCTCACGGTCGAGATCATCCCCTGCCCAACCCACCGCGAGCCCGACGGGCTGGCCATGTCCAGCCGTAACCGTTATCTCTCGGCCACCGAGCGCCAGCAGGCCCTGGCCATCTCCAAGGCGCTGCGCGCGGCCGAGCTCGGCTTCCAGCAGGGTTTCCGCCAGACCAATCGCCTGACGACAACGATGCTGCACATCCTGCTCGAATCGCACCTGCTGGTCGACTATGTCGCCGCGGTCGATCCGATCACATTCAAGCCGGTGCAGGAAGCGACCAAGCCGACGCTGCTCGCCGTGGCCGCGCGCGTGGGCGCCACGCGGCTGATCGACAACGTGGTTCTGGGCGGGAAGTGAGCCCTCACCCCTCCGTCACCAGCACGCCTCGCAATTCCAACATCGCGTCGCGATCCCGCCACCGCTCGGCATGCTCGAAGATGCTCATCAGGTTTTGAAGTATCCGCCCGATCCACTGCCGATGCGTCGCCTTTGGCAACATCTCGTCCACACGCGGAATCACCCGGCCGCTGACCTGTTCGATCCGCTCGAACGCCTCCTCGCGGCTTAGCACCCGGCCGCCGAAGAACGGATCCACGAGCATCGCCCGCTCCCCATCCTGCACCGCGGCCAGAAAGTGCAGCGGCGCGTTGATCCCGACAACACTCAGCCCCACGCGTTCGGCCACGGCCTTGTACACCAGCGACAGCGTGATCGGCAAACCCCGATGCGTCTCCAGCACGGCCGGGATGTAGCTGTTTGCCGGATTATAGTAGTCATCGGAATTGCCCACGAATCCGGCCTCGTCGAACAACACGTCGTGTAAATGGGCGAGCTTCGCGTCGATCGAATCGCTGCGTACCCGCCGCCGCACCAATTCGGCATATCGTTCGATCTCCCGCTGCGATTTCTCGGGGCTGGCGTCGGCCATCTCGTGCATGCCAATGGCGACGGCGGCGGTAAACAGTCCCTCCGTGGTCTCGATCGCCTTCATCTGCGAGCGAAACAACTCGTACACCTGCGGCCGGCAATGCGTCGGTCCTGACATGGTATTCTTCGGAATGGCGGGGAATCGTCGGTCCATGGCACATTATTGGACCGCCCGGGCCTTCGCTTCCATTCCTGCCATTTTCTTCGGTCAGACGATGCCCTCGCGTTAGAACCCGTGCAAGATCGTCCGCAGGCCTGAAGGGACGTCACGATGACAGACGAGGGAATTTCGCGTGATGCCTGCGCACCCACCCTCAGCCCCGCCCGTGAATATTGAACCATGACGCGCAATGCCCGCACTTCACGTCCCCATGCGGCGACACATCGGCTCCCCCAGCCAACGGAGCACCGCACTGCGGACACTCATAGCCCCCGCCGGCCGCCTGGGCTCCAGCCTGCGTCGGCATCGCGGCATTCGCCCGGTTGATCTCGGTGACCGCCCGATTAAAGAGCGTGCCTCCCGACCGCGCGTCTCGCAACGCCCCGGCCATGAGCATCCCTCCGATGAGCACAAATCCGAATGCGATGAATGACCCGAACACGCGGAAGACCAGCGGCGGCGAATCCCACGCATTAAACGGAGCACCCCATAAGAACACGAGCACAGTAATGCCAATCCCCAGCGGGATCAGCCCAAATAATGCCCCGAACACACCCGTCGGTCCCGGCGGTTTCATTAACGGCGGCTGCAACATCGTTCCTTTCTTTGCCATATATTCGCCCGGACCTCCCGGCCCGGCCATTACAAAATCCATCGCCGCCTGTAACTCTCGCCATCGCACCTATTCGCGATCGTAGACCCTCGCCCCCTCGCGAACTGCCTGCCGGTTCTGCGTCTCCACGGCTTTCCGCTGCTCATATTTGGCCGTCCGCCATTGGTCCACCGCACACGGCACGAAGTCATCGCAATCCGGTCCCGGATTCTTCCGCAGCGACTCGCGGCCGGCCTCGATGATCGCCAGCGCCTCGCGATATTTCGCGTCCGTCTTATCCAGCATCTTCACCAGACACGGGCTCGCCTCCGGATCATCGAAGGTGACCATCGTCGGCGAATTCAGCTTCTCGCCCGTGAGCTCTGTCAACCGCTTCAGCTGCTTGTCGTTCAGCGGACTGCGCCCGTAAAGATTATCCGGATACGCACTCGCGTACGACGGATAGTACGGCGCATTCATATCCACCCAGGTGATCACCCGCTCCATCTCCGCGGCCGAAAGCTTCACGTCATAATGCCCCTGCCGCAGCACCTTGATCAGCTTGCTCGGGTGCGATCCCCACGACTTCGCCTGCATCGTCTGCGACGGCCCGGCCCCAGGCACCGTCAGTTGCCCCCTGGTCCACAGCTCCGTGTACGACACATTGAACGTCAGGCCGCGGTCACGCGAGAGATCGAGCTTCGCCTTGGCCTCCTGCCCGGCGGCATGACATTCCACGCAATGCGTGTCCCAAACGGGTTGCACATCGCGCAGATAACTCAGCGGCCGGGTCTGCCCCTGCCATCCCTCCAGCCGGCTGGGCGCTCGCCGCAGCGCCATGGGCACACCCGCCGCCGGCGTCGGTGGCGCGGCGCGGCGATCTTCATGACATCCAACGCAGGAGGCCCGCTCGCCCGACTGCACCACGGTCCCGCTCCGCATCGACTGCACCATCATGCCATTCTCATCCAGCAGTTGGAAAAACACGAACTTCTCCGACGGCAAGACGAACGACGCCGAGCCATCGGCCTCCACCGGAACCGTGCCGAGAATCGTCTTATTGCCGAAGTCATGCCAGTTCATGGCCGGCCCTTCAAAGCCCTGCCCGTTCCATCCCGGCCGGGTCCAGTATTTCTTCTCGGGCGACTCGATCACGCGCAGATACTTCACCGACCCGCGCTCAATGCCCGCCATGTGCGTGCCCTGATACACATCCTGAACATAAAAGTAACCCTCTTTGTTCTCATAATCCCGCCGCTCCGGCACCGCACCCGGCCGCGCCCGCCGCGCCAGCGGCATCGGGTCGAAACACCCCGCTCCTTCCGCATGCACCATCACCTCATTGCCAAACACGTCAATTAGATAAATCGCCGTGCGCTCCCCTTCGCCCGTCATCCGCGAACACAGGAAATATTTCCCCGCCCCGGCGGCGGTAATCGCGTCGGCCAACGGATACGGATCCTCATACTTCAGTTTCACGGCCGTGAACGCATCCCACGCGTTCTGTGCCGTCCCGGGACCCTTGATCAGCTTCCTCGCATCCTCCGGCCAGATCCGCACCACCGGATCGCGTCCATCCAGCCCGCGCCGCGGATCGACGATCGCGATCGCCCCCCAGGGCCGGTCGTGACAGGATCCAAACGTGCAGACCACCATGTCCGTCCCCGCGATCGCCCGGCCTTCCAAGACCGCGCCCGGCGCGGGCGTGTTGTTCCCCCAATAGATCGCGTGATTCGTCCCGTCAGGGTTGCACGTCCACAACCCCTGGGCATCTCCGAAATTGCGGTCCACGTATTCCCAGCGGTCATACAGGATCCGGCCGTCATTCATCAGCGACCCGTGCCCCTCAAACAGCGTGCTCCGGCCGATCTGGTGAATGTTCGACCCATCCGCATTCATGCGAAACAGATTGGCCATGATGTGGCGGTTGCACGCGCAATACTTCGGCTCGCGCGTGCTGCTGAACGCAATCCCGCCGTCCGGCAGATACAGCGGGTCGAGATCATCCACATCCTTCATGCGGGTGAGCGCCCTCGGCTCGCCGCCAGTGCTGCTGATCTCGTACAGGTGGTAACTGTCCTTCGCATCCTTGCGCATCGAGAAGAGAATCCGCCGCCCGTCGAAACTGACTTCCGGATCGCGCACCACACCCTGCGGCAGATCCACGAGCACGGTCACCTTCCCCGTGCGCACATCAAGTAACTTCAGCGCCCCGCCGCCCTCATACCGCCCATCGTTGAACTCATGTTCCGCGGCCGGAAAGAACGTCGCCGTATTGTGATGATCCCGGGCGTACTGATGCCGCACCACAAACACGATTGGCCGCCCTGACACCAGCGGATTGGCCAGCAGCGCCTCGCGGCGCAGTTTCGCGAACTCGTCATCGCCGCTCGCATCGTTCTCAATCGCCGCCAGCCGCGCGAGATACATCTGCCCCTGCGGGTAATCTGCCCCGAACGTAGCCGACAGCTCCGCAATGGCCGCCCGCAATGAC
>JANYKD010000407.1 GCA_025361735.1 Phycisphaerales bacterium
GACAGCGAACGGAGGGTGACTTCGGCGCGGTGATCGTCGCCTCAAAACTTCGGCATCAGAATTGTGTCCCAGCCGATCTGCGGATCGGTTGTGATAGTGTCCTTGCTCTGGGCAGGGTACACTTGCATCAGAGGACCTCTCTCTGACTTCTGAGTTTTGGCTGCAGTGTAGATACCGTCTGCATCAACCCCAGCCCACGTAGCGGTAGCCCAACCGACGCTCCCGTCGTTGCAGAGCACGTTCTGGCCAGCCTGATCGTGGTTGCGGCTATTGGCTTGGCGCTGCTCCAGCGGCGGTGACTCCCGTACAAGTAGGGTGACTTTGGCGGCGTCGTCTTTCTGCGTGAAGCCGTCATTGCGATCGGCGGCAATGACGAATTGATCCCAACCATTCGGAGACCATTTATAGCCTAACATAAGGGAGGCCGTGGTCGGATACGGATTGCTAAACGAATAGGAGATGTTCGCGGCACTAGTGAAGTTGGAAACATCGTTCAGTTTCAAATTCGTGTTTCCGAGCGTGAAGGAATCCGGTTCCTGGCTCGAACTCGGACAAATGAAGTGGTCGGGACGGATGTCGGTGTTGCGAACGAGAAGGAAGATCGCGGCCAGCACGTTGTTCACACCTACGCTGCCATTTGTGGCGGCCGGATTGAACGGACCAGGAGCGGGCTTATTCGCCGCTCCGCCCGTGAGGTCCGGATCGAAGGATGCAACCCGCATCGGATCGTAATAGGTCCGCGGATAGCACTTATTGTCGTAGGCGTAAAGTCGCATCGCCTGACCGATTTGGAATAGATTCCGCGCGCACTTGATGCGATTATTTTTCTCTTTGGCCAGATCGACGGCCGCAACAAGCACGGTGGAACCGAAGCCGATGGTGATGAAGATGGCCAGCACCGGCAGGAGATTGAGGAACGTGGAAATGCTTGAAGCGCACCTCGACGAAACGGGCTGACGGTGAGGGAGATTGTCGCGAGTCATATCGTTCTCTCTCGTAAATACCCTTCCGCAAAAAAACTAACACCTGGTGGCATTTTGTAGTGTCTATAGCCAGTCTCGTCAATAGCTGCGACATGGTACGCAGAGGTCGGTAACCCATGTTCGATGGTTTCCAATCGGTGATGTCCAGAACGCTCTCATCAAAGTGTGCGCCACACGACGCAAGAACCGGGCCATTCGAATTTCGAGTTTCGTCATTTTGTTCCTGCAATATTCCATTTGCTTTGGGGTACAATACTTAGGACGATACCAGCGGAAGAAGGTATGCGCTCGCCGAGCCTCTGGAGGGTCCGGTATTCGCGCGGAAATCCTTCCGTCGCAGGAGTACGCACATGAGCCAAATCAGCCAGAACCCTTCCTATCTGATGATCGAAGACCAGCTCGATCTCATCGGGCAGAAGTATCGCGGGCTGCGCATCGCGCGCGGAACGGTGATCTGGGGCTTTGCGGCCATTATCGCATCGCTCGCGGCGGCGGTCATCGCCGGGGCGGCCGGGGCGGGGAAAATTGCGCATCTGACGCTGTATCTCTGGATCGGCTGGCTGGCGGGGTCGGCGCTGTATTGGATTTTGCGGCCGCTGCTGCTGCGGCCGCGGCCGGTGGAAGTGGCGCGACTGATCGAATCGCGCATACCGAACCTGCATAACGGGTTGACCAACAGCGTGCTGCTGGCGCACACGCGGGACATCACGGATTCACCGTGGCTGTCGCTGATCTTCGATGAGATTCTGACCACGGCGCGCACGGCGCCGCTGCAAAGCGCGGTCAGCGTGCGGGATCTGAACCGGCCGTTCGTGCGGCTGTGTGCGGCCATGCTGGTCATGTTGACCCTGTTTGCCATTCCAGGCACGCGCTACCGGCTGCAACGCGGGTGGCAGCAGATGTGTAATCCAGCCGCGTTTGTGGCGAAGATCGGCAAGATCCGCATCCTGGACATGGCGCCCAAGGAAGTGACGCTGGTGCTGGGCCAGCCGCTGGAAATCCGCGTGCTGGCGGAAGATCCGGACAAGGGACTGCCGACGGCCCATCTGGTGTTCGAGCACAATGCCGTGAAGCCGGCCGATCTCACGCCGGTGATCACGCCGGAAGATCAGCTTCGGTACAACTATCGGCTGGATCATGTGGATGAGTCGCTGCGGTTCCGCGTCGAGGTGGGCGACTCGGAGTCGGACTGGTGTACGGTGACCGTCGTCAAGCAGGTGAAGTTGCAGGAACTGGTGCTGCAGATCACCCCGCCGGCCTACACACAGCGGCCGGCGCAGACGTTGACGTTCAAGCCGGATGACATCGCCAGGACGCCGGTGACCGTGCTGGAAGGGTCGAAACTGGAAATGACCGTGAGCATCGACGTGCCGGTGAAGTCGGCGCTGATGCAACTCGACCAGACGGAGCCGGTGGTCATGAGCGTGCTGCCGGGCGGCACCCGGTTCGCAGGGAGCTTCATTGTGATGGCCGCTTGCGATGTGGCGGCGCTGTTCAACGACAACGGCCAGGTGATCGCCAAGCTGCCGGACCCGTCGCTGCACATCAACTGTACGAAAGACGCGGGGCCGGTCGTGGAGATGAAGTGGCCGACGCAGGATATCCCGGTGGCGCCCAAGGCCGAGCTGAAGCTGTCGGCGATTCTCAAGGACGACGTCGGGCTGACCAACTGCCGCGTGCTCATGTCCACGAATCCGGATGCGCCGCTGGCGACGGTGTTCGAGCAGAAGATCGACGGGACGGTCTATCCGCTGACCCGCGTGCTCGATGTGCCGGTAGAGGCACGCGTGCATGGCAAGTCGATCAAGGTGCAGGTGGAGGCGACGGACAACCGAAACCTGGGTTCGCTGCTGAACGGCGGTCCGGGCTCGCCGGTGTCGTCGAAGGACCTGGGCCCGCAGACAACGCTGTCGCCGATCTATGAGATCAAGTTCCGCGACCCCGAGGAGATTGCCAAGGAGCAGAAGGAGCAGTTCGACAAACTGCGACAGGCACTGCGCGAGATGCTGGAGAAGCAACAGTCGCTGCACTCCAAGGCCGTTGCGTGGAAGCCGGGCGCGGAAACCATGACGCAGATCAACGTCGGGCAGACGGAGCTGCGTACGATGATGATCGGCACGGCCGAGACGTTCCAGTTCGATCCGGAAGACAAGATCGTGCAGAAGACGCTGCTGGTGCTGGCCGCCAACCCGGCCAAAGAGGCGATCGACATTTCGCTGGCGATCGGCACGGAGAAGGTGGCCGACGAACAGGTGAAGCAGAACAAGGAGCTGCAATCGCGGCAGCGGCGGATCATCGAGATGCTGGAGTCGATGCTGTCGCGGCTGAACGCCCCGCAGGCTCCGGCCACGCAGCCGAGCAAGAAGGGGAGCAATCTCGACAATCCGCTGGAGAAGTTCAAGGATTTGGACGAGGCGCTGAAGAAATTCATCAACGAGGAGAAACGCATCCTCGACGCCAACACAACTCTGGCGAAAAAGCCCGTGGACAATTTCGACACGGACGACAAGAAACTGCTGGAGGAGCTGAAACAGGCGCAGGAGAAGATGGACGCGTTCATGCAGGAGAAGATCGCCGACTTCTCGAAGCTGGCCGAGCAGGACATGGCCAACTCGTCGCTGCTGAAGGAAATGATGGAGGTGTATTCGGAAGTGACGATGGCGAAGGATGCGCTGAAGAAGGATGCCGTGGAGATGGCGATTCCGGCCGAGGAAATGGGGCTGGAGAAGGCGAAGGAGATTGAGTCGAACCTGGAGAAGTGGCTCATGAACGAGCCCGATCGGCAGAAGTGGAACCAGGAAGACCCGATCGGCAAGACCGATCTGCCGATGCCCGAGTTGCCCAAGGAACTCGAGGACATGGTCGGCGAGTTGATGGAGCAGCAGGAAGATTTGTTCGAAGAGATGGAAGACACGGCCGCCAACTGGGCGGATTCGATGGACAAAGGCGCCGGCTGGGACGCGGCCGACGGGCCGATCGCCAACATGACTGCCAAGGGCGTGACCGGCAACCAGCTTCCCAACAACAACGAGATGAACGGCCGGTCGGGCGAAGGCCGGCAGGGCAAGTCATCGGGCGAGATGGTCGAGGAGACGACGTCCGGCAAGGGCGGGCGCAACACGCCGACGCGGTTGGACCCGACGCCGTTCCAGCAGGGCCAGGTGAAAGATGAGAGCAAGGACCCGACCGGCGGCGCCACCGGCGGCGGCAAAGTCGGTGGCCAGGCGGGCCAGGGACTGACGGGTCCCGTGCCCCCGAAGGATCTGTCGGACAAGATGGAGAGACTAAAGGGAAAACAGGCCGAGTTGCGCAACAAGATGGAGAAAGTGCAGCTCGACCGCAAGGCCGCCCCGTACGACAATTTCAAGCTGATGGAAGCGATCGCGAACATGCGCCGGCTGGAGTCGGACATCACCTCCAACCGCTACAACAACGCCTTGCGGCGGAAGGACATCGTGCTCGACAAGATGGCCGAGTCGCGAATGATGCTCGCCGGACAGGTGCACCTGCAAAAGGACACGAGTCCGCAATTGTCGAGGAAGATGGAAGACGAGATCAATGACATCACCAACGGCCAATTGCCGCCGGCGTGGTCGGAGGCGTTGAAGGAGTATTACAAGAAGCTGTCGCAGTAGGGGGGACGGAATTGCCCGGCCGCAGCGGCGTCTTTGAGTGTGAAGCGGATATCCAAGCCGAAATAAGGACTCTGTACGGACGCAAACCGGCCGAAATTCGCAATTCCTGTCAGAACTGGGCTCTCCACAGCGTTGCTCCCGTTTACGCAGACGGTATGATGCGGGTTCGCGTGATGGAAGTTGAACAACATCGGGAGGTTACACCTATGGTTCGCCGCGCCGTCCATACTCGGTCTATCCGCGCCGCCGTCCGGTCACTGGTCGAAAGACTGGAAGATCGGCAGCTCCTCTCCTCGGGCCAACTCGTGCCGTCTTACGGTAATGGAGGCGCCATTGTTCTCCCCGACAACATCGTCGACTGGGGAGAGGTCTTCGCCGTGAGCCTCGACAACTCGGTTTTCGCCGCCTTGAACAATCAGGTCACGAAACTCACGCCTGCCGGCCAGCCCGACAGCACGTTTGGCGTCGGCGGCGTTGTCACGCTGCCCGTCGCCACGACCCGTCACATCACCGGCCTCGACGTCCAACCGGATGGGAAGGTTCTGCTGACTCTCCGCGATGACCCCACCGTCGCTGCCGATAACCCCTCGACCGACGCCCGAGTGATGCGCCTGATGCCCAACGGCCAGCCCGATTCCACGTGGGGCACCTCCCAATTCAACCCCACACAGGGGGACCGCGGCATCGTCACCTTTGACTTTTCACTGCTTTCGCAGGTGACTATTGGTTCGAATCCCTTCGATACCGATGTCATTTCGAGGGCCGACAGCGTGCTGGTTCAACCAGATGGCAAAGTCCTTGTTGGCGGTTATGACATGGACCTGGGCGCTGCCAATCCCAGCGCCGCTCTCGCCCGCTTCAACAGCGACGGCTCGCCTGACCTGACGTTCGGCGTTTCCGGCGCCGTTCTCCTCAGCTCCCCAGCCACTTACATTGATAACGACGTCACCAACATACGTTTGCAGGCTGACGGCCAGATTGCCGCGCTCACCGCGGGCGACTTCGACGATGGTTCCGGCAACACCGTCACGAATTTCGTTCTCTATCGCTGTGCCGCCGATGGAACCGTCGACGGAACCTTTGGCGGTGGCAACGGCATGGTGGAAGGCCCGACGGACGGCTTCAGCAGTCTCTACCCGTTCGCGCTGGAGATCGACTCGCTTGGCCGGTTCGACATTGTTGCCAATCAGCAGGCCGGCCTCGGTGGCCCGGCGCCCACCCTCGTCGGTGGATTCCTTCTTCGCTACGCCAACGACGGAACACAGGACACGCTCTTCGGCGCCGCTGGCAGCAACGGATTCGTCACGGTTCCGGCGGCGATTTCCCCCCAGGGAATCTCGACACTGGCCATTGCCAGCGACGACTCGATCATTGTCGGTGTCCGCGATTCGTTCCGCATCGCGGGTTTCACCTCGGCCGGTGTGCTGGATCCCAACATTCCCACGACCATATACGTCAGTCCGCCGACCGATCAGACCACGTTTGTCGATCGGGTGCTCTTTGACCACAGCGGCGCCCTGTTTGCCGTGGGCGGGATCAGCAACACCTTGGAGCCGGCGGGTCAGACGGCGCGCATTGCCGCGGCCCGTTTCGGCGGCGAGTTCGACAATCCGCCGGTCGTCACCCTCACCGGCCCGACCACCGTGGCCGAAGACCAGCCCATTACATTCACGTACGCGCCCCGCCTTTATGGCAATCATACGGTCATCGGTTACCAGTGGGACTTTGACTATAATGGCACGACCTTCGTCACCGACTTCAACGGCCCTGACCCGGTCATCCCCGTCGGGCAATGGTTCGCACCGCTTGCTCCTTTCGCTCCCCACAAGGTCGCGCTTCGCATCATTGACGACACCGGCAGGCTCAGTGCCGTCTCCGTGCTCAACGTCGCGGTCACCAATGTCGCCCCGGTCGCGTCGATCTCCCTCGCCGGCCCGCGCGTGATCCAGAACGTCCCCACCACCCTTGACCTTAGCGTCGACTACCTGAAGAATCCGCTCGAAGCCGCCGGCAACTGGAGTATCGACTGGGGCGATGGCACCCCTCCGGTCATCACTGCCTCTCTCGCTCCAGCCCTCCACACCTATCTGGCCGCCGGACCGTTCACGATCCAGGCTTCGTTTACCGATTTCCTCGGGGCCCTGTCCGCAGTCCAGACGCTTAACGTCACCGTCCTGCCTTTCCCGCAGATCGCCGGTTTTGTGTTTAGCGACGCCAATTACGATGGCGTTCAGACCAGCGGTGAGGCCGGCATCGCCGGCGTGCAGGTCTTCCTCGATGCCAACAACAACGGCGTGCTCAACGGCGGCGAAACCGTCACCACGACCGACGCCGATGGCTACTACCAATTCGCCGGCCAGGTCGCGGCGCCTTACCATGTGGCGATTGTCAAACCCGCCCCGCTGTTCTTCACGATCCCGGGCAACGGCAGGACTGATGTCACCGTTGCCAACGTCAACGCCACCGTCAGTACGAACTTCGGTCTGGCCGACTACTACGTAGCGACCGGCACGGTCTTTGCCGACAATAACAACAACGGGGTTCAGGACCCGGGCGAAGGTGATATTGCCAATGCGACGATCTACGCCGACACCAACAACAATGGCGTGCTCGACCCCAATGAAGTCAGCACCGTATCCAGCATCAATGAAGTGCAGACGCTGACGCCGGCCAACCTCCCAACCGCCGGAACCTATTCATTGACCTTCGGCGCGGGCACAACTATTGCCCTCAACTGGAATGCCAGCCCCGCCACAGTTCAGACGGAACTCCGCAAGTTACCGGGACTGCAGGACATCGTGGTCGGGGGGTCGGGCCTCAACGCTGGCGCCATGACCTTCACGATTCCCGCTTCCGCTGCCGTGGGCGCGCTCACGATCGATTCCTCCGCCCTGACGCCGGCGGTCGGCTACGCCTTCGCCCGGAGAAACTTTTCGCTTCTGCCCGTCCGCCCTGCCAACACCGTCATCCGCGCGATTCTGCCCTCCGGATTCACGCTGACCAGCAACACGACCGGCACAACAACATTGCCCGCCCTGTTCGGAGCCCTGGGCCGGGCCGCGGTCGTCGGCGGTGTCTTCCTGGACCTTGATTCCAACGCCACCCGAGCGCTCAATGAGCCCGGCGTGGCCGGCGTCACCGTGTACGTCGACATCAACAACAACAGCGTTCAGGACGCCGGCGACATTGTCGCCACAAGCGACGCGGCCGGCATGTTCTCGCTGGCCAATGTTCCCCCAGGCACATGGAATGTCCGCGCTGTTGCCCCGGCCGGCTATCACTTCGTTAATCCCAGCGCGTCGGCGATCTCCGTCACTCGTTCGCTCAACGTGCCGGTCAGGGGCTTGAGTTACCCGTTGCTGCGCAACAACAGCGTCAGCGGCGTCGTCTACAACGACGCCAACGCCGACGCCGCCCGTGGATCCGCCGAAAAACCCCTGGCCAATGTGATGGTCTTCCTCGACAGCAATGGCAACGGCCAGTTGGATGCAGGCGAACTCACCACCGTCACCAATTCCGCCGGTGGCTATAACTTCTCCAACGTCACTATCGTGCAAGGCGAGCGGATCGGCATCGCCGCGCCGTCGGGCTATCGTCTGACGACCGATCTCAGCCATGCCCTGCCGACGGTCGCAGGCCAGAGCATCGTCCAGGACATCGGTCTCACGCCGCGCATCTCGGTGTCGGGCGGCGTTTTCTCCGACCTCAATCGCGATAAAGTCTGGCAGTTGAAAGAAGCAGGCCTCGCCGGCTTCCGCGTCTATATCGACTCCAACAAGAACGGCGTCTTCGACGCGGGCAGAGAGACCTCCGTCCTCACCGATTCGCTTGGCCGCTATACCTTTAACAACCTTCTTCCCGGTACCTATGTGATCCGGGTTGTGCCCAAGGCCAATTGGCAGACGACGACACCGTTGCCGGTCACGAAGGGCTCCGGCCAATTCACGCTCACCGTGAAGGCCGGGCAGGTGGTCGACAAACGCAATTTCGGCTTCTTCAAGATACCCACGCCCATCAAGTGAGCGGCGTAACAGATTCCCGGATTCTCTGATCCGGCGGCATGGGCAGGGGCGCAGGCCCATGTCGCCCGAAAAACTCTCGCATGCAGACCGACCCGATCAAACACCAGTTCGAACGGTGGGTCTATCCGCCCGCGGTGGACGATCTGAGGCAGATCGATTTCAACTCGCCGCACAATCACTTTCTCGACGTGCGCCGCTCACGCTGGCTCTACTGGCCCTGCGCCGGGTTGCGCGAGGATATCGACATCCTCGTGGCCGGCTGCGGCACCACGGCCGGGCCGTGCTTTGCCCACTGTTACCCCAGGGCGCGCGTTGTCGGCATCGATATCTCGGAATCGAGCCTCGCCTGCTCGCAGCACCTCAAGGACCGCCACAACCTCCACAACCTCACGCTTCTGCAACTCCCGGTGGAGCAGGCCCACACCCTCGAAAAGACCTTTGATCTCATCGCCGTGCATGGGGTCCTGCACCATCTGCCTGATCCGGTCGCTGGAATGTCGGCCCTGGGCAGAATCCTGAGCCCCGACGGCGTCATCTCCTGCATGCTCTACGGCAAGTACGGCCGGCTGGGCGTGTATATGTTTCAGGACCTGTTTCGTCTCATGGGGCTCGGCCACGAACTGCTCGACGTGCAGACAGTCAAACAAGCCGTCGGTCAGATCGGCCCGTTGCACCCGCTCAAGACCTACCTCGCCGGCGCCGCGGATCTCCCGGCCGACGCCGCGTTCGTCGACACCTTCCTCTCCGGGCGCGACCGGCCTTACACCGTGCCCGATGTGCTCGATCTCGTCGAACAGGCGGGGCTCGAATTCGCCGGCTGGGATGAGAACGCCCTCTACTGCGCCGATAGCATGATCGGCAATGCCGAACCCCTCAAGTCCCGCATCAACGCCCTGCCCAAGCGCAAACAGTGGGAGGCCATCGAACTGATCTTCGGCCGAACCGCCGGGCACTTTTTCCATGCCTGCCGCAAAGACCGCGATCCCGCCCTGTGGCAGATCGAGTTCGACAGCGAGGCATTTCTCGACTACATCCCCGTTCCGCGCGTCACCCAGATCGAGTCCAATCCCGCCACCAAAACGCCCAAGGCCATCGGGCGCCCGCCCTTCCCGACGATCGGGCTGTACGCCGATCAATCGCGACTGCTGGCCGAGGTGGACTCCCGGCGCACGGTTCGCCAGTGCATCGCGTCGTCGGGCCTGGGTGTGGATTTCGCGCGCAAGTTCCTGCGATTCCTCTGGAACGTCGGATATATGATGTTCCGGTTGCCGGGGCGCTGAACATCGATCCAAAATCAGTCCACGGGCTTGCCGGTCCGTTGCGCGCAGCGACCATGGCGCCTGGGGGCCAGCGCACGAAAGCGGGCCCCAGTGCGGACCTTATGCTCTTGCCTTCACGGCCGCCGCATCGCGGGCGCTCAGGTCGGGGTGCGTGGGATCCTGGCCCACGTCCGGGCGGCGTTTCCAGCTTCGGGCGCAGGCCGGGTATTTCTCGCGACGATCGATCGCCTGAATGGAGATGGCCGGGGCGCCCGCGTCGACGACGATCGAGTGGAAGCCGGCGCCGAGCATGTCTTCCAGGTCCACGCCGTAGGCCGCCAGCCAGGCCTTTTCCTGTTCGGATCGCACGGTGTAGACGATCTCGGCCTCGAGCGCCTTGTTCATGCCGGCCGCTTTCTTGATGCCATCGAGCTGCATCAACCCGGTCTCGCGCAACGCCATGAGCATTTCCCATTGCTGGCGGGTTTCGGCCGATACCTCCAGCGGCAGCGGCTTGGGAAGCAGGGCGAGGTGCACCGAGGGCAGACTGGCCTCGTCGGCCGGTTTGTGCGGGATGTGCTCCCAGGTTTCGTCGGCCGTGAAGACGATCATCGGCGCCAGCAGTTTGGTCAGAGCAAGCACCATCTGGTGCATGACGAACTGGCAGCGGCGACGCAGCGGAGCGGCCGGGGCTTCGCAGTAGAGACGATCCTTCATGGCATTGCCGTAGACCGCGGAGATCTGCACGGAGCAGAAATCGTGCAGCAGCCGGAAGGCGCGGTGAAGCTGATACGCGTTGTAGGCTTCGGTGACCTGCGCGATGAGCTGGTTGAGCTGGTCAAGCGCCCAGGCGTCGAGCGACGATGGCGGTAGGGTGGGTCCATGACCCACCGTATCCGGCTGGTAGTCATAAAGGTTACTCAGCAAATACCGCAGCGTGTTGCGGATCTTGCGGTACTTGTCCCCGAATTCGCGGATCACCTGCGGGCTCGTGGGGATGTCGTTCTGGTAGTCCACCGAGCAGCACCAGAGGCGCAGGAGGTCGGCGCCGTGGGTGTCGATTTCCTTGGTGGCGGTCACGTATTCCTTGTCGGACTTGCTGACCTTCGTGCCATCGGGTTTGACGATGAATCCGTGCGTGAGCACCTGTTTATACGGCGGCCGCCCCGTGCAGCCAAGCGCCGGTAGCAGCGACAACTGGAACCAGCCACGGTGCTGGTCGGAGCCTTCGAGGTACATGTCGCAGGGGTACTTGAACCCGGGCCGGCCCACGAGCACCGAATGCCACGACGAGCCCGACTCGAACCAGACATCGAAGATGTCCTTTTCCTTACGAAGTTGATCCTTGGGGAACGCTGGACCGGGGTCGTAGCCTTCTAGGATCTGGGCCGGGGTTTGCGTGAACCACGCATCCGAGCCATGCCTGGCGAACGAGCGGGCGACCGCGCGGACAGATTCGGGTGTGAGCAGGGCCTCGCCCTTCTCGTTGTAGAACACGGGGATCGGCAGGCCCCAGGCGCGCTGGCGGGAGATGCACCAGTCGGGACGGGATTCGAGCATGCCATTGAGGCGGGCGCGGCCCCAGTCGGGGATGAACGCGACATCGGAGGCGATGGACGCGAGAGCGAGGGAACGAATGGTTTGACTGCTGCAGCCCGGCCGCGTGAACGTCTGGCTCTGTTTCCCGATGGTGAACTCGACCCGGTCACTCGAAACGCGAGCTTCGATGTTTACGCTCTTGTTGTGATCGAACTTGTTCTCATGCTTGATGGCATTGATGGTCGCTTCCTCAATCGCCAGCTTGACGGCAAAAACGGTATCCGCGTCGTACCCACGCCGTTGGATGGCCGCGATGATCTGGTCTTGAACTCCACCCGCCTGTGCAAAGTCGGAGGGAATTGAGAACCTGAACGTCTCGGGTTTCTCGGTGCCGACTGCCGGGGAGAAAGCCTTATCGACAGCCACAAACCATTGCTCCGTCGCCCGCTGGATGACCGGCTTCTTGCTCCGCCAGTCATGCGGATAGGAGTGGAGGATCTTCACCTCATCAAACAGATGATCGAACTCGCGGAGTTTTTCGGTGATGAGCGGGTTGCCCTCCCAGACGCTCTTGTTCTGGAGGAACTGCGGCGCCGTCTCGTCAAACCGGCCGTTGGCGAGCACCGGGCAGTAAACGGGAAGTCCGTTGTTCAAGCCCGTGTTGTAGTCGTCTTCGCCGTGGCCGGGGGCGGTGTGAACCAGGCCCGTGCCGTCGGTGGTGGTGACGTAGAGGGCAGGCAGGATCGGGCTGGTGCGGTCGATGAAGGGGTGGTGATACTGGAGCTTGGCCTCGATGAGAGCCTTGCCGGTGGTGGTACCCAGCACTTCAAACCGTTCGACACCCTTGCGCTGGAACACGGTGTTGACAAGATCCTGAGCGGCGACGCCGAACTTGTCCTTGCCGTTACGCGTGTAGGAAACCAGTGCGTAAGTTACTTCGGGGTGGACGGCGATCGCGAGATTTGCAGGGAGGGTCCAGGGAGTTGTGGTCCAGACGAGGAAGAAGAACGAGTGCTGAGTTTGTAGCACAGCCGTCCCGGCTGTGTCAGAGTGCGCAATACCGAACAGAGCCGCGAGTTTTGCGGCATCTGTTACGGGGAACTCAACGAAGATGCTCGGATCCTCGACGTCCTTGTACTCCAGTTCCGCATCTGCCAGTGCCGTCTGGTTCTGCACCGACCATGGAACCGGCTTGAGCTTCTTATACACCAGCCCCGCCTCGACGAACTTCGCGAAGACTTCCAGCGTCGAGGCCTCATAGTCGGCCGTCATCGTCAGATACGGATGTTCCCAGTCGCCCAGGATGCCCAGCCGCTGGAACTGCTTCGATTGGATCGTCGCGTACTTCTGTGCATAGTCATAACAAAGTTTGCGCACATCCGACACCGCCATATCGCGCAGCTTCGGCCCAAGCTGCTCCTGGATCTTGTGCTCGATCGGCAGCCCATGGCAGTCCCAACCGGGGACGTACGGCGTCTGCTTGCCTTCCATGGACCGGAACCGCTGCACGACATCCTTGAGCGTCTTGTTGATGACGTGGCCGATGTGGATATCGCCGTTGGCGAACGGCGGGCCATCGTGCAGGATCCACTGCGGCGAATCCTTGCGGGCCTCCATCAGCTTGCGGTAGAGGTCCATCTCCTGCCACTTCTTCAGTCGGCCCGGCTCGTTCTGCACAAGCTTGGCCTCCATCGGAAACGGAGTCTGGGGGAGGTTGAGAGTCTCTTTGTAATTCTTCTTCGTTGGTTCGGTAGTCATAGTTGGTGTCTATTCTTCAATACAAATTGAACCACAGAGAGCACAGAGATGTTTCTGGTCTACCGGGCGATGCGGCGAATGCCGTCCTTCAGTGCCCGCACATTGAAATTGACCAGCAATGCGAGTTTGTGGCCTGTCGCATTGAGATAGGAAATAGCGATCGCCTTGTGGATCGGCGCGATTTCAGTGACCGCCTTGAGTTCGACGATGATCCTGTCGGCAACGAGAAAATCCAGCCGCTGGTCGCCGACATCCTGGCCTTTGTAGAAGATCGTCACGGGCAATTGTCGCTTGTACGGAATACCTCGAAGCTCAAATTCAATTGCCAAGGCTCTCTCGTACACTTCCTCCAGGAACCCTGGACCAAGGGTCCGATGAACTTCGATACAGGCGCCGATGATGCGATTGGTCCACCCATTCAATTCCGGGTTGGGTTCCATATCCTCATCCACAAAACAGTCTGTATCGCCAGGTTGCATAAAAGTACCAGAAAGGTCTCTGTGATCTCTGTGGTTCAATTTTCTGTCGTTCGATTCTCTCCCGCTTCGGCCGGGAAACCACTCAGTTTAGACGAGTTCGGTTCAGGCTCCAAATGGATCGACCGCCATTTTCCCCGCGAGAAGCGGATCATCAGGAACAGGCCGATGGAGACGCCATAGGTCGTCGCCACGGACCACGGGCCGTGAATGCCCCACTCGGGGTGCTCTGTCGCCACGAATCGGCCGGCGAGAACCAGGAGCAGCCAGCAGAGCGATCCCATCGCGATGGCCGGTATGGTCGTGTCTCCGGCGCCTCGGAGGGCACCGTTGTAGACGCAGTACATCGCGTCAAAAACCTGGTAACAGGCCGCGTAAACCAGCAGCGTGCCGCCGATACGCAGCACGGCGGGATCGGCCGTGAAGATTCCCATGAGTCGCCCGCGGAACAGGAAGAAGAGTATCCCGCAGGCAACCATATAGACAACGGTGACGGCGAAGCCAAGATGGGCACTGCGGAGGGCCGAGGTCGGGTCTTTCCGACCGATGTGCCGGCCCACCAGGGCGGTGACGGCCGATCCCATGCCGATGGCGGGCAGGAAACTCAAGAGCATGAAGCGGAACAGGTACACGTTGGCGGCCATGGCGGCCTGGCCGAGGCCGGCGACCACCCAGCTCTG
This sequence comes from Phycisphaerales bacterium, assembly GCA_025361735.1. Taxonomy (GTDB): domain Bacteria; phylum Planctomycetota; class Phycisphaerae; order Tepidisphaerales; family Tepidisphaeraceae; genus JANYKD01. The sequence continues at coordinate 14,353 of JANYKD010000407.1, forward strand.
GAACAGTGCCCAGGCGAGCATCTCGGTAATCAGTTGTACGCCGGAGGGAATGCCCACGCGCAGCAGGACGAGCAATTCTCGCGCATAGAGCCGACAATCGCCCAGGCGGCAGGCGCCGCGGATCGACGGGGAGAAGGCGATGATCGCCAGGACGGTCATCTCCACGCCCACGCCGCAAACCTGGGCGATGGCGGCCCCGCGCACACCCAGCGATGTCACGCCGAAATGGCCCAGGACCATTGTGAACGCCAGCACCGCATTCACAGAGACCCCCGAGGCGGCCGCAATCAACACGGCGCTGGGGCGATTGATGGCGATCAGGAACTGCCCCAGCGACGTGGCGATCAGCTTGAGCGGATTGGCGAAGATGATGATCTGGAGAAACGCGGTTTCGGCCGCCAGCAGTTGCGGGCCGTGGCCCATGCGGGCGAACCCCGATGGAAGCATGACTGTGAACACCGAAACAATCGGCGTATACAGCAGGGCCAGCCAGATTCCCTGCCAGAGATATCGCCCGGCCTCCGGCAGATCGCGCCGCCCGAACGACTGCGACGCCAGCGTGTTGACCAGGAACAAGGTGCCGATGCCGAACGACAGAAGCGTCCACGCGAACATACCCGCCCCACCCGCGGCCGTCGCGGCCACATCCCCGACATGCGCCAGCATCCAGGTGTCCATGAAGGACATCAGCGTGTACGACGCCATCTGCATTACAGTCGGCAAAGCCAGGATGAGAAGTTCGGCCAGCGGGGAACGAGCGCGCATTAAAGCATGATACAGGCGTGGCAGTTATTTCGGGAATGCCGTGACATGACATGCCGTGATATGACAGGGCCATCGCATTTGGCCGCTGAAAGTGCGGCCAGTGCCCTCACTGGCAGAATGCCGGGAGACGAACCTGCCGGTGAGGGCACCGGCAGCACTAAATGCGATGGCCCTGCGTGATATGACGAGACGCGGGGCGTGCGAAGCACCAAGCTGCTGAAAAGTAGAGCCGACGCCTTCCCCGGTTACACCCAGGCGGCCGACGAGGGCGTCGGCCCCACCACATGCGGCGACACATAATTTGCAGGGCTGGTCGGTACCCCGATCAGCCCTGCAAACGGCCCTTTTGACCCCGCAACCCCCCTCGACTACTATTGCCCCATCCAACCGACGCTTCACCCGGAGGCCCCGACCATGTCCGATACGCCCAAAGACGTACTCAAGTTCTGCAAAGACAAGCGCGTCCAGTTCGTCGACCTGCGTTTCATGGATTTCCCAGGCCTCTGGCAACACACCACCGTGCCCATCACCGAGTTCACGACTGAGACGATCGACCATGGTTTCGGCTTTGACGGCTCGTGCATCCGCGGCTGGCAGGCCATCAACGAAACCGACATGCTGCTGGTCCCCATCCTGCACACCGCCCGGCTCGATCCGTTCATGCAGCACACCACGCTTTCGCTGATTTGCGACGTCCGCGACCCCATCACCAAAAAAGAATACTCGCGCGACCCCCGCTCCATCGCCCGCAAGACCGAAGCCTATCTCAAGAAGACCAAGATCGCCGACCGCGCCATGTTCGGCCCGGAACTCGAATTTTTCATTTTCGATCACTGTTTCTACGACCAGGGCATCAACTTCGCCAAGCACTACGTCGGCTCGCGCGAGGGCATCTGGGGCCGCGGCGACGAAGACCCCACCAACCTGGGCTACAAGATCCGCCTCAAGGAAGGCTATTTCCCCTGTCCGCCCATGGACACGTTGCAGAACATCCGTTCTGAAATCGTCGCCTCGCTCATGGATCTCGGCATCCCCGTTGAGGCCCACCATCACGAAGGCGCCACGGGCGGCCAGTGCGAAATCGACATGCGCTACCAGGACCTGGTCACCATGTCCGACAACGTGATGTACTACAAGTACGTCGCCAAGAACGTCGCCGCCCGCCACGGCAAGGTCGCCACGTTCATGCCCAAACCCCTCTTCCAGGACAACGGCTCGGGCATGCACGTTCACTTCTCGCTCTGGAAAGGCGACAAGCCGCTGTTTGCGGGCAACCGCTACGCCGGCCTGTCGGACATCGGCCTGTACGCGATCGGCGGCATTCTTAAGCATGGCCGGGCGCTGTGCGCCCTGGGCAATCCAACAACGAATTCCTACAAGCGGCTGGTCCCCGGCTACGAGGCCCCGGTCAACCTCATTTATTCCAGCCGCAACCGCTCGGCCGCCATCCGCATTCCCATGTACAGCGAGAACCCCAAGACCAAACGCATCGAGTTCCGCTGCCCGGACAGTTCCTGCAATCCGTATCTCTCCTTCAGCGCCATGACCATGGCCGCGATTGACGGCATTCAGAACAAGATTCACCCCGGCGATCCGCTCGACAAGGACATCTATCACCTGACGCCCGAGGAATACGAGAAGATGAGTTCCGCCCCCGGCTCGCTGGAAGAGGCGCTGGACGCCCTGGAAAACGACCACGAATTCCTGCTGGCCGGCGACGTCTTCACGGCCGACGTGATCCACTACTGGATCAAGTACAAGCGCGACAACGAGGTCGACGCCCTCCGCGTGCGGCCGCATCCGTACGAATTCTGCATGTACTTTGACATCTAATGGCGTCTATTCTTCCGCCGGCGGGTCCGACTCCAGCGTGCCGGACTCGAAGCGGTGGCGAACCTGCCAGTGCCGCAGCACATCCGGCTGGCGGCGGATGCATTCGTCGATCAGCTCGATGGCCTTCTGTTTCTCGCCCTTCTGGAAGTAGACCTCGGCCAGCGTGTCCGCGATCGCCAGGCTTTGCGGACTGAGTTCGCGAGCCTTCAAGGCGTGCTCAAGCGCCCTGTCCTGATCGCTGTGCAAGCGGACCAGCAGCCAGGCCATGCCGTTGTGCATTGAGGCGCTGGCGGGATACCGGCGGCATTGCTCTTCCTGGGCGGCCACGGCGCTCTTTAGGAGGTCCGTCGCTTCCTTGGCCATACCTGCCTTCCGCAGCAGCGGCACGGTGTCGATCGGCAGGTTCACATCGGCGGGCAACAGACTCAGACACGTTTCTATGTGATGCATTGCCTGCGGTCCCTTGCCTTCCTTCAGCAGCGACAACGCCGCAAAGCGATGCAGCATGTGCAGATCGTTAATCGCCAGGCTCTCATCGGTCAGCAGGTCCAGCCGCAGACGCAGCAGCACCGAGCGCTCGATCTGCCGTGCGGCCGCGGCGTAATCCCCGCGGCGATACTCGACCAGCGCCAACTCGCGGGCGGCGGCCATCGGCACGCCCGTGGCAAAGTCGCTGCCCCGGTCGGCCAGACGCAACTGCGCCTCGGCTTGCTCGTCAAAACCCGCTCGGAGCAGCCCGCGGGCCAGTTCGATGCGTTTTTCGCCATCGCCCAGGAGCATCCGCGAGCCGCGGCCCAGCCATTCGCGGGCGCGCTCGGCCTGACCGGCCTTCTGCTCGCACGCACCGGCAAAGACGGCCAGAGCCGCCGTGGGCCGGGCGGCAAATGCCTGTTCGTAAGCCGACGCCGCCGAGGACCACTCCTGGACATGCACGAGGGCGTCGCCCAACTCCGCCGCCCTCGAGCCCTTTTCGCCCGGCGCACGCAGGGCATCGACCAGTACCCGTGCTGCATCGTCAGTCCGGCCGGAAACCCACAGCAGCCGCGCCAATGCACAACGGGCGGAAATATCGGCCGTCGCCGCACGCGCTGCAAACGCGTCCAGTTGCTGTGGTGAAGCACCATCGGCAAACAGCCGCTCCACGGCGGCGAACTGCTCGCCCAGGTCGCGGGAATCAGTTGCCAGCGACAGCAGCACGCGGGCATCGTCGGCATGATCGCCAAAAAGGGCGTCGATCATCGTGGCGCGGAAGTCCGCGGTCGGAATGCGTCCCAGTGCCTCCTGAGCCAGTTTCAATGCCTCCCCGCGGCGGTCGGCCAGTGTCAGTGTGGCGACCAGGCGAGACAGCCGCTTGGCATCCCGCCGGCCCAGGGCATCCGCCTGGAGAGAAGCAAACAGTTCCCGTCCCTTTTTCGCGTCGCCGGTGAAATACGCCATCCGTGCCAGCATCAGCTCGATGGAGGCCCGCTCGTCGGCCGAATGGGAGCGAGCGGTCAGCAGCCGGACGGCCGAGTCCATGGCGGCCGCGTAGTCCTGCCGCAGATACAGTACCTGGAAGCGGATGGCGGGATCGTCGAGCTTGTCGAGCAGCGCCAGTGCGTCCTTCACGCGTTCCGCGGCCATCGCCGCCTGCACCGCCGCCAGCGGCGAACCGGCTTCCTGGTGTGTCCCTTCAACGAGCGTCCGCGTGAGACTCTCGGCGACATCGGGAAGACCTGCGCGGGCGTTCACCGCCGCTGCGAAGGCGACCAGCGAAGGAATGCCAAGCTGCACGCGATCGGCCGCGCACTGCCCCGCCAGGCGCCGCCACTGGCCCTGCTCGACCAGCAGGCAATCCATGCGGTCGCTGTCGACGAGTTCGTCGGCCAGCTTCGCCGCACCTTGCAGGTCGCCCGATGCCCGCTTGACGAGCACCAGTGCCCGCACGGCATTGCCCGGCCAGCGTGGGTCTTTGCCGAGTTGTTCGAGCAAACTCGCGACATACTCAGTCCTGCCGGAAACCACCGCCCATGCCGGATACGCATTGCAGGCATCGTCGGGATTGGCCGCGTCGAGCGTCAGTTGCAGTGTCTGCTCGATTTGATCGTCGGAAGCGCTGCTCGCTGCCAGGCGTGCTGCATAACCCGCCGCCAGTCCGGCCGGCTCGCCAAAAAGGGAATGACGGCGCAGCCGATCGGCCACCGGTTCGGCGGCCGCCAGGTGCGCGATGGCGAGCATCGCCTGGGGCGCGTCGATTTTGGCGATGGCCTCCACGGCGGCCTGCCGCTCGTTCCAGTTTCCCTTGCGATAGGTTCGCATCAGGGGCACGATGGCCGCGGGCAGATCGGCCCGAATACCCCAGCGCAGATCCTGCAGGAGCGCCTTGGCACGCGAGGAAATCTCGGCATTATCGAACCTGGCGGCTTCCTGGAGGATTTCCGTGGCGGCCGGGCTGGCCTGCCAGAGCGAGCGCAT
>JANYKD010000452.1 GCA_025361735.1 Phycisphaerales bacterium
ACGAAACCGGCAAGGTGCGCAAGAAACCCGTTGGCGACGAGGACATCAAGCTGCTGGTCGACCTGATGGAGAAGATCAAGCCGCACCAGATCTACTGCGCCGGCGATCTCTCCGATCCGCACGGCACCCACCGCACCTGCCTGTCGGCTCTCTTCACGGCCATTCATCGCATCAAGAATCAGCCGTGGTTCGCGCAATGTGAAGTCTGGCTTTACCGCGGCGCCTGGCACGAATGGGGCCCCGAGAAGATCGAAATGGCCGTCCCGCTCTCGCCGCACGAGCTGTTGCGCAAGCGCACCGCGATCTTCAAGCACCAGTCGCAAAAGGACCGCGCCATGTTCCCCGGCACCGACCCCCGCGAGTTCTGGCAGCGCGCCGAGGACCGCAACAAGATGACAGCGACCGTCTACGACAAACTCGGCCTGCCCGAATACGAGGCCATCGAAGGCTTCGTCCGCTGGGATCCGGAAACCGGCGCGGCGGGGATGAGGTTTTAGGAAGGCAAATGCAGGTCCGCTTCAGCGGCCGTGGGATGGCGTGGCCACGGATTGCCGCGTCCGCTGAAGCGGACGCTTCTCAGAAATGACGACCCGTGGTCTCGTATTACGATTCTGGGACTGGTTCCTCGACAACGACGTGAGAGCTGACGGAGTCTGTTTATGACGAAGGCCGAACTTCAAGAAATCGTGACTCGAGAGAAGATTAAGCCGGCCTGTTACTCGCTGGAGGAAGGGGAAGCGGACGAGACGTTGTGTTTGATCCATGAGCACGGGCGGTGGTACGTCTACTACTGTGAACGCGGGCGACGGACGTGCGATCAGGCGCTCGGTGCCGCTTGCGCGGCGAGGCTCTTGAGATAGTTATCCATCGCCGCCGCGGCGCGTTTGCCATCGCCCATTGCGAGAATGACCGTCGCCGCACCGCGGACGATGTCGCCGCCGGCAAACACGCCGGGTTTGCTGGTCATGCCGTTGGCATCGATCTGGATGTAACCCTTCTCGTTGACCTTGAGGTCGGGCGTGGTGGCGGTCAGAAGCGGATTGGCGCGCGTGCCGATGGCCTCGATGACCACATCGCACTCGACCTCGAACTCGCTGCCCGGGATTGGCACGGGGCGTGGGCGGCCGGATTTATCGGGTTCGCCGAGGCCCATCTTCTGACACTTAAGGGCGCGGACCCAGCCCTTATCAGTGCCGAGGATCTCCAGGGGATTCGTCAGGAACTGGAACACGATTCCCTCTTCCTCGGCGTGAATGACTTCCTCGACCCGGGCGGGCATTTCCGAACGGCTGCGGCGATAGACCAGCGTGGCCGGGTCGGCGCCGAGCCGGCGGCTGGTGCGGACGCCGTCCATGGCGGTGTTGCCACCGCCGATGACCACCGCCTTGCGCGGCCGAAGTACCGGCGTCTCGGACAAGGGCTGGTACGCCTTCATCAGGTTCACGCGGGTCAGGAATTCGTTGGCGCTGTAGACACCCTTGAGGTTCTCGCCGGGAATGCCCAGGAACATCGGCAGGCCCGCCCCGTTGGCGATGAACACCGCGTGGAAACCTTCTTCCTTCATGAGGTCGTCGATCGTGTAAGTCCGGCCGATGACCACATTGCATTCGATCTTCACGCCGAGTTTGCGCAGTTGGTCGACCTCCTGCCGCACAATCTCCTTTGGCAGACGGAACTCGGGAATGCCATACACGAGTACGCCGCCGGGCTCATGCAGCGCCTCGAAGACGGTGACCTCGTGACCACGGCGAGCCATTTCGCCCGCGGCCGTCAGGCCGGCCGGACCCGAGCCCACGACGGCAACCTTAAAACCCGTCTTTGAGGGAAGCGCTGCGTCGCCATTACGATGATCGCGTGCCCAGTCGGCCACGAAGCGTTCGAGGTAGCCGATGGCGACCGGATCCCCCTTCTTGCCCCGGATGCACAGGCACTCGCACTGCTTTTCCTGCGGACAAACGCGGCCGGAAACGCCGGGCAGCGCATTGTCCTCAAGCAGAATGTCCGCAGCACCCCGGAGATTTCCCTCGGACAACGCCATGACAAATCGCGGGATGCGAATGGCCACGGGACAGCCGTTGATGCACTTGGGATCTTTGCAGTCGAGGCAGCGCTGCGCCTCAACGACGGCGAATTGCTCGACCATGCCAAGATTGACTTCCTGGAAGCCCTGGGCGCGTTCGTTGGCGTCGCGGGCCGGCATGTGCTGCCGCTGAATCTTCATGCGTTCATTGGCCTTCATGGCAACCTCGGGGGAAATTGGAAATCTTGAATTTGAGATTTCAAATTTCAAATTCGGAATTTCAGATTTGAAATCTCAAGTTTGAAATCTGAATCACCTTTGTGCAAGCCTGCACGTATGCCGCTCCATTGCCACCTTTTCCATTTCGCGGTAGGCGGTCAGGCGGTCGGACAACTCCTTGAAATCGACCTTGTGGGCATCGAACTCAGGACCATCAACGCAGGCAAAGAGATTCGTCCCGCCGACCTGCACGCGGCAGCCACCACACATGCCGGTGCCATCAACCATGATCGGGTTGAGCGAGGCGATGGTGTGGATCGCATACGGCCGGGTGGATTCGGCGACGGCGCGCATCATCGGCACCGGACCGGCACAGATCACCACGCCCAGTTTGCGGTCGGTATTCTGCGTGTCGTCGATGAGCTGTTTGAGCCGCTGGGTAACGAACCCCGCGAAACCATAGGAGCCATCATCCGTGCATGGCATGACCTCGTCGCAGGTGGCCCGAAGCTCATTCTCCAGGATCACATACGGTTTGCTGCGGCCACCGATGATTGCGGTCACGCGGTTGCCGAGCTTCTTCAGCGCCGGCGCCTGCGGGTAAATGACCGCGGTGCCCACGCCACCGCCGACGATGGCGGCGTGGCCGACATTTGCGATCTCCGTCGGCTTGCCGAGCGGCCCGACCACGTCGGACATGGTCTGCCCGGCTTCGAGATTGCACAACTTCGTGCTCGTGACGCCAATGGCCTGGATGATGAGCGTGATCGAGCCTCCGGCCCGGTCCACATGGGCGACCGTGAGCGGGATGCGCTCCGAGTCGGCCGCCGGCCGGACAATCACGAACTGACCCGGCTCGCAATGGCGAACCACATGCGGAGCTTCCACCACCAGGCGTTTGACCGCCGGTGCCAGCCAATCTGACGCAAGAATTCGATGGGGCATAATGACTCCAGAGCTGTGGCCTGAAAGATTAGCCGTAAGCAGGCGAGGTGGCAACACTGAGGTCGCAACACACTGAGGTCACGACTGTGACAGGGCAATCGCACACGGCCGAGCCATCCGTAATGCGTGCATCACTGGTTTGAGATCATCATCGTAATCGGCCTCTGGCCCGCGGTGATCTGGATCGGGAGCATCACCCAGAAGGTCGAGCCGTTTTCCGGAGTGCTTTCCACGCCGATGGTTCCGCCCAGGAGCCCGACCAGTTCCTTGGAGATCGCCAGCCCCAGTCCGGTGCCGCTGTGCTCGCGCGTGTGGGAGCCGTCGATCTGGCGAAATTTCTCGAAGATCAACTGTTGCTTGTCAGCGGCGATGCCCGGGCCTTCGTCCTTTACGGTGATGCGGATGCGGTCATCGCCTTCACGGACGGTCGAGAGCTCGATGCTCCCCTTGTCGGGCGAAAACTTGATCGCGTTGGACATCAGGTTGTAAAGTATCTGCTGCAGCTTGGCCGGGTCGGTTTCGATGATGGGCACATCGCGCGCGGGCGACGTGCGTATGACCAGCTCCTTCTTTTCCGCCAGCGGCTTGAGGATGCTCGCCAGACCCTCGAACAGATCGGGCAGGCTCAGTTTCTCCGACCGCACCTCCATGCGTCCGGCCTCGATCTTGGCCAGGTCGAGCAGGTCATTGATCAGGTCGAGCAGATTCTTACCGCTTGCCATGATGTTCTGTACATAGCGCAGGGCCTTTGGATCGACCATCGCCCCGCCGTCGCGCAGCAGTTCGGCGAACCCGAGGATCGAGTTCAATGGCGTTCGCAGTTCGTGGCTGACATTGGCGAGGAATTCGCTCTTGAGCCGGTTGGACTCGTAAAGGGCGAGGTTGCTCTCGGCGAGCTGGCCAAGCTTGAGGTCGAGGTTCTTGTTGATGGCGCGGAGCTGGTCTTCGCCATCCTGAAGATTGTGCAGCATCCGGTTGAAGGTTTCAGAGAGCTGCTGGAACTCATCGCCCGTGGCGATGTGCGAGCGAATGTTCAAGTCGCCCGTGGAGACTTTTTCGGCCGTTTCCTGCAATACGCGAACCGGCCGGAGGATCATGCCGGTGGTGATGAAATAGAACACAAAGATCGCGACCGTCCCGGCCAGCACGCCGGCGAGAAAGATGAAGATGCGGTTGAGGAAAACCTGATTCGCGTCTTCCTGGTATGGGACTTCCACGGTGACGATGCCAATCACGGGCAGCGGCTCTTTTGCGGTGCCGGCCTGGATGGCGTTGGGGTCGCCCCAGGGAAGGTCCGCGCGGTGGCAGGGCATGCACTGCGGCCGGGCGGGCAGGGCACGCGCATAGCGGAATGTTGAAGGCGCGTCGCGGCTGGTCTGAATACGCGTAACATCGTCGGCAGTCGGATCCTTCTTAAACCGTTCCAACGCCCGCGATTCGAACTTGAGTAGCGTACCGGGATTTTTCAGGAGAAACATGCGGGCAAGGACTTTGTTCGAACCCATTGCCGCCGCGGTCGGCTGCGTGGAAGGCACGCTCGTCGCCTGCGTGGATGGCCGCGTGGACGGCCGCGTCGCCGCATTGCCCTCGCTGAGCCGCATCTTGAGAACATGCTCCGATTCGGCCCAATCGGCGATGGTCCGCGAGGTCCGCTCGTTCATCTGGTCCATGAGCTGTTCCATGCGTTGCCAGGGCACAAGCAGTGCGGCGGCGATGACCAGCAGCACGGCGGAGCCGAACATCAGCTCGCATTTTGCGGCGAGAGACATACGAAGCTGGCGGAGACGCTTGAACATCTACCGACAAGATTACGGCGAGCCGCGACAAAACGAAAGCCGCCGGCGCGTGGCTGACGTGGGAAATCCGTAGACGGTCGAGCGTTCCAGGGGCCACGCGGAAGGAGGCAACGGTTTGGGCGAAAGGATGCGGAATGCGGATTTGGGTGTGAATCCATCTTGATGTATTATGACGGGCCGGTGCACCCGTAGCTCAGTTGGATAGAGCATCGGATTTCTAATCCGACGGTCGGTGGTTCGAGTCCACCCGGGTGCGTTTTGAAGATCAGCCCCCCTGCTTGTTACAGGGACGGACGCTTTTCGAGGTCGAGAAACGCGGTCGACCACCCAGATTTGAAAGTACCGGCTGCCACTCTATTGGGATCGCCCCATGGCCTCTAACTATTACAAATGGCATCATGGCAAGGTCCACTACCAACGCAAGGGCGTGGGCGATCCATTGGTGCTGATCCATAACATCTATCCAGGCGCCAGTCATGAGGAATGGGAGCAGAACATCGACTCGCTCGCGCGGCACTTCACGGTCCATGCAGTTGATCTGCTGGGATTCGGCGATAGTGACGCTCCCAAGATCAAGTACACGGCGGCCACGTATGTAGAGCTGATCTTTGATTTCCTTCGCGAAGTCGCGCTGAAACCGGCGGTGGTCGTGTCGTCGGGATTGTCGTGCGCTTACGTCAGTGAGGTGGCCGCCTGGCGGGCTAATCTGCTGGATCGCATGGTTTTTGTCTGCCCTCGTTCCGAACCGGTCGGCATGGACTCACCCCGCTGGTTGGCGGCTATCCGGCGATTTCTGCTGAATACCTCGGCACTGGGTGGTGGGTACTACGATACCATGGTCGGCGAAACCGAACTGGAAATCTACCTGCGGCAATGCTTCTGCAATCCGCGATCGGTGACCCGCGCGAAGATCCAGCGACTTATGAAGAACGCGCAGCTTGAAGGTTCGGTGCACGCCTACTCGAGCCTGGTAACCGGGTACCTCGACTCATCGATTCTGAAGTGGCTCCCCAAGGCGGGAGTGCCACTGCTGCTCATCTGGGGCAAGGAGGCCAAGCCCACGCCTGTTGAACACAGCGTCCGCCTGGTCGCCCTCGCACAGCAGTGCCGCCTGGAGGTCGTCGGCAACGCCGGGTCGTGGGTGCACGACGAGCAATCGGCACAGGTGAACCAGTTGATTGTCGATTATGCCAGGTCGCCGTTGCCCGCCGCGCACCAAAGGCCGGCGTAGAATCAGGGCTTCGCCTCAATGAACAGATCAGCCTTGTGTCGGGTCACCCAAACCTGGAAACCACGATAGAGCAGCGCCTTGAAGACCTCGTCCCAGGGGAATGCCCCGGCGTGATGGATGGCGATCTTGTAGCCACCCATCGCCTGGTAAATCGTGCCAACGTCGCCGATGAGCCAGGACAGTTCCTCTTCGACATCCACCGTCGGGTTGATGACAGGAGGTATGTTGCTCTGAGCCATAATGGACCTCCGAAAGAACCCGGCGGGTTGGCCTGGAAACCAAGCCGCCGCAGATAGCGCGCCAGAGCCACGGCGACCCGTGCCCCGCGTCATAGCCGAACGCCGGGAAATCAGACCGCGGCATCATCGGTTTCACCAGTACGGATGCGGATCACCTTGGAAATCGGATAGACGAAGATCTTCCCGTCGCCCACTTCGCCACTGCGGGCGTTTTCCACAATCGCCTTGATCCCCGTCTCGCAATCGCTGTCTTTCACGCAGATCTTCAGCAGGATCTTCGGGACAAACGCAACGTCCATCTTGCTGCCTCGATATCGCTCGGTGTGGCCCATCTGGCGGCCGAATCCCTTGCACTCGATGGCCGTCACGCCATACAGCCCGAGTTTGGCCAGTGCGGTTTTGACAGCATCCAGTTTGTTCGGCTTGATAACGGCTTCAATCATTTGCATGGTAGTCTCCTTGGGTCAGGGGTAACATTGGTGCCATTGATTCAATCGACATTCGCGGATCGGGTTGGTGTCAGTGCGGCGCAACACCCGCCGCATTCGGCGCGGGCATCATCGGAATCAGTTGCCATTGCGCCGCCAGCAGCAGGCTGGCCACGACCATCGACGCGATGCTGACAATAAACCCGATCTTCATCCAGTACCAGAAGCTGATGGTTCCATGGCCGCGTTTTTCCAGCAGTCCCACGGCCACGATGTTGGCGGTGCTGCCGATTACGGTCATGTTGCCCATGAACGTTCCGCCGAACAGCATGGACCAGTAGATCGCGCCGGTAAAGCCCTGAGGGCTTGCGGCCGCGCGGACGTCGTGGACCACAGGCATGAAGGTGGCGACCGCGAGCACGTTGTCGAGGAAGGCGCTGAGCCATCCCGTGGACCAGCCCACAAGGTGTACAAGCAGCGTTGGGTTGTCGCCCGTACTGGAGATCAGCCGCTGGGCAACGACGCGGGTGACCTGCGTATGCTCCAGCGTCCCCACCGATGCGAACAGCATCATGAAGAACGAGAGCGTCCACCAGTCGACGCGCCGCTCCACGAGTTCGCGAGCGCGTTCGCGGCTCAGCAGCAAGACCAGCGATCCCACCGCCAGTGCCGCGCCGACCATCATGGTGCCTTCCTTCAGGCCCAGCAGTTTCTCCGTCAGCCCGTGGGTGACCAGAAGCAGAATGAGCAGCCCGAAGACCATCCAGGCAATACGTAATTGCATCTGGCGCTCGGGGTTCATTGGCGCTTCGCTCTGGACGGCGCCGGCTCTGTCCGATTGGCCGTGCTCGGCGTGCTCACGCTGCACCGCGCGGCCGAATTCCCGGAAGGCATCGGCGAACCACCAGCGGCAGATCAGATAGGTGACGACATTCACGACCAGAGCGATGGGTGCGGCCCAGCGCAGGAAGTCCATAAACGTCAGCTCGGCCTTCAGGGCGATCAGAACCCCGATGGGATTGCCGACGGAACTGGCGGCCGAGCCGATGTTGGTGGCAAACACCAGCATGATGACGAACGGCACCGGACTCAATTTGTACTTGGTCGTCAGATGCAGCATGGCACCGCTCATGAAGAGAATGCTGGTCACCTCTCCGACCAGTGCCGATGCGACGGTGGCCATGATCATCATGGTGAGCAGGAGCAACTGGGGGCGCGGACCAATGACCGCGACAATGCGGGCCACGACATGTTCAAAGAAACCGCATTCTTCGAGATAGCCGATGACCAGGAAAGTTCCGATAAGAAAAGTGATCACGTCGAGACTGGCCGCCTCGACAAAACGTGGAACGGTTAGCAGTTTCAGCGACAGCAGCAGGGCAATACCGCCGAAGGCAAAGGCGAGCCGGAACTCGCCGAAGAACAACGTGCCGTAAATAAACATCGAGAAGATCAGTATGCTGAGGATCTGGCTGCCGTTAAAGCGGATATCGATTCCGCGCACGAGGAAGAGCGTGACGAGCGTCGCAAGCAAAAGGCCGAGAAAGTAGGCAAGTTTACGCATTGGGCGGATGCCTCAGTTGTGATGGTGACTGCTTGTGACTAGACAGAGAAAGACACCATGTAGCGGGCAGCCAGGCGGAAGTGTCCGGCCCCCAGAGCCCACGGGCGCCCTTTGTCGGGGCGCCCGTGGGAATCATGGACCCCA
>JANYKD010000466.1 GCA_025361735.1 Phycisphaerales bacterium
GGCGGCCGACGAGGGCGTCGGCCCTGCTGCAATACCCGCTCGCCTCGTTCATCGCGAGGGCACGCTGTCTCTCGTGGTATTCGGCCTTCTGATCAGCCTGGGCCTGGCGTTGTTTGTCGCGCCGTTCGCGTGCTCGTGGCCCGACGGGCTCGACAGGACGGCGCAGGCGTTGGGATTTGCGCACCACGCCCGCGAGATCCCGCTGCTGCCTGCACCGATTTCGGAGTACAAGATTCCCTGGATCGGCTCCGAGCGGGTGGCAGCATCCGTGGCCGGCGCGGCCGGGATCGTGCTTGTCTTCGGGCTGGCCTGGGTGTTGGCCAGGGTGTTGGTGCCGGGGAAGAAGATGGAAGTCAGAGTTCAAGGGTTCAAGGGTTCAAAAGTTCAAGGGATTGGACCGGATGTTTCCTGACCCAGACTCTTCACCCCTGGATCTTCGTGCCTTTGAACTCTTGAACCCTTGAACCCTTGAACCTTTGAACTCTTGACCCCGACTGGATCCCATGCGTAGATTTCTTCTCGACCATTACTCCGGCCTCGACAGCCCGATCCATCGCGTTCCGGCCGCCGCCAAACTGGGCGCGGCCGTGGCACTGGTAGTTATCGTCGCCACGCTGCCGGTGCAACATGCGCCGTATCTCATCTGGCCGGCGACGATACTGGCCTCAGTGGCGTTGCTCAGCCGGATTCCGTGGCGGTTCCTCTTCAGGCGGCTGCTCCTGCTGGAGCCATTTGTTTTGGGCGTCGCCGTGTTGGCCGTTTTCCAGCCGGGCGGCTGGCGGATCATGCTGGTGCTGGCTGCCAAATGCACGCTATGCCTGCTGACGATGATCCTGCTCTCGGGCACCACGCCGTTCTCCGAGATGCTACGCGTGCTGCGGAAGATGCATGTGCCGAGCCTGATGGTGACCACGCTGGCCCTGATGCACCGTTACATCTTCGTGCTGGGTGACGAGGCCCATCGCATGAAACGCGCGCGCATGTGCCGCACGTTCGTGCAGAAGCCCGCCCGACGCTGGCGCACGCTGGCGACGGTCATCAGCCAGCTCTTCATCCGGGCCAGCGAACGAGCAGAGCGTGTCTATGCCGCCATGTGCGCCAGGGGGTGGCAGTGACCCCGGCCCTGGAACTTCGCAATCTGCGCTTCCGCTACGCCGATGGCACCGAAGCGCTGCGCGGCGTGAGTTTCTCCGTCAACCCGGGCGAATGCGTGGGGCTGATCGGTCCCAACGGCGCCGGCAAGAGCACGCTGTTGCTGCATCTCAACGGCCTGTTGCCCGAGCGGTGGGACGGTCCCGGGGGTGTGTTCGTGGAAGGAGAGGCCGTCACCGAATCGCGTCTCCCAGTGATTCGCCGGCGTGTCGGGCTGCTGTTTCAGGATCCCAATGACCAACTCTTCTGTCCGACGGTATTCGAGGACGTTGCCTTCGGCCCTCAGCAACTGGGCCTGACCGACGCGGCTGTGCGCGAGCGGGTCGCGCAGGGACTCGCCAAGGTGGGACTGACGGGATTCGAGAAACGCGCCCCGCACCATCTCTCCGGCGGCGAGAAACGTCGCGTCTGCCTGGCCGGCGTATTGGCCTGCGAGCCGGGCATCCTTGTGCTTGATGAGCCGACCAGCGAACTCGACCCGCGCGGTCGGCGCGACCTCAAGCAGCTCTTGCGGCAGATTCCCATCACCAAGATCATTGCGACACACGACCTGGAGATGGTCGTCGAACTTTGTTCGCGCACGATCGTGATGAGCCACGGCGAGGTCGTCGCCCATGGCCCGACAGTCCAGTTGCTGTCGGACGAGGCGTTGATGCTCAAGCACGACCTGGAGCGGCCGCACATTCTTCAGCATCGGCATCCGCACACGGCGGAGATGCCAGTTGTCAGTTGCCAGTTGCCAGTGCTTCCGCCACTTACGTGATGTTCACGCTGAACGTGCCCAGGGTGGCGGCCGCGGCGGCGTTGGCGGATTTGTCGGTGATCTGCTTGGCCGGCAGCTTGATGGAATAGGTGCCGTTGTCGGCCGGGTCCCAGGTGCCGCCGGGGGCATTGAGGCGATAGGTGGCGACGATCGACACGGCATCACCTGAGATGTTCTTTGATACAAACGTTGCTGTCTGGGCAAAGCCGTTTGGCCCGACGACCTGGATGTCGCCGGTGCCGATGCTGGCGGCCTTGACCATGGCAGTGTCGTTGTACGTGACCGTAAAAGTGGCGGTGGTGCCGCCACCGGCGGTGATGGGGCTTACCTGGGCGGATGCGAACGGCAGTGTCTTGTCGGTCCCGCTGGGCTTGACGAAATCTCGCTTCACATTGCGGCCGCTGACAGCGATGTTGTAGTACGTCTGATTCGCTCCGAGTGCCTTGCCCGACGCGGTGATGTTGTAGACACCATCCGCGAGCGGCAGTGCATAGGCACCAGCGGCTCCCGACTTGGTCGTGAATTTGGCGTTGTCGGACAAGCGCGTGGCGGTGACCGTGATGGTGCCGAGGCCTTCGCCCGGCGTGTAGAAGTCGTCGTCCTTGACCGTATCGGTGTAGACCACGCCGCAGATGAAGGAGCCCGTCGTCGGAGAGGCGAAATCCTCAGCCGCCGTCTGTCCATTCAGATTTCCCGAGGCGCTCTTGAACGGACCGGCGGCGATGCCGATGCCGATCTCTTTTACCGCGTCGTTAAGGATGTTGACGCGATGTCCGCGGCCGGCGACGGAGATGGTGGCCGTGAAATCCTTGAACAGAAGCTGATGCGCCATATCGACGGCGGCCTGCGTGGGAGTCGAGCCGGACATGCTGTTCCAGGCGAGATTCTCCCAACCAGCCACTCCTGTGTAGCCTTCGGCCTGGGCGCGGGAAGCTGGCGATGAGGCTCCGCCGTCAAAGTGGTCGAGATTGCCTGAGGTGTTGTGGCCCTTTGGCGGCGCGAGCTGCCACGTCGCCTGCTTGCGGGCGGCCGACACAAGCAGGGGGTTGATGGCCAGTGGCTGCTTGGGCGCCTTGGTGAGCGGCGTGGACGGCGGCCCTTCATTCACGGAGGACAGGCCATAGCGCTTGGCCTCGGCGGCGGGGTTGGCCCGGGCGCGGTTGACGAGTTCGACAAAGTAGACCTCCAACGCCGTTGGAGCTACCGCGGTGAGAAGGGATCGCGCTTCGAGAGACTCTACGAATGTCATGGTTGCCTCCGGATGTTGGTGGCCGTCACCATCAGGGCGTCCACCGGGATTATTGCGGAATAGTATACGCAGCGGCGCTTGTACCCCAGCGATTTCTTAACTGTTGGTGATGGGTACGCAAGAATTCCGAGCCCGAGGCCGATGCCATGGAGACCCAGTTGGATACCGTCGTATGCCGCGATTGACGCAGGCCCTCGCGAATCGCAAAAAAAATGAGCTGCGGACGGGGGGGCGGTCCGCAGCTCGAGGTTCCCCGTGATGGGGAATCGACCGGATAGGGGGGATCCGGTCGGATCAGGGTATCACTGTCGGGAAAACCCGACAAAAAAACTCCGAAGCCTTAACAGCCTCAGAGCCTTCATCAGCTCGTATTTGATCTGCCCGACGTCTTCGTCGAACAAGAAATGTTGGAGGAAATATAACTTGGGCAAAAAGAGATATCAAGGGCTTCAGCGGATTATTCTGCCTGTTTTTCCCATAGGCATCGACTGCGATATTTACTGAAATACGACGGGCGGGCGCTGATTCCTGAAGACGCGGATGTAGTACGTCGCCTCGCCCGTGTCCGGCGCGACCAGACCGTTGAGCGATTGCGCATATCCGGCCACATTAACCGCTACGTTATGTTTCCCCGGCGGCAGGCGCACGGGGATGATGTAGGTCGCGCGCGGCAACAGTTCCCAGTGGCGAAGATCCGCGCCGCCGCTGGCTTTGAGCAGCGCCCCGGCCGCCATCAGGCCGACACCCGTCCATGCCTGACCCTCTTTCCTGGCGGTGGCGCCGCGAATCGCGCCCGCCGTCATCAGGCCGGTGCCGACGGCCGACTTGGTCAACCGGATCGTGTCGATGTCCTGCCATTTGCGATCGTGGGCGGTGACGATCAGGTCCGTCGGAGCCAGGCTGGTGCCGCGGATGTCAAAACCCCGGCCGTCGACCATAAGCTGGGCGTGGGGCAACGGTCCGGCCTGGTCGGGTTTGGGGACGAAAGTGACGATCGAACTGTCGTATTCGGTGACCTTGTGCGGTCCATCGCCGAAGTCGACAATCAGCAGGACGTTGGCTTGGGCCTCGAGGCCGGGCGTGGCCAGGGCTTTGGCCTGCGGGTTGAGCTGCGCGGCTCGCGCGAAGACATCGCGGGCCTTGTCATCATTGCCGAGTTTCTGCCAGCACTTGCCGAGCATGACCAGGCCGACGACGAAGTCGCTTTCGAGATCCTTGTAGGCGTCGTCCTTGTCGCTGTCGCTGTATTCGCGCAGCTTGAACAGGGCGTTCTCGAAGGCGGCGCGGGCGTTGTTGTAGTCCGCCTTGATGTAGTACAGCGAACCGAGATAGAAATTGCACATGGCCCGCTCGTAGGGCTCGCCTTTCCAGATCTTGAATTTCTCGTGGACCAGCGCGGCCGCCGCGCCCCGGCCGCCGTCGTTGACGCCGGTGCTGTTCATCACCTCGTAGGCCCGCAGGAAAGCCTTCTCGGCCAGGTCATAGTCGTAGTCCGCCAGGGCAACCGAGCCCAGCCGGAGGTTGTTCAGGACGTAATTTTCGTCGGTCTTTTCGGAGAGCGGGGCCAGCAGCTTCTGCGCCCCCGCGTAATTGCCGGCGTAGAAATCCAAGACCGCCCGGTCCGTCTCGGGCGTGCGGCCGGTGCTTTCGCAGCCGGTTTGGAGCAGGCAGACGAAGGCGAGGATGCAGATAATGGGAATGGCGCCAAAGGCACGAAGGCACGGAGGCACGAAGGCACGAAGTGAAATGGGCATAGGGATACCCAATGTCGCGAGATCTTCCAAGCCCCGAACTGCGAACCCCGAACCCCAATCGAATCTGCGATTAGCCTTGTTCATCTGCGCCACCACCTATCAATTCTTTCGCCGGACGCGATATTTTATGTCCACCATTGTCTACGTCGGCCGTTTCTTCCACTTCGTGCCTGCGTGCCTTCGTGCCTCAATCCCTGACCGCGTCTCCACCTTCAATCCAGGAATCCCTTTGCGGCCGTCTTCTTCACTTCGTAGCGATCGGTCCAGATGAGCGTGCGGTCGCCGAGGTTGGTCAGCTCGTACACGCACAGGTAGGCCGCCGTTCGACGCTTGGTTGTCTCGTCGGTGAGCGAGCGGAACGTGGCCGTCAGCGCGAACTCCGGTTGGGTTCGTTCAGGTGCCGGACCCAGATCCAGATCGCGTTCTTTGGCCTGCAGGCGGTAGAACGCATCGCGGTTCATCACCCAGGTGAAGCTCTCGGGGGCGTGCTTTGACAGCAGTATCCGCACGCGCGCCGTGAACAGCTCTGCCTGCCCGACCGGCAGGATCTCACCGGTGAGTTGGTTCTCGACCGGCTGCACGACGATCACGAGTTTGCCCTTGCGGGCAATGGACTGCCGCACGCGCTCATCGCCGGCCATGGACCGAGCCATCTGGTCGGTCATGGTGGTCAGATCCACGCTGTCCAGGGCTGTGTTCCGCCCGTGCGAAATGGCCGTGTTCTCAGCGCAACCCGCCATGGTCAGAAATCCGATCACGAGCAGCCATTGGATCTGAAATCTGAAATCTGAAATCTGAAATCTCATCGTGTGGCCTTCACTTCATACTTGTTGATCCAGGTGATCTGGCCGGTGCGCAGATCGGTGAGGTCGAATTCCAGCAGGTAGTAGTTGGTCCCACGGTTGGGCAGGTCGTAGGCCTTGCCGTGCAGGGCATAGTCAGGCTGCATGCGGGTCATCGTGCCCGGGACATCGTCGCGTTCCTTGGATCGGAGCGAATTCAGTTTCGCCTTGTTCTCAATGAGCGTCACCTGGCCCTTGCCGTAGATGCCCATGTTGCTCTTCAGCCGGGCAAGGAAGATGTCGTAGTTGATGCTCCAGTTGCGGTCGCGGGTCAGATCCTCAAACCGATCGGCCACGATCGTGAGCTGAGTCGGGTTCTGGCGCACCTCGGGAGCGGCCAGGATATCACGGGCCATTTGTTCGCTGGCGGCGACGATGTCCTTGCTCTGCAGGCCGCGATCCTCGGGATGCAGCGAGTCCACGTCGGGGCGTGCTTCCCCGATGTCGTGCGGACGATCCTGATTGCAGCCGACAGCGCCGAGCGCCAAACCCATCGACAAGGCGAGTTTCAATGCGAGTTGCATGTATTTCCTCCTGAAAAATAACCGGGCACCATAATCACGATAATACACCGACGCCCGGCGGGCAATCCGTCGGGTTCGGAATATCAGACACCGCACTTGCCCAAAGGTGGGGATCAAGCCACAATCCTTCCACGCTGTGGCGTGTCTTTAGGACCATGAGAGCGGCCGGCACGTTGTACCAGCAGCCGCCGTGAAACTACGGAGGTCCGCAATGAAGTCCATGCAGTTTAACGTCTTAGCAACGTGCCTGGGTCTTGGTCTCCTGGTCGTCGGCTGCCAGGATCACACCAGTCCCCCGCCGCCGCGCGTGCAATCCCCGCCGATCGGGCAGGATACGCCCCGGCCACAACAGGAACCGCCCAAACTGCTGCCGAATGAGGTGCTGCCCAGCTACCAGCCTCAGCCCCAACCGCGGCCCCAGCCCCAGCCAGTGCCTCCGGGACAAGACATCCAGCCCCCGACACGTTGAGTTTTCGGCTTGTCCGGTTCATTGAATGCACTACGCTTAGAGTCAAGGAGTTCACCATGCGATACGCCTGCTTTGGATTGTTTGTTTTGATGCTCGCCGGCTGCAATCAGGTCACACCTCCGATTGAGGGCCGCGCCGATCCGTATCCCGCGAACCAGATCAATCTCGCCAGCCAGGATCTCCGCGACAAGACCGCCATTTCTCCGCCCATCGTCGACCGCCGCAACGGCATTCTCTTTGTGACGGTGCCGATCCGGTCGGCTTCGAACCTCGATCTGCACATTGACTATCGCGTGACTTTCTTCAACACCAATGGCAGTATCCTCTACCAGGGTTCGTGGGAGGCGCTGCCGACGCTCATCCACAACGTGCCGTCAGAAGTGCGTTTCAACAGCACGACATCCGAAGCGGCCGACTGGCGGTTGGATCTGCGGTATTCGCGGTAGTACGGTCTCTTGCGGGCGAAAAAAACTTATTATTTCTTTGCTATGGAGGCGTCAGCTAGATAGCCTAATCCGTTGGTACGAATGCAGCACTTCTTAAGTGCGGGTTGCAGGTCGGGATCAACGGAGGCTTGTCATGGCTGGACAAGCGGTGCTTGTGATCGAAGCAGACCGTGCGCTCCAAAGGAAGCTCGTTTCGGACCTCAATTCCGAGGGGTTTGCCGCGGTGGGTGCATCTGACGCGACGGAAGGCATCAGAATTCTACAACGGCAGGCGCCGGCACTTGTACTGGCGGGCATCCACCTGCCTGATATCCCCGGTCTCGACCTTCTTTCCGCCGTCCGCCGCACATCCCAGCGGATTCCGGTGCTGTTTCTGGCGACGTCCGACGACGCTCCCGATATCGCTGCGGTTCTGGAAGCGGGGGCCGCAGGCATCGTTCCCAGGTCCACCGCCGACACGGCCGTGCTGCTGCACAGTGTCCGCAGCGCGCTCTTGCAGTCTCGCCTTCTCGACGACAACGATCAGCTCCGTGCCCGTCTCACTGCCGGCGAGCAGTCGCACACCGAATACCTGAAACTTCAGGCCAGGCTGTTTCAGGCCGAGAAGGCGACAGCCATTGGCCGGCTCGCGTCGAGCATCGCTCACGATTTGAACAATATCCTGACGGTTATGAGCGGATTTGCCCAGTGTCTGAAGGCGGCAGTGTCCCCCGATACGATCGCTCGCGACTACGCTGATCGCATCGAGAATGCCGCCAGCCGGGCAAACGACATGTCGGCGCAGCTTGCGGAATTCGGTCGCGGCAAGATGTCGGTTCACATCTCGACGGACCTGAACCGGATTGTCAGTGACGTCGCCCGGCTTCTTTCACGCACGATCGACAACCATATCACCGTCCACACGGCACCCGGCGCCGGCAGACCCTGGGTGCTCGCCGATTCCACCAGGCTGCAACTGGCTCTGCTCAATCTCGGTGCCAGCGCCGGCAATGCCATGCCTGGAGGTGGCGACCTCACCTACGAAACCCGCAACCTCCACGTCGATCCAGCCTCTCCCACTGCAGACACCCGGGGCTTGCCCTTCGGAGACTATATTGAGGTCGCCATCCGCGACACAGGCGGAACCATGGATGAAGGTGCCGCCCACAAGGCCATCGATCCCCTGTGTGGCGGCAAATCTCCCGGCTACGCGGCGGAACTCGGGCTGTCCGGTGTGCAGAACTGCGTACGAGAGCACAACGGCCAGTTGTCTTTCCACTCTCGTCCGGGAGAGCATCGCGCTATTGTCCTCCGGCTGCCTGTCGCGGCCGAGCAACGATCGGCGGAGGGTGCCACCGCCGTATCCGAACCTCCGCGTGCCAGCGGCCGCATCCTTCTTGCCGATGACGAGGACATGATCCGCACCTTCGTCGAGCAGTCTCTGACGGGCTTGGGCTATGAGGTTACGACCCGTGCCGATGGCGCGTCGGCCGTCGAGTATTACGCCCGGCACGCGGATTCCGTCGATCTGGTCATTCTGGACCAGAACATGCCGCGGCTATCCGGCCCCAATGCGTTCCAGAAGATCAAGGCGATCAACCCGGCCGCGAAAGTTGTGTTGTGTACGGGTTTGGACGACACCGACGCCGCACGCCAGTTCACCGAGGCCGGCGGTGTGGGGGTTCTATCCAAGCCGTTCCGGCTTGCGGAATTGACCAAACTGGTCGCTCAGACGATTGGCGGAACAAAGACGTAGCGCGAGCGTGCTCACGGGCGTACTTGAATCGCGGCTCGGCTGTTATTGCCGGCCAGTGGGGAAGCTGGCCCCACTTTGCTACACCGCGCTGCGCTGGGCCGCGACGGGGATTTTTCTCACCGCGTCCCGCACACTTCGCGCAATCCCGGCCGCGTCCAGGCCGACTTCGGTCAGTTGCTGCTGTCGCGTGGCATGGGCGATCAGGCGGTCGGGCATGCCCAGGCGCGTGATGCGGCCGGTCGGCAGGCTCTTGCTCACCGCGTACTCCAGAACGGCTGATCCGAAACCATTCTGCAAGGAGTGATCCTCGAGCGTGAGAATGGCCGAGCCGCCGGCGATGGCGCGTTCGATCATCTTGCCATCGACGGGCTTGCAGAAGCGGGCGTCGACGACGCCAATCGACAGGCCTTCGCCGGCCAGTTCGTCGGCGGCAGCCAGAGCGTTTGCCGCCAGGGCACCGTAGCAGAGGATCACCGCATCACGCCCTTCGAGCAGCACCCGGCTGCGGGCAAGCTCCCATTCGCCGGAGGCCTGCTGGCGAAGCGGTTCGTCAATGATTTCGTGGAAGTTCGCTGGCGGAACGGCATCGCGCGGATAGCGAACGGCGCTCGGTGTGTCGAGTGTCAGCGCCAAACGCAGAGCCCGATTCAGTTCGCACTCGTCGCTCGGAGCCATCAGCACCATTCCCGGAAGCGGCCGAAGGAATGCCTGGTCCATGAAGCCATGGTGGACCGGGCCGTCGTCGCCGACATAGCCGGCGCGATCCATCGCGAAAATCACGGGCAGTCCGTTCAGCGCGACTTCCTGCCAGATCTGGTCGAAGGCTCGCTGGATGAACGTCGAGTAAATGGCGGCGATCGGTCGCAGGCCGGCCTTGCACATTCCGGCGGCCATTCCCGCAAGGTGGCTCTCACAGATCCCGGTGTCGTAGAAACGATTGGGGAACGTGTTTTCGAACTTGGACAACCCGGTGCCGTCCGGCATGGCGGCTGTGAGTGTGACGACGCGTTTGTCGGTCTCGGCGAGTTTGATGCAGGCATCGGCGAAGGCCGTGGTCCAGCTCTTCCCGCCGGATTTCTTCAACTCCAACTGGCCGCCGTTCATATGGAATCCGGCCGGACTGTGGAACTTGGTCGGCTCGTCGCTGGCGGCCTCGTAGCCCTTGCCCTTGACGGTCTTTACATGCAGGAGGATCGGATGATCAAACTCCTTGATCTCCCCCAGGGTCTGAATCAACCCCGGCAGGTCGTGGCCATCGATCGGACCCATGTATTTGAGATTCATCGACTCGAACACCTGCCCCGGCCAGAGTCCGGTCTTAACACCTTCTTTGAGATGGTACAGCATGTTCTCGATCGTGCTACCGACCGTGTGCGGCAGGTTGTCCAGTAACTTGTGCGCAAAGCTCTTGGCTTCCTGGTACGTCGTGCTGATACGCACCCGCTCCAGATAAGCCGCCATTGCACCCTGCGGCCGGCTGATGCTCATGCCGTTGTCGTTCAGGACAATGATCATCTGGCGGCGGAGCGTTCCCGCCGCGTTGAGACCTTCGAACGCCATACCGTTGACGATGGAGGCATCGCCCACCACCGCCACGACGTGGTTCTTCCGGCCAAGCATGGCATCCCCCCGGGCCAACCCCACGGCGGTGCTGATGGCGGTGCCGGCGTGGCCGACGGCAAAGAGGTCGTAGGGTGACTCTTCTGGCAATGGGAACCCGCTGACCGAGCCTTTCTTGCGAAGGTTCTCAAACAGGCCGGTTCGCCCCGTCAGCATTTTGTGAACGTAGCACTGGTGCCCGACGTCGAACACGAGGCGGTCGGGTCCCTGCGGAAATGGACCGAAGTCATAGACATAGTGCAGGGCGAGGGTCAGTTCGGCAACGCCGAGGTTGGAAGCGAGATGCCCGCCGTTGCGGGAGACGGAATCGAATATCTTCTGGCGGCACTCGGCCGCCAGGGCGACCAGTTCGTCGACAGAGAGCTTCTTTACGTCGGCCGGCGTCTGGATGCGCTCGATCAGGCTCATTCGTTACAATCCTTGGACCAGAGGGAATTTATAACCATTCCCAGCCGTGGCGTCCATGCCCGGCATTTGCTGCATGGTATGCCCGCAAGCCACCCGCTGCAAACGGAAATCGGACGTGACTGCCCGGTTCAGGGCATTCCCATTCGTGGCCTTCGCAGGGGTGTTTATCGACGCCTGGTCTACTGTAACTACTTGATGGTACTGATGTTGCATATGCGTGTGCGGCGAATGCTAACCTTTCGCCGATGGGTACTGTCTATTCTTACAGATCGAACACACAGTCTTTAAGAGAAGTACAAGACTAAGTAGAATACAATCAAAGCAAAAGGAGTACCTTTATGAAACGGACAATTCTCACTGCGTTGCTGGCGTTCGCGATCATGCCCATTGCGGCTTATGCAGACCATGGCAGTTGGGGCGTTGGCTTCAGCTACAATAGTGGGGGCGGCATCGGTTTCGCCGGTTCCTATTACGGCGGCCGCCATGTTGCTCGCTACGTTGGTGCAGGCTACGCGTACTACCCGAGCTACGCCTACGCGGCCCCGGCTCCGGTGTATGTCGCTCCGGCCCCGGCCTACTACGCTCCCGCCGCGAGCTACTATGCTCCGACCCCGACGTACTATGCTCCGGCACCCGTTTATGTCGCTCCGGCCCCAGTCTATGTGGCTCCCAGCTACTATTATGGCTACGGCTACGGTCCGACGATCGGTGTCGGCATCGGTTTCGGCGGCTACTACGGCTACGGCCACGGCGGCTATGGCCATGGCGGTGGCTACGGCGGTCATGGTGGTGGCGGCTACGGCGGTCACGGTGGTGGCGGTCACCGGTAATTGCCGGTTCTCAGGTACAACGCACCAAGGGCGTCCCCACAGGGGACGCCTTTTTCTTTGGCTCATCTACAGCAGACTGAACGCCAGATAGGCAAACGGCGCCGCCAGCAAGGGACTGTCGATCACATCGAGGATGCCGCCGAATCCTGGGATGAGCGAGCCGGAGTCTTTGACCTCGGCATCGCGTTTCATGAGGCTTTCCAGCAGGTCTCCGACCTGTCCGACTCCGCCGAGCATCGCTCCAAACACAAATCCCTTCCACCAGGGCAGCCAGTACATCGGCCGGCCGATCAGCGGGGCCATTGCCATTCCCACCAGCCCCGCGGTGAACATCCCACAGGCCAGCCCCTCCCAGGTCTTCTTGGGGCTGAGCCATGGGATCATCTTGTGTTTGCCCAGGGCCATGCCGCCGAAGTAGGCCCCGATATCCGTGAACTTCACTGTCAACAGGATGAATACCACGATGACCGTGGTGCCCTCGAACTGATGGTTGTTGGTCGCGTGCTTCACGCGCAGCGCCACGAGAAACCAGGCCAGTCCGCCCAGATAGAGCGTGGCCAGGACAGTGCCGGCCATGTGGAGAATGGCCCCTTGGGTCTCGCGGATCCACGCCCGCCGCAGGGCTGCAAAGAGCATGACCGCCACCACGATAAAC
Organism: Phycisphaerales bacterium; assembly: GCA_025361735.1. Lineage (GTDB taxonomy): Bacteria > Planctomycetota > Phycisphaerae > Tepidisphaerales > Tepidisphaeraceae > JANYKD01. The sequence goes on from JANYKD010000466.1 coordinate 12,448, forward strand.
GCCAGTGACGACGCCGCGATGGGCTCGAAGAAATCAAACTGGGTAAGAAACGCGTGCAACACCATGGCGCCCGATCCGACGGCCGCGATGAATCGGTACGGCTTGACCCGTTCGGCGGCCAGCAGATGCGCCGTTTCCATCACGGCAGGGGGGAGAATGATCAGCAGCAGCACGAGCAAGCCGATTCCACCCACGCCATGGCCGTGCTGGTGGTTGAAGCCGTGGCCGATGGTCCATATTTCCGCCGCGTGGTCGAGCCAGAGAAGCCCAAGCAGCGAGGCGAGCATGAGCGGGCCGAAGGTCAGACGATTGCGAAGGGCGGATTCCATGGCGTTGGCAACGGGATCGAAATAACTTCCCGGGTTCACTGATTCGGGTGGCATGGGCGCGACTGCTTGCCAATGCCTCACCCAACTCGCGCTGCCCGAAATCGGGAAATTAGTCCGGCAGCGTTTCTGGCACGGGGGCTTTGTACAACAACCCGGCTGATTCGACAAATCCGCCGGCCTTCGGGTAGATTGCCGCCATGATCAAACGATGCATCTTCGGTGCCATTGCTTGTCTGGCTCTGCTGTCCGGCTGTGCCCCGCAGCCCAAGGGCGAGGCTGTCCTGCGCTATGAAAGCGGGAAGACACCGTTCGTGATGCTCGCCCCGTACGACGGCGAGTACTGGCTGTACGGCAAGCGCGACGAGAAACCCCGGGCCAGTTTCAAGCTCAACAAGGGCGACAAACTCGGCTTCAAGGTCAACACCCCCGGCCAGGTCGCCGCCGTCGCCGGTAAGGAGCAAGTCGAGGTTGAGGATCAGGACATGGTGTGGCGGCGGAAGTAGGGGGGCGTGCAATGCAATAGGTACAGTGAAAAATGCAAAATGAAGAATGCACAATTGACTCCGACTGCTTCGCTTTATTTTGCACTTTTCATTTTGCATTTTGCATTCTTCCGGCCTTCCGCAACGGGTATGATGTGAATGCCGGCCGCACGGTGGTCGTGGGGTCTGGATTCAGTGGGAAGTCGCGATAACGGGAAGGAATGAGCCATGACGATGTTCAACCGAGTGTCGATGTTCCTGGTGCTGGCGGGTCTGGTTTGGGTGGCGACGGGCGCGTCGAGCCGTGCTGCGGATGCCCCGGCCGCGAAACTCGTGATCGTGAAGGCCGTGTATGGTGACCTGCCAGACGGCGGAAAGACCGACGTGACCGACAAGGTCAAGGAGATGGTCAAAGACAACGCGCTGTCGGTTGAGGCGACCAACGATAACTTCGGCGATCCGGCCGATGGCATCGTCAAGAAGTTGAAGGTGGACTACACCATTGGTGGCGTGGCCGCGAGCAAGACGGTCAATGAGGGCGAGACCCTGACCATTGCCGCCGGGGATAAGCCCGTGGTGTCGAACCTGGTGATCAAGAAGGCCGTCTACGGCGACCTGCCCGAGGGCGGGAAGACGGATGTTACCGCAAAAGTGGCGGCCATGGTGAAGGACGGCGCGCTATCCGTGGCAGCGACGAATGAGAATTTCGGCGACCCGGCCGAGGGGATCCAGAAGAAGCTAAAGGTCGATTACACCTTCGACGGCAAGGAAAAGTCAAAGACAGTCGACGAGAATGAGACGCTGACCATTTCGGCCAAAGGGGAGTGAGCAGATTGTCAGGTGGCGAGCGTATTCGTTTTGTCCAGCGCCCCAAAGCGCCGGTTCCGCGACGCGTAGGCCCGCAACGCCGCCTGAAGCGATTCCGGGCCGAAATCGGGCCAGAGAACATCGCTCACGTACAACTCCGCGTAGCTGATCTGCCAGAGCAGGTAGTTGCTGACGCGCATCTCCCCGGCCGTGCGGATCAGCAAATCGGGGTCGGGCATGCCGGCGGTGTAGAGGTGCGAGGCGATCGTACTCTCGTCAATGTCGCGCGGCTCGATATCGCCGCGCTGCACCTTGTGGGCGATCGCCCGCACGGCGTCGGTAATCTCGCCACGGCTTCCGTAGTTTAGCGCCAACACCAGGTTCAGCCCGGTGTTGTTGCGGGTCTGATCGAGCGTCCGATCAACTTCATCGAGCACGGCATCGGGCAGGTTTTCCAGCCGGCCG
>JANYKD010000170.1 GCA_025361735.1 Phycisphaerales bacterium
CTTTCGCGGTCACCGTCGACACTGCCTCACTTCCTCCGTCGTCGAGCCCCAGCACCGTAACTGTCGGGTCTGTGCGGGCGGCCGTGATCACCACGGTGTTCGCCCATGTCGCGCCCGTCGGGTCGGTTGTGTACAGATACACCTTGCTGTTGGCCGCGCCCGCGGCGCTGGCGATGGTCGTGAAGAAGGCGACGTCGGCGAGCGAAACCTGGGCTTCACCCGCATCGGCTGTGCCGTCGTTGTTGGCGTCGATCGTCACCGTCGACAAAGCCGTGTTCAGTTTGCTGACGACATCAGCGAAGCTCGTGTTCGTCTGCGTGTCCGCCTCGGGCAGCGTCGCGAGGTAGTGTATGCCGTCGATCGTGAATGGGATCGTCAGATCGGCCGTCAGTTTGCCGTTGTTGTGGACGACCGTGGTCGCCGCTCCCACTGGCGTCGCGGTGGCGAACTCGAACTGACTCCCGTCGGACGAACGACGGGCAATGAACTGCCCCGCGGTCAGATTCGCCGAGTGCGATGCGCTGTCGGTCGCGTTGGCCAGCGCCAGGTTCAGATCGGCGACGAGGTCCTGGATATTGCTGTTGGCGGTCGTCCAGACCATCGGCAGCGTCACGTCGTAGCGGTCCTGCATCAACAGATCCAGCGTCATGTGGGCGTCCGCCGCAAGCCGCCCGTTGCCCGGCAACGCACTGCCCGACGAGATCAGGACAGGATTGGCCGGCGCAATGTCGAACTTCAGGCCGAAGTTCAGCGTCGTCGTGACAGGAATCGAGAAATTCAGCGAAGGATTGGTTGGTGTGATCTGTCCCAGCGGAGATGCGCCAAATTCAACACCGGCGGCACTGGAAACACCGGGCAACGCCTGCGACACCGAGAATTTGAGCGTGACGGTGTTGGCTGTGTTGTCGTACACTGGCATGATCGACAGCCCCGGGAAGATCGCGCCGTTCTGAAAATCCTCGAACGTCCGCAACGCCGATGGCCGCGGCTGCGCGGAGTTATCACCCACCGTGAACCCCAGCGGAATCGCCTTGCATGCTTCAGCCTCGCTCGCCGCGCCGACCGTGAAATCGGCCCACGGGCTGTTATCGGGCAGGTAGATCTGCAAGAAATAGTCCGCCCCCGCGTCGAGCGATGCGGGTGCGTCGTTGCCGTTGGCCAACACGAGTTTCGCCGCCAGCGTCGTCACGGGAATCCCCGCGGCCACCATCGCCGCCTGAATGTCCGCCAGCGTCATCAGCCGGTCGGCCCGGCCAAGATCTGCGATATTCACCATGACCGGATTGTTCGAATTCGTAATTGTGAATTTGGCCGCGCCCGATAGATCCGCCTGGAAAGGCAATGTCGCGCGGATCCCCCCATTGCTGACCCGCTCCAGCATCTGCAAACTGCTGCCATAGTCCACCAGACCCAGACGGCGAAGATCGCTCACGCCCGATTCGATCAGATAGGCCTGGCCACCGAGCGAAAGCTGTGATGTGATCCCGTTTCGCTCGGAAGCCCACATGGCTCCCATTGCGCCGACCCGCGTCACCTTCACCACGCCCGTCGCCCCATCAGCAATCAGGCCCGCATGCACCGCCGCGGCGGCGATGGGCGTGTCAGTCGTGTAATAGTTGGTCCCCTTCACCACGCCCGCCGTCGAGCCGGTCACGGTGTAGTAGTAAACCTGCCCGATGTTCAATCCCGTGGCGTTCGCGGGCGCCGCGCCGGGCGCGATCATCCCCGCTGGTGATGCTACCGGCACAACCGTGAAGCTCTGCACCGCAATGTTCGTCGCCGTCAGCACCATCTTGTTGCTGACGTTGGTGGCCGCGATCTGCAATCCTGCGACGCCCAGTGCCGTGTTCACGTCCGCCACCAGATCGGTCAGCGTCGATCGCGTCGCGTCCGCAGCCACCGTTACCGTATGCACCGGCCACTGGTTGTTGATAATCACCCCAAACGAGAACCCCGCCAGCAAATCGGAGTACATCGACGGCTTGGGCGTTGCATCGTCGCTCAGCGGCAGCCGCCAGTCCGTCAATTCATCCCGTCCGGCCGTGTTGAGGACCGGCTGGTAAATGTCCACTTGCGATCCGATCAGGTCGTCAAATACGCTGCCGGGCTGGAGCAAATCGCCGAGCGTCGTGCTTTGCAGGAACGGCAGGTGCAGTCCGAGAAGATTGTCGTCCGCGGTGCTGCCCAGCGAGTCGATCGTGCGCCCGGCGCGGAGGATTTCCTGGATGATGTTCTCAACCGACAGGTTGCTGAAGTAAACGAGCTCGTCGTAATCGGTCGTCGCGTAGACCGGCCGGTTGGTGTCGAAGATGTTATTATCCGTGACCACGATCTTCGTGTTCGCAGTTGTCGCGGTGACACCATTGATGTCTGCCTGGATCGGCAGCGTCAGATTCACGGATCCGGCCGTGGCGCCCCATCCCGTTGCGTCAGTTCCATCTGTGGCCCAGGAATTCAACGTGCGATGGGCGCCGCCGACAAAGCTCACGGGAATGGTCACGCCCACTGTGCCCGATCCATCGACGATCTGCCCGGCGATGACGCCGATCTCCACGTTCGTCGTGCCGCTGTAGGTGAATCCGGCCAACGAGTTCAGCCGCTGGATATCCAGATCCACCTTCGACTTGGCGATGGCATTCCCCGCAGTGTGCCCCGACAGGTCCATCGTGAAGGCGATCTTGATGTCCGCCCCGCCGCCAACGTCTATGCTCGGCGGATTTGGCAGGCTCAACCCCAGATCCTGCTCGATCGAGCCGAGATCCAGCGCCTGTGTGTATCCCTTGGAATTGGCAATCGTCAGCACCAGCGAGAGCGTGTTGCCCGAATCACTGATCGAAGCCGTCAACTCCCGCACCGCTGACGCGCCAGGCACGATAACACCTAGTTTGGCTTCGATCGCGGCGTGGAATCCCACCAGCGATGCCGATGCCCCCTGGGCCGTGAAATAGTCCGCCACCGCTGTTCCTAACGCCAGGTAGTTGCCAATCTGCGGCGGCTGAATCGACTTGGTCAGGTCGGGAACTGGATTGCCGTCGGAATCGAGGTCCGCACTGTTCGGATACAGCAGATCCGTAACGGAGTAGTTGGTGTAGGGAACCGCCGTCTTGTCGTTCAACCCCGGCGTGGCGACTGTCGCGGTGATCTTTTGCCCGATCGCATCAACCACGTTAAACGCGTCCTTCAGCCGCGTCTGCATATCCGAGTCGACGGTGAATTCCGGCTGCACGGCCTTGCTGCCGGACGTTCCGGCTCCGACCGCGAAAATGACACCTCGAGTGCCCAGCGTCGCCGTCGGCGTCTGCGTGTTTGAATATGTCACCGCCCGGAGGATCGACTGCATCTGTGCCACCGACTGCGCCCCCACCGCCGTGATGGTCAATACTCCGCTCCCGCTGTCGAAATTCCCCGTAACGCCAGGAAAGCCGGCCAGCGACAGTCGATCCTCGCTCGATTTGTATCCGCTGGCGATTGTCACTATCGCCGACACGTATGTTGAGCCGCCCACCGCTGTCAGCACCAGCCCGGCATCCACCGCCGTTGCAGCGCCGACGATGCTGTAGGTCGTCGTACCGCCCGATACCGTCAGCGACTCACCACCCGCGATCGTCACCGGTGACGGTGTCGCGGCCTGGGCCAACGGTCCGGCGACCCGCGGTCCGTAGTCCATGACCGTCGCGCTCATGCTTCCCTGCAATAACGCCGGCATGTTCTCAAATGGATTCCCCGCCAGCATCACGCGCTGCTCAACCGCTTCCAGCACCATGCCGGACGCGCCGCCCTGATCCGCTCGATTGCCGCGGAACCATTTCAACCAGTCAAACGCCAACACCGCAGCCAGTGTGCGCAACATGGACGTGCTCCCGTGCATCGCGGCTCTCCTGCAACACGGGCGAGCCACTGCAGCCGAAAATGGTTCTAAGTTTCGATACAACTCGAGCGCTCAGGGAATCCGAACGCTTCTCAAATCGCAAAAGCACCTCAATCACCACAGCTCATGCGATCCGACCACAAATGAATATTACACATTTATGGCAAGCGTTATATCGACTTATTGTTGCTGGACTTGTGATAATTTCTGGCGGTTCACAATTGCTGTTTCACCACGGCCAATAACCAACGCCCCGCCAATGCTGCCGCGCGCCGAGCCAACATCACACCAGAAAAGCTATTCCGGGAACCCCCTGCTTCTGAACGTGACAGACCGCATACTGGCCACGATCAATCCGACCCGCAGCGTTGCCTGAGGTTCATCGAACGGGTTGGGGAAACTGGAATCGCTATTTGGAGCGCCGGCTTACGGCCCGATTCCCGGCCGCAGATTGAGACGTTCTACCTGACCCGCTCTACTGCGCGGCACGGATTCCAGCGGGTCGGCAACCGCAGCCTGGCCACGTTCCGGGGTGTTGCGCCACATCTGCAACGTCTCAGCGCCGCCGTCGGCGGTATACAGTGCCATGGCGGCGGCATTTGGCGTATCAGCGCGGCCCGCAAGGGGCCGCGCACCGGCCCGCCGGGATAATCCCGCGACAGCATGTGGCAGGCATTGCGGACTGTCGGCCGATGACGCCATTCCCGGTTCGGCAAACCCATGGATCTGCGTCATTCTCTCGCTGCGCGCAATCACCCTTGGCTAACACGCCACGTGTTGCCCGGCCACGTCCGTGACCCAAACGGGTGCATTCAACGCGCTCAGGCGAGCGCCTCTTTGCAGTACTGGACACACTTGGCCACTTCGCGCACAGAGTCCGAGTCTTGCGGGACCTTGTACTCAAGCTCGATGTCGGCCGGGAATGTCCACTTCTCTTTCTTCATCAACTGAAGGATTTCCTTAATCGGGGTCTTTCCCTGGCCCCAGGGAAGGTTCCCGCCGTCGGCGGTGCGGTCCTTCATGTGCAGGCTGACGATGCGGTCGTGGTACTTCTCGATCACCGGAATGGGCGACAAGCCCTTGGTGCCGGCAAAATAGTGGCCGACATCGAAGTTGAAGCCGATGTACTTGCCGAAGTCCAGGATGGGGTCGGCCTTGTCCAGCACCGGGAAATTGTTGGTATGGTTGTGGAAGGCGACCCAGATCTTGTGCTTGTCCGCAAATGGCGCGAGCTTCTTGGCCAGCGGCTCGGAACGCTCGGTGGTGATGCCGGTGCAGCCGAGCGCCTTGGCCACCTGGAAATTGAAGTCAATCTCCTCATCGGAACCGCCAAAGCCGATCTTGTGGATGTGGATGTTGACGCCCGCATCGTTGTACATCTTGCGCAATGCCACGCACTTGGTCAGTTGAGCTTCACGATCGGCGTCTTTGCGAGCGCCGCCCAGACCGGCATAGGCCTGTATGGGTCCGCCCATCAGTTCGACCTCGCTGAGCCCATCCTGAATCAGCGCCTTGAGCGTATCCTCGGCCGAAGTGATGCCGCCGCGGTAGCTGTAGGTGATGCAGCCGATGCGCACGCCGTTGAAGACGGAGTTGGGCTTGGCCGCTTCGGCGCCCCAGAGTGACTGGGGGACAAGGGCACAGGCCGCGATTGCTGCCGCGCCGCCCAGAAAGCCGCGACGGGATGTCAGTTTGTTCGTAATGCTTTGCGTTGTCATGTTTGCTCCTCGATGGTGTCGTGTTGATTGAAACTTGGATTAAAGTGTGACGTCCTGAAGCTCCCAGCCTTTGCGGAAGTTGGGCTTCACAAATTCGTTGGCCTTCTCGTTGTTGGTGAAACGCAGGTTCTTGCCATCCCACAACAGTTTCTCATTGGGGAACCGCCAGGAAATCGCGCCCAGCAGCATCCATTCCGTATACGGACCGGCAACGGTGAAGTTGGAACACGCAGCTTCGCCGCCCTTGAGGGCCCGGAGCCAATCCTGGAAGTGCCCGGGTGAACGTTTGATCACCTCCGGCGGCCGCGCGTGACCCACCTGCTTGGACTTCGGCAGCAGGGTGTAGCTCTCGCCCCGCCCGCTCGTGCCCAGCAGTCCCTTAGTGCCGACGAAGATCTCGTTGATGCCCTTCATGTCTTCGGGCGTCAGACACTCGGGATGTTTGTAGGTCTTGGTCACGCTGCCTTCATACCAGTTGACCGCGACCGCCGGCATCTTGCCCGACTTGACGAATTTGCTCGGGCGTTCCGGCCACTGGATCTTGCAGGAATAGCTGGGATAGGTGACCGGATTGGCTCCTTCGACAGCCATGCACTGCACGCTGGTGGGGTAGGTCTCGCCGAGCCCGAGCGCCCAGTTGGCAGGCCCGAACTGGTGGATGCCCCAGTCGCCGATCATCATGGTGCCGTAGTCCAGGAACCCGCGCCAGTTGATCGGATGAATCTTCGAACTGTAGGTATGCTCCTGTGAACGTCCCTGCCAGAGGTTCCAGTCGACCGTGGCAGGAACAGGCTCCGCAGCCGGCCAGGTGGTAACGCCGCGGGAGAAGCCGCCGCCGTTCCACGAGTGGACCTCGGTCACATCGCCGATCTCGTCGTTCCAGATATACTCGCAGGCGATGCGCGTGGCCGCCGCGGAGTAGCCCTGGTTGCCCATCTGGGTGGCCACCTTGTACTTCTGTGCGGCCTTGGCGAGCAGTCGGGCCTCCCAGACAGTATGCGTGAGCGGCTTCTGGCAATGCACGCCGATGCCTCGTTCCATAGCCCACAGGGATGCCGTGGCGTGCATGAAGTCAGGGATGGTGATGGTCACGCCGTTGAGGTTCTTTCGCTCCTTCTCCAGCATCTCGCGGAAGTCCCGGTACAGTTTGGCCTTGGGATACTTCGCGGCCGCCTTGTTGAGATGGGCCTCGTCGACATCGCAAAGCGCATAGATATTCTGGCTGTCAACAGAGCGAACGTCATTGAAACCCTGCATGCCGCCCACGCCGATGGAGCCAAGGTTGAGCTTCTCGCTGGGCGCGGGCCCGGCTTCGCCGCCCAGCACGTGCCGCGGCACGATCATGAACGCGGCCGCAGCCGCAGCGCCACCCAGCAGCGCGCGCCGGGTCAGATTTGTCGTCTTCACACTGTTCTTCCGTACTTTCATGGCGAGTCTCCTCGATGTTCAAGAGCACACTGCGTTCGCCTCAATCCCACGCGAACGGCCAGGGTGCTCCGCTGCTTGAGCAGCCGATCGATGCCGGGCGAGCAACAAACTCGCCTGTGGGCCCGTCTAAGGGTTTCCACAAAGCATCCGTATTACGCTGTACTTTGGCCGACGCTCAGCGTTTCCGTGCCAGCTTGGGATTCCGCTACGCGGGGTAGCCCACGGTCTGGGCATACAGCACACGCTGGTCGGGGCGCAGTTTCAGTTCCGCGGTCAGCGCGGGCTTGTTGCAGTTGTGAAACCACGCAGCCAGGCCTTGGGACGCGGCGAAGAGGAAGACATTCCCGGCAATCAGACCAATGGCCACGTTCGCGTACGACTGCTGGATCTCCGGGTCTTTCAGGCCCGGCTCCTGGGGCTGGCCCTGGCTGTATCGCGCGATGTCCGCGACGAACACAAGATTCACCGGGGCTTTGGCCATGGCTCCGCCCTGGCCGCGGCCGCCCTTGGCGCGATGGTCGCCGGCCGACACGGGAATCAGGCGATGACCCGCGGCCTCGTAGAGATAGACGCCCTCGGGCAACACGACATACAGATCGATCTCTTGAGAATTACTCGCCGAGGCGGCGGTCCTCCCGATCCGCCCGCGCGGACCACTTTCCCTGTTCACGCCCCAGGCCGCCCAGAGAAGGTTGGACAAGACTTGCGGCGGCAATGGCTTGTCGCCCACGGTGCGCGTGGTCCGTCGCTCCCAGAGGGAGGCCAACACGGATTTACCGCCGTCCTTCTCAGGTTTGGCAAGAAGGATCGGTTGAAGATCCAGGGCAGGGCCTGCTGTTTTGGGAATATCCTGCGCGAAACTGGGCGCAGTCGCCGCCAATACCGTTAGAGCCGGCACAGTCTTGAGGAATGTCCTGCGATTCATGGGATGCTCCGATCTTCTGGTTAGGTTAAGGGGGTCTCAAGCTCGATCCGCTATTCAGGGCGTGTAGGTACGTCGACAATTCACGGGGCGGGTTCTGTCACGCGAACCAGTATGCGCGATGATCCTCTCGTTCGCCAGTTGATCCGCCGGCCGACGGACCGAGCCTTGCCAGACGGCATTTCTCAAGCTCTCGTCCGCGCGGCCCGATAACACGGATGTGCCGAGCCCTCCTCCGATCCCATCCTCCGCTGCGCCGCCGCCAGCGTTGTCGGCGGAGCACCTGGGGCAACTCGCGGCCGCGCGCCGCTCGGCCGGGAAGATCCGCCGGGCCGTATCAATCGCCAAGTTCGACGGCGTCTCGATCGGCGCGTTCGCGATCCTTACGCTGCTCTTTGGCCTGACCTCGCCCGTCAGTATCGTCCTTGCGCTGGGCATGGGAGCGGCGGCGTTCGTTGAACTCCGCGCTGGCAAACGGCTTCGCTGCCTTGATCCCACCGCCATTCGTACGCTCGCCATCAATCAACTCGCCCTCGGCTCCCTGCTCATCCTGTACGCTCTCTTCAGTCTGTATACGCAATTCACGGGCCCGGGCGCTTACGCGGAGGCCGCCGCTTCCGACCCGGCACTGGCCAGTGCCCTCAAACCCTTTGAAAGCCTGACGCGAACCCTTTCGCTCGCGGTCTATGCGCTGATCATTGTCATCGCGATCTTTGCCCAGGGGGGCCTCGCGTTGTTCTACTTCTCGCGCGCACGCCACCTGCAAGCGTACCTTGCCAAGACCCCGCCTTGGATCATCCACCTGCAACAAGCCGATCTGTCACTCTGACCTTGCAGCCCCACAACATTATTCACAATCGATTCGACGAGCGGGTCCCAGTGGAGGTAGGTATGATAACCCGCGCTCGGGCGTCGGATATCGCGCCCGTTGCCAGTGGTGGTTTGATTGCCGGAGATGGACAAGATGGCAAAGACTCAATGGGAATTGTCGCTCGTTCTCGCGTTCATCGCCTTCATCGCCCCCCAGGCGCGGCCGGCATCCGAGCCGGCCACGCGACCCAATATCATCTTCATACTCACCGATGATCTGGGTTACGGCGACGTGGGCGCGTTCTTTCAGAACCAGCGACAGACGGCCAAGAATCGCCATGAGCCGTTTCATATGACTCCGAAGCTCGACACCCTGGCGGCCGAAGGTCTCCGTTTCACCCACCACTATTGTCCCGCGCCGGTCTGTGCGCCATCCCGGGCGTCACTGCTGCTTGGCGTGCATCAGGGACATGCGAACGTCCGCGATAACCAATTCGATAAGGAACTGGAAAACAACCACACGCTCGGCACGGTGCTGAAGCGTGCGGGCTACGCCACGGCGGCCCTGGGGAAATGGGGCCTTCCGGGCAAGCCGGCCACACAGCCGCCGGACTGGCCGGCTCATCCCCTCAACCGCGGGTTTGACTACTATTGTGGGTACATCCGCCATGTCGACGGGCATGAGCATTACCCCAAGGAAGGCCCCCATCGCGGCAAGAAGGAGGTGTGGGAGAATCGCACCGAAATATCGGCCGGTCTGGACAAGTGCTATACGACCGACCTGTTTACCGCGAGGGCGAAGAAGTGGATCGTGGACCAGCACACCGCCAAGCCCGCGCAACCGTTCTTCATGTACCTTGCGTTTGACACACCACATGCCACCTGTGAACTGCCGACCCAGGCGTATCCCGCGGGCGGCGGGCTCAAGGGCGGGATGCAGTGGCTGGGCACGCCGGGGCAGATGATCAACACGGCCTCGGGCGACATCGACTCGTGGATTCACCCCGACTACGCCAGCGCAACTTGGGATCACGACAAGAACCCAGCCACGGCGGAGGTGGCTTGGCCGGATGTGTACAAGCGGTACGCGACCAGCGTGCGGCGAATTGACGACGCCGTGGGTGATCTGCGTCAACTGCTCAAGGATCTCAATCTCGACGCCAATACGCTGATCGTCTTCACTTCCGACAACGGGCCCAGCATCGAGAGCTATCTGCCCGAACAGTACAGCCCCACTTTCTTCGGCAGCTACGGCCCGTTTGACGGCATCAAACGCGACTGCTGGGAAGGCGGGTTGCGCGTGCCAACGATCGTGCATTGGCCGGCGGCCATTGCGGGCGGGCGGATCAGCGGGCTGCCCAGTTCGTCGCCCGACTGGATGCCGACGTTTGCCCAGGCCGCGGGCATCGCCGCGCCCGCACGCAGCGACGGCGTGTCGTTGATGCCCACACTGACCGGAACAGGCATCCAGCGTGCGCCAATAGTCTACATTGAGTATTTCGAAGGCGGCAAGACGCCCAAGTTCGATTCCTTCGAGCCGGCACACCGGGATCGCCTGCGACGCCAGATGCAGGCGCTGTGCATCGGCGACTACGTTGGCATCCGCTACAACATCACCCGCCACGACAACCCCTTTGAGATCTACAACGCCACGACCGACCCCAAGGAAATCCACAACCTCGCGGGTCAGACGGAACTCGCCGCATTGCAGCAGCAGTTCAAGGATACGGTGCTGCGCGTGCGCCGGCCGGGCGGCGGTGTCATCCGACCGTACGATGGCGAATTGGTCCCACCGGTCAGCGTGTCGGACGTCAAAGCGGGCGTAACCTGGCAGGCCTTCGCCGGGGAGTTCCCCTGGGTTCCGCAGTTTGACGCCATGACGCCAACTGCCGGCGGCTACGCGGGTCGGCCGGACATTGCCGTTCGAACGCGTGACAACGATCTCGGTTTGCTCTTCTCCGGCTATCTTCAGATACCGGCCGACGGCGGATACACGTTTTCCCTGGCCACCGATGCCAGCGCGTTGCTGCGCATTCATGAAGCCACGGTCATCGATGCCGATTTCGGCTATCAATCGGGCAAAGAGGTCAGCGAGTCGATTCTGCTGAAGGCAGGCAAGCACCCCTTCCGCCTTTATTACGTCCGCCGCGCGGGTGGCACTTCGTCGCTGAGTCTGCAATGGAGCGGCCCGGGGATCGAGAAGCAACCGGTGCCGGCCTCAGTGTTCTGCACAAGTTCCCAGTCCGGGAATTGAGCGATATTCAAGCACCGGGTCATACGACATTCGCGGCGTTCTTCTTTCGCGAGATCTCTGCGTCACCGGAGAACGAGCCGGCGCCGACAATGAGCAGAAACAGGCAGCCAAGCCACATGCACAGGTCGGTGCGTCCCTCGTGCATCATGCTCCAGAATCCATAGCGTGGGAGTTTAGAGAGCGAGAAACCCCAGAATCCGTGTCCCAGAAGTATCGGTATCTTCGTCGAGAGGATGGCCACGGAGCGCGGCTACAATCTTGCCCGGAGCAACCAATGCCACCAGCAACAACCGCCGATCGAACCGCGGGAAGCCAAGTCAAAGGCAAGAAAGATGAGCGCTCGACATTTCTCATGCTGATCGCCGCGATGAAACTGTTCAAGGGCGTGCTGATGATCCTGGTGGGCGTCGGCGCCCTGGATCTGATGCATCGGGATGTGCAGGCTGTGGTGGGCGACTGGATTGGGCTGTTGCACCTGAACCCCAATGGACGATTCGCCCATATCCTCCTGCTGCGAGCGTCGACCGTGAGCGACGGCAAGCTTGAGTTTCTCGGATGCGCGATGTTCGTCTATTCCGCCCTGTTCCTTATTGAGGGGATCGGGCTGGCCATGTGCAGGCGGTGGGCTGAGTACATGACCATCATCACGACCGGTCTGCTGCTGCCGCTGGAACTGTACGAACTGTTCAGGAGACCCACGACTGTGCGAGTCGTCATCCTTCTGCTCAACGCTGTGGTAGTGTTTTACCTGATACATCGGGTTCGACGATTGAAGGCCGCGATGGAGTGACATGGATGCCAGAAACAATTCTGCAACATCCTCCATTCAAGAGCGAATCGAGCGATTTGAAGCTTGGGCGAAGCTCCCCTGATTTCATATTGACACGCACAACTGCGCCCATTAAACCGGGGGCATGAGATTCCTCAACACCCTTCCGCACGGGCGCGACCTCGTGGCAGTTGTCCTGTTCGTCGGCTCTTTGCTGCTGACACCCCTCACGGCGCCGGCCGCAGGCAGGGCTGAACATGTGGTCATCGTGGTAATGGATGGTCTGCGGCCCGATGTGGTCGCCGAACAGACCATGCCGGCCCTGGCCGCCATGGCAAAGGAAGGCACGTTCTTCGCCAACCACCACCCGGCGTATCCGTCCATGACGGAAGTGAACGGGACGGCGCTGGCGACGGGCATGTGGCCGGCTCATAGCGGAGTCATCGGCAATCGCGAATACCGGCCTGACGTGGAGTTGCTGGGACCAGTGGATACGCAGGGCGACTGGGCACCCTGGAAAGGGGATCAAGTCAGGGACGGTCAGTGGATCAAGAAGCCAACGCTGGTGGAAATGGTTCGCGGCAAAGGCCTCAAGGCCATCGCCACGGGAACCAAGCCGGTCATCATGGTCTGGGATCGCAGTCGCCAGGGAAGATCGGTTGAGCAGCCGCTGATCTACGAGGGCAAGTCGATTCCCTCGGTGGTGCTGGACAGCGTCATCCCGCGAACGGGTCCCATCCCGCCAGTGGCCAACCCAAAGTACCGCGCCAATAGTGCGCAGGATCGCTGGACGAGCCGGGTTCTGCTGGAACAAGTTTGGTCGGATAAAGTCCCGGCGCTCACTGTGTTATGGCTCAGCGAGCCGGACTTTGCCCAACATGGCTCGGGGCCCGGATCGGCGGCATCCAAGGCAGCGTGGAAAAGCAGCGACGATTGCCTGGCGAGCGTGCGAGCCGCCCTGGCGGAAAAGCATCTGGCGGACAAAACCGACGTACTCGTCGTGTCCGACCACGGGTTCTCGACCATCTCCCGAACCGTGGACATCGTGGACGAACTCAAGCAGAGCGGTTTCGATGCTGACAAGGAATTCATCGACGAACCCAAGAATGGCAAGATACTTGTCGTGGGACTGGGCGGCTCCACCTCGTTCTACGTGACGGGCCACGATCGCAAGATGCTGGAGAAACTCACCGACTTCCTGCAGCGCAGCGACTGGGCGGGAGTCATATTCAGCCGGGAAGGCCTTGAGGGGACGTTCAAGATGAGTGATGCGGGCATTGATTCCCCCGGCGGACCCGACGTCATGGTGTCGATGCGCTGGAAGGATGAGCCCTGGCTGGACCGGCTCACCGGGACACTGGTCTCCGACGACACCACCAAAGTCAAAGGCCAGGGCATGCATGGGAGCCTGAGCCGGTTCGACATGCACAACACGCTGATCGCCTTCGGTCCGGATTTCAAAGCCGGGTTCGTGAATGCGGTAGCGTCCGGCAATTGCGACGTCACGCCGACGATCCTGAAGATCCTGGGCGTGGAACCCAAAGCACCCCTGGACGGCCGGGTCTTGCAGGAAGCCATGGTCGACGGCGGAACCAGCTCGCCCAAGCCTCAAACCACGACGCTGGAGGCCCGTCGCGAAGTGGATGGGAAACTGTGGCGGCAGTATCTGAAGGTGACGACAGTTGGCGACGCCCGCTATTATGATGAGGGCAACGCGGGCGCTCCCAAGGCACCGTGAGACGACCCGCTAGTTAGCTACACATAGGCTTAACTGATCCACGACGCGCGAAGCATACAGCGCGGCGCGCATTCCTCTTTTTGCCTGTGGTCGCCCAGACCGGCGGGAAACGTTTCCAGCACTCACGCAGTACACAAGGTGGAAGGAGACCCCATGGCGATCCGTTCGCCATGGCCTCGCCTCCACAGCTCGCAAAGATAACTGCCTTTGGAGCCTGCGGATCGATCTTGCACCGTCCCGCAATAGGCAAAAGGAGCGACCATGAGCAGGGAACGAGCCGTCGTCGACGTCATCGTACGCATGGGTGGTGTGACTCTGATGCTCATCGTCGCCGTGGTGTTCCCAGGTTTTTCGGTGACCGGCCAGGAGAGCAGCGGAACGGCTTCTGTGGCCCTTCCGGGCGGCGTCCGCGCTGTCTGGGATCTCGACAAGGCGTATCACGAGACAACGCCCACACGCGAGCGAATCTGCATCAACGGCCTCTGGCGCTGGCAGCCGGCGCTCGCCAAAGGCGATCAGGTACCGGCCACCGCGTGGGGCTATTTCAAGGTCCCGGGATGCTGGCCTGGAATTGTGGATTACCTGCAGCAGGATTCACAGACGATCTTCACTCATCCGAGTTGGAAGGACACGAAACTATCCGGCATCAGCGCGGCGTGGTATCAGCGCGAGATTTCCATTCCCGCGGGGTGGGCCGGCCGACGTATCGCCATCAGCGCCGAATACATCAATTCCTACGCCGCCGTCTATGTCGATGGCAAGAAGTCCGGCGAGATCCGTTTTCCCGCGGGTGAGTTGGACATCACCGCCGCCTGCCAACCCGGCGCCAAGCAGATTCTCAGCCTCTATGTTGTCGCCATGCCCCTCAAGGCCGTCATGCTTTCCTTCAGCGACACGGCATCCTCCAAAGAGGCCCGAGGCTCAGTCGCGCGGCGAGGGCTCTGCGGCGATGTCTACCTGATCAGCAGGCCGACCGGCGCGTGCATTGCCGATGAAGTCAAAGTGGGCACATCCGTGCGGAACGGGGAGATCACCATCACCGCCGGGGTCAAGAACATCGAGGGCAGCGCGCAATACGCTCTGCGGGCGGACGTCAGCGAACAAGGCCGGAATATCACCTCCTTCACGAGCAAACCGTTCCAGGCGATTGGTCTTCAGGATGGATCCATCGCCTTCTCAACCAAATGGAAGCCCGACAAACTCTGGGACCTGAATACGCCTAGCAACAAGTACGAAGTCCAGTTCTCGCTCCTGGACGAAGGCCGCAAGCCCCTCGATACGTTCCAGCCGATTCCCTTTGGCTTCCGCGAACTCTGGATCGACGGCCGCGACTTCTATCTCAACGGCACACGCATCTACTGCTTCGCCGTCCCGCTGGACAGCGCGCAGGTCAGCACCGCGGCCGCCTCATACGAAGGCGCCTGCGAGACAATGCGACGCCTCAAGAGCACCGGCGTCAATCTCGTCTACACCCACAACTATGGCTGCGAACCGGGCACCCACGTGAGCTTCGCGGAGATTCTTAGGGCGGCCGACGACGTGGGGATGCTGCTTTCCCTCTCCCAGCCTCACTTCAGCCGGTACAACTGGAAAGCGGCCGACGCCGAAC
>JANYKD010000076.1 GCA_025361735.1 Phycisphaerales bacterium
GTTGTCGGCAGGCTCGCCGACGGCCAGTATGTGCAGGTGATCTATGTTCCTTCCCGTTCGATCCCCGGTGCCGTGTATATCATGCACGCCCGGCCTCTAAACGACGATGAGAAGCGGAGATTCCGCAGGAGAATACGATGAAGCATGCAGTGAAACACCCGGAAGATATGAGTGCCGTGGAATTGGCGGCGGCAACTAGGGAATTCGACGCGCCCTATGCGTTCGAGAAGGCCCGGCCGATGACCCCAGCGCAGCGGGCCGAGGAACGGACCCTGCGCCGTGGCCGGCCCAGAATCGGCCAAGGGGCGAAGAAGATCAGCATTTCTCTGGAACGTGGCGTGCTGAGGGACGCCGACGCGCTGGCGAGGAAAAAGGGCGTGAAACGCTCTGAACTAATCGCCAGCTTCGTTGTGGCCGGGTTAAAACGCACTGCGTGAGAGAACGACTATCTGCGTCCCCGCCTCATTCCCCTTCCGTCTAATTTCCACGCGTCGATACCTGCAAGAGCCCCGAGATTGGCGGGCCGGGCTGTCAGACTCTCTCCATCTCTGGACTGGAGCGACTTTTTTTATATCTCCATTACAATGGAATCGGAAATGGATGGTATTAACCGCAGAACTGCCATGAAAAGATTCATCAAACTATCGCTGATCGCACTGATCGGCGCCTCATCGTGCTTCGCGGCCGACATCGGCGGCGAGAAGAACCGCAAGGCCGACTCCAAGGCCGTGTTCGTCCACCGCATCGGCCTTAAGGACGAGGGCGGCCTGGATATCAACCCCAAAACGCTCGCGGCCAAGAAGCCCGACGCCAAGGGCAAGGACGCCGGCGCACCCCCCTACTCGCCGACCCAAACCTGCGCCGCCTGCCATCCCACCGTCTTCATTTCCCATGGCTGGCATTTCAATGCCATGGAAAAGGCCGCCAAACCCGGCCGCAACGGCGAGCCGTGGATCTACGTCGATCCTTCGACTCGCACCGTCCTCCCCGTCTCCTATCGCGACTGGGCCGGACTATTCAAGCCCTCCCAGGCCGGCCTCACCGACTGGGACATGGCCCAGCTCTTCGGCCGGCACATGCCCGGCGGCAGTTTCGGAGCTCCTCCGCAATCCGAAGTTCGCACCGCCGCACCGCCAACCACCAAGCCCGCCGGCCCGCTGGCCGAGCGCTGGCAGTACACCGGCCGCATCGAGGTCGACTGCCTCATCTGCCACTCCTCACAGAACCATCACGACGCCACCGAACGCGGCGTCGAGATCATGCGCATGCAGAACTTCCGCTGGGCACCCACCGTCGCCATGGGCTTCGGCCATGTGACCAACTCCGCCGCCACGCTCGGTAAAGGCGGCGAGGATGAAGAAGACGAGGGCAAGCCGCCGCGCCTGACGTACAGCAATGAAGTCTTCGACGAGGCCGGCAAGGTGAATTTTGACGTCGTCCGCCGCCCGCCCAACAACCGTTGCTATTTCTGCCACACCAGTTTCTCGCAGGCCGACGGCGAGGCGAAGAACGTGCTTCCTCGCTGGGCGCACGATGGCGACATCCACATGGTCAAGGGGCTCAATTGCTCCGACTGCCACCGCCACGGCATCGAACACGATGTCACCCGCGGCTTTATCGGCGAAGACCCGGCCAAGTCCAGCCTCACCTGCCAGGGCTGCCACATGGGCAACCCCGGCGCAACCACGCCGCAGCTCTCGCTCGGCGGCCACCTGGCCGCCCCCGTGCCCCACCACATCGGCATGCCCCCCGTGCATCTCGAGAAGATCGCCTGCACCACCTGTCACTCGGGCCCCTGGCCGGGCGACGCGCCGCAACTCGTGCAAACCTCCATGGCGCATCAGTTGGGCATGGACAATCCCAACCGCCTGCCGAATTCACTGCCGCGCATTGCCTGGCCCGTGTTCATGAAGGGCCAGGACGGCAAGCTCACGCCGCACAAGCTGGTCTGGCCCAACTACTTCGGCCAATCCGATGGCACAACCGTCGCGGTCATTCCTCCGAAGCAAGTGCTCGCCGCCGCCAAGACCGCCAAGGCCGGCCTCGCCCAACTCTCCGACTACATGAGTCAGGCCGCCAGCACACCCCTGACCGATGAGCAAGTCATCAAGATCCTCACGCAGCTCAAGGCCACCAAGAATCCCGGCGACCCCGTCTACGTCAGCGGCGGCGATGTCTACACGCTCACCGGCGACGGCAAACTCAGCAAGTCCCCCGCCCTCGCCGCCGCGGCCAAGCCCTATGCCTGGCCCATCGCCCACGACGTTCGCGGCGCTGGCTTGTCGCTCGGCGCCCGCGGCTGCACCGACTGCCACAACACCGCCAGCCCCATCCTCACCGCTTCGGTCACGCCGGTCGGCCCGATCAAATCCGGTAGCGCCACCGCCGTCGCCATGGCCGACATGGCCGGTCTCGACGCGACCTACCACAAGATGT
The DNA here is from genome assembly GCA_025361735.1 of Phycisphaerales bacterium. Lineage (GTDB taxonomy): Bacteria > Planctomycetota > Phycisphaerae > Tepidisphaerales > Tepidisphaeraceae > JANYKD01. The sequence continues at coordinate 2,437 of JANYKD010000076.1, forward strand.
TCGCCCTGTCGTTCCTCGGCCGGACGATGTTCAAAACGCTGATCCTCATCTGCGGCGGACTGGTGACGTTCGTGATCCTCGCTTGGTTCGCCCGATGCGTGATCGTCCGCGGCGGGCGCGGCGGGCGCGGCGGATGCTGCAACGGCGGCGGCTGCTGTGATGGCGATGGTTGCTGCGATGGCGACTCCTGCTGTGATGAGACCGCCTGCTGCAGTGACAAGAAGTGCGATTGCCAACCCTGACCTCGCACAACCCCTGGAGACTCCCATGACCGTAACACATATTCATATCCTCTCGTCAGCCATCTCCGGCAATTTTCGTGTCGGGGCCCTCGTCGTGCTCGCCGGTGCCGCACTGTTGTTTTTCGCCGCGCTGGGCAAGAAATCCCGCCCGACTCCTCCGCGCTCGCTTAGCTGGATCGAGAAGCTCCTCTACGCCATGATCCTGCTGGGCACCGTCGGCCTGGCCATCACCGGCCTGGGCTCGGTCATCCTCAAGGGCATGCACATTGAGGGCTGGGCGCTCATGCTCCATTGTTCCGTCGCCCCGCTCTTTGCCATCGGGCTAGCCGGCTTCGCCCTGTCGGCCGCCGACCGCTTCATGTGCCCCACACTCGGCGGCACCTGTTGCGGCAAGGAATGCGGCCACGACCAGGCCCCCGCCGCCGACGCCTGTTGCAGCAAGCCCTCGAATCCCGGCTGTCCGCTGTCGGCCGTCTTCTTCTGGCTGGCACTGATCGCCGGCGCAATCGTCCTCTTCTCCGCCGCCGTGCCCATGCTGCCGTTGTTCGGCACCCACGGCCAGGAGGTGCTCCTCACGACCCACCGCTATTCCAGCCTGGCATTTGTCGCCCTGCTCCTGCCACACGCGGCCAGGCTTTTCCGCGGCTTGTGAACGCATGGATTTATCGATCGTCATTCCCGCGTACAACGAGGCCCGCAAAGTCGCTCGCGACATAACGGCCGCCTCCGAGTTTCTGGTCAGGAATAATCTCAACGGCGAGATCATCATCGCCAGCGACGGCAGTACCGACGACACAGCCAAGGTTGCCGGCCAGACTCCCCCGGCCGCCGGCGTCTCTGTCGTCGTGCTCTCCCTGGCCCACGGCGGCAAGGGCTCGGCCCTGCGCCAGGGCATGGTGCAAACTCGCGGCCAATACGCCATGTTCGCCGACTCCGGCGTCTGCATCCCCTACGATGACGCCCTCCGCGGCCTGGCCATGCTTCGTGCCGGCGAATGCGACATCGCCAACGGCTCGCGCCGGCTTCCCCAAAGCGTCATCAAGCGCCCCCAGAATTTCTATCGTCGCACGCTCTCCCGCGCGTTTCGCTGGACCACCCTCTGCTACATGGGCCTGCCAGGCCACCTCACCGACACCCAGTGCGGCTTCAAGCTCTACAAAGGCGATATCGCCCGCGAACTGTACGGCCAGTGCAAGACCGACGGCTTCATGTTCGACATGGAAATCCTCATGCGCGCCGTGATCCGCAACTACCGCATCCGGGAATTCCCCGTCGACTGGACCTGGGACACCGACTCCCGCCTCAAGCCCATGCACATCCTCTGGAACACCATCCACGACCTCTACATCGTCAAACACCGCGTCCGCTCGGAAGGGCGATAAGCAGAGGCTTGCTCTCCGCACGCTCCCCACCCATAATCATCCACTCGTACCGGTCACCTCAACAAAGGAACCCCATGATTCAGCGCTCCACACTGACGATGAGTCTCGTCCTCGCCGCCTCGATGTTCGCCTTCACCCCATCCGCATCCGCCGACGTCGGCGTTGGCGCGGCCCCCATCCCGCAGGCCGAGGTCATCCTCGACGGCTCGCGGAAGATGCTCGACGAAAAGTGGATCTATTGGGAAGGCCCCGGATTCAAGTCGGCCATGCCCATTAAATGGAAGATCGCCGACGATCCCGTCGACAAGGGAACCGTCGTCGTGACCGACGACCCGGTCGCCGCCGGCGGCAAATACGGCTCCGCCGACATCGTCACCAAGAAGGCCTACCGCGATTTCCGTCTGCACATCGAATTCCTCATCACCAAGCCCGGCGGCAACAGCGGCGTCTACCTGCAGAACCGCTACGAGATCCAGGTCCTCGACGGCGACAAGGGCAAGCACGGCATGGCCGCCGTCATCAACGAGGCCGCCGGAAACTACGACGCCTACAACGGCGTGGGCAAGTGGAACGCCTACGACATCCAGTTCCGCGCCGCCCGCTTCAAGGATGGCAAGCTGACCGAGAAGGCCATGCTCACCATGTACTTCAACGGCAAGCGCGCCCACACCAACCAGTCCATCAGCCAGGTCTGGGGCGGCCCCAACTCGGGAATCGACGGCGGCAACGACGGCGGTAAAGGCATCACCGACGTCCCCGGCGGTCTCAAACTCCAGTGCGAAGGCCACGACGTCCGCTACCGCAACGCCTGGATCAAGGAACTCGACCTCAAGGAACCGAACACGGTGTTCACAGAGAAAGAGTAGCCGCAGGTTCGATTCTTGGCCCTGAAGGGGCCGAAGATGATAGCCCAAGGTTTGCGTACTCGCATACCTTGGGTATTGGCCAATCGCAATAAGTGCTGCCGGTGCCCTCACCGGCAGGTCTGTCCGTCGCCCATGGCATTGGCCCTGAAGGGGCCGAAGATGATAGCCCAGGGTTTGCGTACTCGCATACCCTGGGTATTGGACAACACATGACGCCCCGCCCTGAAAGGGCGGAGGAACCGCCGCCCAAAGCGTCGTGCATACACGGGAGACGCGATGCGAATACACACCACCTTCCTGGCAATTCTGTTTCTGCTGACCACCACCACCGCCTCCGCCGCCGCCCCTCCAACCGCGCCACCCGCCGAAATCACCATCACCGCCGCCCGCTTCGTCCTCGACGGTCGGCCATTCCCCTACACCGGCCTCTCCTTCTTCAACGCCATCTACAACCCCGCCTTCAACAAATCCTCCGAGGACCGCGTCCGCTGGCTCCGCATCTTCACGCAGCACGGCATCAATGTCCTGCGCATCTGGTGCCAGTGGGACAACGCCCGCGGCTTCGTCGACGCCGGCCCCGCCAGTACGATGTACAACGCCGATGGCACCCTTCGCCCCCTGCCGCTCGGCCGGCTCAAGGAGATTCTCCTCGACGCCGACCGCGAGGGTGTCGTGGTCGAACTCGTCCTCTTCTGCCAGGAAAGCTGGGGCGAGAATATCCGCCTGGCCGACCCCGCCATGGATCGCGCCGTCGCCGCCCTGGCCACCGAACTGCTCCCCCACCGCAACCTCACGCTCCAGATCTGGAACGAGATGGACCACCGCGTGCCCGAGGCCCTCGCCATTATCAAGCACATCGATCCCAAGCGACTGGTCACCAACTCTCCCGGCTATGCCGGCGTGTTGGGGAATGACGACGAGAACCGCCTGCTCGACTATCTCACGCCGCACACCAGCCGCCAGGACAAGGGCCGCACCTGGGAGATCGCCCCGCGCGAAATCGCCGGCCTCATCGCCAAGTTCCACAAACCCGTGGTCGACGATGAACCCGCCCGCTGCGGCACCGGCAAATTCGGCGGCCCCAGGGACCGCACCTGGCCGACCGATCACATCCTGCAAATCCAGGCCGTCTGGCAGGCCGGCGGCTACCCCACCTATCACCACGACATGTTCCAGACCGGCGCGGGCTCCCCCGCCGTTCCCCCCAGCGGCATCCCCGACCCCCGGTTCAGCCCCTATCACCAACAGGTCTTCGACTTCCTCGCCCACCGCGAACGCTACCAGCCCCCCGCCCAGAGAACTGAACCCTGACCGGACCTGACCAGACCGGACGATCATTCGGTCCATTTGCTGTCGCCTCCACTGGTTCCGGGGTATCATGCCGCTCAGGAAGCCCCGAGCGGCTAGCTCAAGACCCGGGCAATGCTCATCGCCGTCCTTCGTAGCACAGGCCTCCGGCCCAATGATAGACTTATAGTGACAAAGGAGAACCAAACTTACGGTGACGCGCGGCGTTGGGAGCGGGAATCGATTGTTAGGGGAAAGACTCCTATTGGCAGAGATGGCAACAACTATTGCGGCAATCGCCAAAATGGAATCGGACCGCGAAATGCGACCAAATATTATCCGAAGGGCGGCTACACCGGATGTTAAGCAACAATGAGAAGCTGAATCGCCTGACCGAAGAATGTTTTCAGAACGCGGATGCCAGTATTCGCACCTTCGAACACGCCGTTCGACAGTCGTTGGGGCGCAGTCCTACTCCGCAGGAAGTTGCCGACCTATTGCATTGGGCCGTCCAGCATAAAGCCAAGGAACTGTTCGCTCTAAACCCGCGCGCGGCGACAATCACCGTCGAGTACAAGGCAATGGGCAAACGAGGGCAGGCTCGCCTTAAGGCCGGTGACGTCGTCGCGATTCCTGCGGCGCGAGGCGGATTCTTTCGAGCGGTGTTCATCGCGTCGAATCGCTTTGGCACAGCTTTCGGGATTTGTCGGGGCAGATTCGCGCTGCGCTCACCAGGACCGCATTGGTTACCTGACCCAATGCCGATTCCCTATTATTGTCATCCGCAGTTTGTCAAGACAGGCCGATGGCCTATCGTCGCGCATCTCCCTGAGCTCCTGCGTCTCTTTCCTCGGTCTTTGGTGCGGTATCACGCGAAAGCAGACCACCCAGCCAATGAACGTGTGGGAGAATTCGGTAGCGCCGAAACTACGGAGGGAGTGATGCGCCATCTGACGAAAGTGGAGGCTGAATCACTGGGACTATTTCGTACCGGGTTCAGCCAAAGTTTCATTGGAGAATCATGCGAATTGTACCTAAACACTTACAACCAGGATCCGTTGGACGCGAGCGAGTTACGGTCGAATAACAGCACGAACAAGAAGCCAGCGGACACCAACACAGTGACGACCATTGACCAATTCGTCCAGGCCAATTGGTTCGAGGACTGGGAGAATTCACGGCCCTTGGCTCCCGTGGCGCAATCACGGCGATTGGTGGTGAATGCGGCTACAAAGCTGCAGGCGCTGTCCGACGAGCGACGGGACGACAAGATCACGGTTATCCGGAAGTGTGTGCAGGGTTTTAACAAGCTCGATGAAAAGAAGCAGTTCATCGATACCATCGAACGAGAGGATATTTGCGCGTGCTTGGAGAAACTGATGGCGTTGTTCGGTTTGCTGGACTCTATCGACGTGATTGAGGAAGAGCGAGAATGGTGACATGACCATTCTAAGCCTCGGAAAAGACACCGGACATTAGGGTTCAGGGGCAGGGTCACAAACCATTCTACATACGCCGCCATATCATTGACGCCCGCCGCTCGAACCCCACAACGCCCCTCGCCCGCCCCGCAACCGTCACCCGCCCACGCCAGCGGCCGCAACCCATCCATCCGGCATCCTGCCGCCACGATCCGCCCACTGTTCTCGCCGGACGACGCCCTTGAACGTTGAATTCGTGAACCACACCCCATTCAGAACCTAACATACAATTACTTTTACAATATTTGTCTTGTACTGTTATTAGCATCCTGTTACCATGCCGGCAACCTTAACCAAGGAGCCCTCATGACCGCCCCAATCGAATCCCCCGAAAACACCCCCAGCGTCGAAACACCCTCTCCCGCTACTGACCACGGACCACGGACTACTGACTCCGCGAAAGCGGCCGCCAACCGTCTCAACGCCCAGAAATCCACCGGCCCGCGCACCGCCGCCGGCAAAGCCAAATCCGCCCTCAACGCCCTCAAACACGGCCTCACCGCTCAATCCCCCCTGCTGCCATCCGAGGACCCCGCCGACTACAACCTCTTCGCCGAGGGTTACCTCGAAGAACTCGCCCCCAAATCCGTCGGCCAGTTCACCCTCGCGCGCCAACTAATCGAGGTCTCCTGGAAGCTCAATCGAATCCCTCAAATCGAAGCCAAAGTTCTCGCCGAACACGAGAACCGCCACCCGCTCATCATCAAATGGCGCCAGGACTGTGCCGCCGTCGAACGCGACAACGCCTACCGCCGCCACCCCAAGCCCCTCCCCGAAAAGCCCGCAGTCCCGACCACCACCGCCGACGACCTGCTCGCCCTCTCCTTCTTCCCCAAACCCCCAGCCCCCGGCACCCCCACATCCGCCGAGCCCCTCGGCGCGGCTCTCCACCGTCTCCGCCAATACCACACCACCCTCCTCAACACCTACCTCAAGCTTCTCAAGAAATACGAGTCCGCCCAAAACGAACCCATCACCGAGCCTGAGGACTCCGCTCCCGTAGGGTCCGCTTCAGCGGACGCGTCCCCAGATGCTCCCACGCAAAACGAACCCAACCCGCCACTGGCAACCAACAACTATCAACGGGCAACTAACTCAGAAAACGAACCCAACATCTCCAACCTCTCAAGTCTGAAATCTCAAATCCCAAATTCCCCTGCCTCCCCTCTATCAACTAACAACTATGAACCATCAGCCAATTCCAAATGACCAGTACTTCGGGCTTGGCCATTCGTCATTCATTCGGCTTTCGGGTTTCGGAATTCGTCATTCCGCCCACGCTACTTATGCCCTTCGGGCTTCTTCTCCCCGAGATATTTCTTGGCAATCGCCTCGGCCAGGTTCACGTCGTTGATATTCGCCAGCGTGCAGAGCCACGCCACAACGTCGGCAAACTCCTCTTCCAGGTTCGCCCGATCGTCGTTCATCAGCGCGGTCGCCAGTTCCCCGAACTCCTCGCAAAACCACATGAAGGTCTTGGGCGTTCCGCGTTCGCGGTCCACCTTCTCGTAACGATCGGAGATGTGCTTCTGGAACTCGGCGATGGTCAGCGTTTTGGGATCCATGCCGGAATCATACCCGACGCACGCGAAACAGGCGTCACTCCTGTTCTTGTGAAGCGCATTCAGGTCGCCTGGGAGCGTGGCCGTCCCCGCCCGCTTCCGAATGCGGCCGAGGACGGCCGCGCTCCCAACGAAAAACGCAAATCGCCTGCGGCCCCTCAACCTAAACCCAATCCTGCCGTATAATGGGGAACTCAGTTATGGCAAACGAAGACCCCGACAAATCGATCCGTCGCCGCGACTTCTTCCGTCGCGGTATCCTGGAACTGTTCAAGCACGCGGACAAGGCCATTGAACCGGTCAAGCGCGTCGCCCAGCAATTCGATGCCCTGGACCGTGGCATCGGCGCCGGGGCGGCCGCCGCGGCTTCGGCGTCCAGCTACTCCAATTCCAGCTACGCCAGCCCCAGCATGCCCGTTTCGCCCGGCCCCTGGTCAGCGTACTCCACCGAGCCCGTTTATGTGCGCCCGCCGGGAGCACAGCCCGAAGCCCAGTTCGTCGGCCAGTGCTGCCGCTCGCAACAATGCGTGAATGTCTGTCCGGTGCAGGCGATCAAAATCGACTACTCCGGCATCTTCATGAACGGCAACCCCTATATCGACATCGATAGCCAGCCTTGCGTCATGTGCCAGGACATCCTCTGCACCCGCAACTGCCCGAGCGGGGCGCTCCAGTTCACCGAGGCCGCCGCGGTCAAGCTCGGCACCGCCATCTGGAACGAAAGCCTGTGCAAGCGCACCACCGGCGACGACTGCCAGCTCTGTGTCGAGAAGTGCCCCGTCGGCAAGACGGCCATTGAATTCGACGAACGTCGCGTTGTCGTCCACGGCGAAGGATGTACCGGCTGCGGCGTCTGCCAGCACGCCTGCCCCACCTGGCCCAAGGCCATCAAGATCTGCCCGCGCGACGAGTCCCCCGGCAGCTATGGGACGTAACCAGTACGGTAACCACGCATCGTGGATTCCCACCTCAACCGCCCTGCTGATTATCTCGATGTGCATCAGTAGGAGATGTTGCAGTGCTGATTGTTCCTCTTGAAGAAGCCAGGCCGGGGATGAAGCTGGCGGCGCCGGTGTATCACCCCGAGCGCCCGGAACAAGAGCTCCTGCGCGCCCAGTTTATTCTCGACGATCCCATAATACGGCGGATGCGCGAACTCGGAATCGAGGTTGTGGTTGTCGACTACCCGTCGCTGGACGGCCTCGACAAACATCTTGCCCCCTATCTCAGTCCGGCCCGCCAGAAGGTCCTCAAGAGCATCCGTATCGCCATGACCGCCACGCAGCGGGCAACCCGCCCCGCCATCTCCTACCAGGAATACTGCACAAACACCCAGGATCTGATCGACACACTGCTTACGCAGGGACAGAACCCGATCTATCTGGACCAGATGTCCCGTCAGGGACAGGACACTGTGCAACATGCCGCAGCGGTTGCCCACCTGTCGCTGTTGCTGGGGCTGAAACTCGAACAATATCTCGTGGATCAACGCACGCGGCTGCCGTCGCATCGCGCCAAGGACTGCGTCAACCTCGGGGTCGCCGGCATGCTCCACGACATTGGCATGACTGAACTGCCCCCCGAGTGCCAGCGCTACACCGCCGCGGACCCGCCGCGGGATCCGCTCATTCGGAAGCAGTGGGAAACCCATTGTGAGATTGCCCACGAGTTACTCAAGAACGATCTGCCGGCGACAGTCGTCGGGGCCATCTTCCAGCACCACCAGCACTTCGACGGTACGGGATTCCCCATCGCCCGCAATGGAAGGCTGAGTGGCGGACAAATTCATATATTCGCCCGCATCCTGTATGTCGCCAATTTGTACGACCGGCTGGCCCGCCCCGCGTCGGGCGGCCCGCGCAGATCCAACCTCGAAGTATTTCGAAGCATCCGATCGCGGTTCATCGCCTGGGTCGATCCCGTCGTCCTCGCCGTCCTCGAGCAACTCGCTCCGGCATTCCCGCCCGGCCAGCGCGTTAAGCTCACCGACGGCTCCAAGGCCATCGTCATCGAAGTCAACCACCATTCACCCACAAAACCCATCGTGCAGCGCCTCGGCCCGGATAACTGGACCACCGTCGGACCCCGGGTCGACCTCTCCCAGCCGGACATGCCTCGCATCGACGCCCCCGGGGTCGAAGCGCTGGCGGCGTGAGCAACCGGCGTCGTTGATTTGAGGGCCGAACGGTATGACAGACATTGATCCCTGCCTGTCATACGTTACACATCCCTGCCTGCTATTTCACCCATCGAATGACAATGTTCTGGCCGCCAATATGAAGGGCCTGACACTCTATTTCAGCGACGCATCCTGGCCCGTCTTGGCAATGACCGACCGCCAGAACATGCCGTCGGGAATCCGCTTACGGCCCAGCACCACCAGTTGCAGCGGCACGAGCACATACTCGGTCAGCCACTGACTGATCATGAAATCGGTATATCCCGCCATGGCATTGTCCACCGCCAGGGTGCCCAGGCGATTGCCGAAGATGATATCGGTACAACTCGGGGGGATCGCCCTCAACAAGTGCCGGGGCTCGTTTGTGAATACACGCAGCTTATCCCACAGCACACTGTCCGTGAGGTCGCGCGTTTCTTTGTGCTGGTTGGTTTCCTGGAGCAAGCTGCTCAATCCCTTGCTCACAATCTTCAGGCCCGCGCTGCGCAGATGCTCATCGGTCTGACCCTGAATTCGCCCTTTTTTGTCACGCATTGCACAGTAGTTTCTAAGGGCGGTCTTCTCGTCCCCATTCAGTCCGATCTTGTTGTCATCTATGTACTCCATGGCATCCGTTGGAATCGCGGTTTCCGCCATGACCACGAGTCCCCCGGGCAATGGCTCCCACCGGCTCTCCGCCCGCTTTCTGATCTTCTTCCGCATGTGTTCCGCCAGTTTCGGCATGCTGAATTCGATCTCGGGGATCAGGGCCACGTCGCACAGATTCCCCTTGCTGGCCAGCACGGCATGGCTGACGACAAAGCCGGAGTCGGAACCAAATAACTGGACGACATACAACCGCGGATTGGATTGCACCTCCGTGCCGATATGAGAGATGATCTCGCGGGCCTTCTCGACGGCAGACATGAAACCAAACGCCTGCCACACCCACAGGATGTCGTTGTCCATTGTCTTGGGGACTGCCACAACCGATACCCGCTGTCCGCCAAGTTCCTTCCACTGCTCATCCGCCACCGTCCAGAGGGCGTGAGCAGCCTTCATGCTGCCATCCCCGCCGATTACGTAGACGATATCGTAGTGGTTGGAGCGCAACTGCCCGACGATCGACTTCAACCTCTCCTGACGTGTCTCCAGACTGGACAGCGCTCGGTCACGCGAAGTACCCAAGAATGATCCTCCCTCGGTGGCATACTTCCCGGATTCGACGCCATCGAGTTCGCATGCGGCGTCGTCCAGGTTGTCAAAGGCCAGGAACCCGTTCTTCAGACCCATGATGGCCAGTTTCTTGCGGTATTTGCCCTCGCCGGCGTACAGCTCATGACGTTGGACAATCCCATCAATGACCGCATTGATCCCCGGCGCAATGCCCCCGCATACCACGATGCCCACCTTGAGAGGGGTATAGTCGAAGGGAAAATAGAGCGACTCGGGAGCCCGTCGGACGGCTTCAGGAAAACTCGGGCCGTCAAGCACCATGCACCCGCGCACGCAGTTGGCCTCACACCGAGGCTGATGGTACTGGCTCAAGGCCGCTGCCACGACAAGCTTCTCGGTTCCTTGGTCGGCCTGCCCCTTCCTCGTCCATCGCGGCACGCGAGGCCACTGCGGGGGGCAACCCTCTTGCTGTTTGACTTGGAGGTCCTCTGGCAACGGCTTGCCTTCACACTCAACACACTTGGCGAAATAGTCAATGATGTGCTTCTCATAGCTGAACAGATGGGGATTTCCCGGCAGGCCGTCGCCGTCGGAAAAGAGGGGCAGACTATGGATGGCTTCGTCGATATCGGTCGCGACGCCGCCGGGCTGAGCCTCCACGAGGTTTGGCGCGTCGACACGTCGATCATCTCGAAGCAGATTCATGCCTTCGGGTAACGCTTGGGTGCCCAGCAGGCAGACGACGAAGGCGCGCTTCCTGGGCATTTCGCGCGAGAGAGCTTGAAATGCGGCGATTTCCTTCTTCTGCCATCCCGTCAATACCGGCCCCGCGAAGACCACCATGATGTTGCACCGCCCCAATTCCATGTCGATTGTTGTCACAAAACTGGGGTCGGCGCCCTGTTTCTCCTCACAGGTAAACACGCCGCCGTCCAGTTTCTTCCGCAGACACCGGGCCACGGCCATGACAAAGTCCGAGTGAGAAAACGCATGACAGAGAAATGCCCGCATGTTACCTCGCTCCCTTATGTAGACCTGCTGCCGAACACCCTCGACCGGCGCCCCACGAGAAGTCGGCGTAACCGGTTCGCAACTCTGGAATTGCGGCGCGTGTTGGGCACTGACGTAGTCTACATGGTCCAACGCGATGATGCCAGCCCGATCGGGAAGGGAAACTGCCGGGCATGTGACCACGGATTCTGGCAATCAGGAGGGGCGTGCTCGTGCACGGACGAACATCCGCCGCAGAGGACTGCGGCCCGCCCATTTGGAAGGAACAACGACCACACCCGCTGCCGGGCTCCGTAAGCACTGCGGCAACTCAAGGCCAAAGTGATGGAGTCTCTCGGACGATGATGTTAAACCCGACGGCCACGGAAAGCCGATACATACGACGAGGAAGGGCTTGATTTCGTTAACTCGTTTGCCGGCAGGTGGACAATGGAAAAGCGCAAGATCATTCAGAATATTCGCGAGCTTGACCGCAGCGCCAGATTCGACTCTCTGGTCAACTCCAGCCAGGAAGACCTGGAGTATCACCTGGAATTGCTGTTACGTCGGACCAAGCTGAGCGCCGGGCGTCCCGCAAGGCAGGCACAACCAACTGTTCCAACTATCCCCGCTCGATCGGCGGCTTGAACACGCTTGCATGACTACGGGGCCGCTGGTGCCCTCCGACAACCACCCTTCATGTCCGTTCAGCCTCTTGTCACGGCCATCGCAGATCGCAGAGCAGACCTACAAAGCCACGTGGGATGGAGTCTCGATACGGCCTACGGAATTCGGCCTTCGTGGTGGCGTTGCGCTCGACAGACGGGACGAGAATTCGGGCGATACCTCCCACATTGTCTCAGGCACGCTGTACTCAATGGCATGAACCACCGAGCTTCGCGCATTGCGTTCCGACTCATCCTGACGGCACTGCTCGCCTGTGCCTCGTTCGTCCATGCACAACCCGCCTTTCCGCCGCCCAGGAACCTCGGCGACCCGGCCAAACTCGGCCTGGGCATCCAGCGGGCCATGACGCTCCTCGCCACCAGCACCCCCGAACATCGCAACACCGTCCGCGTGCTGTTCTATGGCCAGTCCATCACGGAGCAGGATTGGTGGAAGTCCGTCGCCGAGGACCTGCGACATCGCTTCCCCAATGCCAACCTGATCATCGAAAACCGCGCCCTGGGCGGATACGCCTCGCAGAATCTCGTCAAGTCGGCCGAGACCGATCTCTACGCGTACCAGCCCGATCTGCTCATCTTCTACGTCTACGGCTCGCACGCCGACTACGAGAACATTCTGCGTCGCACACGTGAACGGACGACGGCCGACATCGTCATCCAGACCGACCACGTCAACCAGGATGCCAACCTCACCGAGCTCACCGACGCCGCCCAGATCCCCATCCCCGACGGCAAGATCTGGAACTCGTTCATGAACTACAAGTTCCTGCCGGAAATGGTCCAGAAATACCACCTCGGCGTCGTCGATCAGCGCAACCTCTGGAAACAGTATCTGCAGGAGAACAAGCTCCCCGCCAAGCAACTGCTGCGTGATGGCGTCCACCTCAACGCCCACGGCAACTACCTGATGGCCGAACTCGTCAAGCCCTACCTGGTCCGTCGCACAGACACCACGATCGACCCCATGAACTGCGATGTCGTCAAGACGCAGGTCGTCGGCCGGGACATCCGCTGGAAAGACGGCCGCTTGACCGTGCCGTTCGAGGGCAACCGCGTCGATGTCGTGGTCAAGCCCGGCCCGACCGGCGTGCCCGCCGACATCCGCATCGATGGCAGGCGCCCCTCCGAGTTCACCGAGCTCTACGGCTTCACCCGCGCCCTGGCCAAGCCCGGCAGCAAGTGGCCGCCGGTCATGCTGATCTCGGCCGAGAAACTGCCGCTGGTCGAAGAATGGACCATGCAGGTCGCCCGCGACCCCGCTAAGGAGAAGACCTACACGTTCACGTTGACGGGCTCCAAAACCGGCCCGGATGGAGCTGGCCGATCCGACGCGCGTTTCGTCTCCAACTCCGGCCGCATCGTCATCCCCACGGAAGGCTGGGGCGTCGAGTTCGCCCTGGAAACACTCGCCGGCGTCAAACCTCTCCCGCCGACTTTCACCGTCAAGTGGCAGACAATCCCGCACTTCACCGATGCTTTCAACTCCCCCGGCGTGCAGGACCCATCCATCGAGACCACTGTCACTTTGGCGCAGGGCCTTTCCAACAGCAAGCACACCCTGGAAATCACCGGTCCCGAATCTACCCCAGTCGCGTCCATCCGCGTTTACCATCCTCCCCTTCAACCCACACCAGCACCAGCGACCCAACCGAAATAGATGATCCGCTCAATATGGAAAGGGCAACGAACGTACGACGCACGACGAATACAACCAACTCGCAGCCGTCTCGGAGAGCTGCTCACGCCCGCCTGGCTTTGTCGAGCCAGGTCAGCCAACACCCGGTCCACTCAGACGCTGATTCTCAATGACTCGAGTTGGTCGTGAGCTTCGAGGTTTGCTCGTACAATTCACGGATCCGTTGTATCACGACGTCCTTGCTGCTTACCGACCGATCAAAAGTCTGCCGGAATTGTTCCGCAGCCGCTCTGATCTGGTCGTCCTGGTATCTCACAATTGTCATTTCGTAGCCCGGGTGGCTATGCAATTTGAAGCCTTCAATCAGGCATTCGCCCGGTACGATCAGCCGGTTTGGCCCCGGATACTGCGCGCAGACAAACTGGATGTTCGGCTTATCCTTCTGCTGTTCGAGCCAGGCCAGGAGACTGGCATATCGCACCGCCAGATACCTGGCTTCGTAGGCGCGAACCGGCCAGAGCATCAGCTTGAATACGCACTCGCGCGATTTGAGGACCGTTTCGTAGGCCTGCTTCTCCTGGAGAAGGAGATCCACGTACTCGGGCGAATGCCCGCCTGCCTCCCGATACATCGGATCATCCGAAGCAGCAAAGATGGAGAACGCGGCTTGGCACAGAATTTCCAATTTTCCGGTCTTGACCTTCGCCAACCTGAGCAATTGAGCGACAATAAACCGGGATCTCTCCAACTTTCCTTCGATGACGTGGTCAAGCCCGAGGTTACCGTACTGACTTCCTTCGTCGGTTGCGGCGTTCCGCAGCGCCCGGACCAATCGCTTGATGGCGTGGTGTGGATCCGACCAATCGAAAAGCGAGTAGGCTTGAGTGGTCAAGAGCATTCCGTAGGGTTCAATACCGGACTCGACGCCAATGGGCCAGATCGGCTTGCCATGTGCTTTGGCAAACCCGATCTCCTGGTTTACCCAGGCGGATTCGGCCGCCGCTTTCGTTAATAAGACGAGGATTAGACCCGCATCTTTGATCATCCCTTGCAGCCTGGAATCGAACTTCTGACCAGCTTGCATTTGTCTGTCGATCAGGCAGTTGATCTTGTGTCCTCGCAGAATGTGCGCCAGCAAATGAGCAATGGCTTCATCCTTGTGGCAATAGGAAATGAACACTGTAATGCGCGATTGCTGCTTCATGTTCAAGCTCCTTTCAACCGAGACACGTGGGACACGGAGTGACACGCTTGTCCAGAGTTATCCACCTCTTCGATCACCACCGTATGCCGGTGCTCGAGATTCACTTTCACTCTGTTCACATCGCACCTGCGGATTGCAGCGACAAGAGAACGCTGAGCAGAACCGTCAATATTCGTAGTCACATCCCAAAACTCCGTGAGCGCAAGACGTGACACCATTGGCCCATAAGAAGGCCCAAGCATATCCCAACACACCCGGCCACAGGCCGGAGTATAGAACAAGCCCGAATTCGCATCCAGTGCGACCGCAGCCGACAAACCCGCCCCGCTCACCCGCAACGATTGATTCAATGCCCTGGCCCGCTCGCTCGTCGAGCTGCGAACCCCAGGCGCGAGATTCCCGTGACCAGCAGCACCACGCCCACACCCGGCAGCAGCCAGAAAAACTCCCCCACCACGAACCCCTTGAAGTAGAACGGTAGCGCCCCAACGACCGCGGCAATGAACAGCAGCACGCGAGTCCATCCGGGCCAGGCGGGACGGGACAAAGGCAGCATGCAAACACACGCATACGCCGGGAAGATCAGGCCGTAGAACCCCATGAACGCCCGGTAGACAACCTCACCACAATCCAGCCCAAACGCCAACTCCCGCGTCCCACAAAGCTCCGCGAGCATCAGCGGAACCAGCATCGCCACGATCACCGGCCAGTTCCCACGCGGGCGACGCTGCTGCGTGTCCCAGAGTGTGCGAAAATGAAACAGGATCGTCGTGGCGGACTGAACCAGCAGGTGCACGGCAATCGCCACAGCCCACGGCCGCGGCATCAGGACGCGGCCCGTCAGCGCGGCCGCCAGGTTGGGCGCGTACCACAACGTAAACACGATCATCGCGAAGAAAAACACGCCGAAGCCAATCGCGAAGGCCCGCCGCGAAGCGCCGTAATTGAGATGCTGCCTTGCCCGATGAAACGTGAGATCCAGATAAGGACACAAGCCAAACCCGAGCAAACACACGGGCAACAGTTCCAGACTGCCGAGGATGGCCTTGCCGCCGGCGGCGGGCGCGACCGACGGGATGGCGTGATGCGCTCCATAGACAAGAATGAAGCCTATCACTCCAATGGAAACCATGAACGCAATAGCGCCGAGGATCAGTTCCCCGCCGCGTGGCCGCAACATCACCCAACCGAGCACCACGCCCGCCACAGCCAGCAGGACGATCGCCCCGTCGATGCCCAGTCGCGCGTCAACGAACCATTTGATGAAAAAGATGTGGAAGGCGATCGTGACCCAGGAGAAAAGCCGCAGCATCGGCCGATGCTCCCGGACGATGCGACGGCTCTGCGCAGGGCTGCGCAAGATAAACCCCATGGCCGCCGCGCCGATGACGTTGGGGAATGCGAAGACCAGCCAGCCGGAGAGGCCAAGATCGCGCACGAGCAGCACCGGCAAGAACATGCCAATGCACCATGTCCAGGAGACGCCGAGGAAGACGGCCCATGGCATAACGCGGTCGGTTGGTCGGGTGGCGGTGTCAGTCACAAGGAAGCCTCAGCGGGTTTCCCGTTCGAGGCGTTTGTAGTTGGCGTTGTGTTGCTCTCTGGGCGTCACATGGAAAACGACCACGCACTTGCCGACGCGACGATCCTTTTCCCCTGGTTTGGAAACCTGCTGGAGAATTTCCATGTCGAGCGTGAGATTGAACTCAAGGCCCGTCGCCACCAGGGCCTTGACGTCCTCGCGCGGCTTCATCTTGTAGATCGCCGGACCGAGGCACGGCCGGAGAAAGCGGTACTCGAGGTTCTTGCAGACGACGGTGTAGTTGGAGCCGCACACGCCGAAAACGTACATTCCGCCGGCAATTTCCGAATTGCCCAGCAGTGCCGCCCCGGCCATGGCGCGATACCAGTTCCGGTTGAATCGGCTGAACGGAAGTATTGCCTGGTAGGTCAACTCGTGGACCTGCGACATCTGGATCCCGCTGAAATAGGCGTACGGCAGCCAGATGAAGGAGCAGATCCGGCGCCAGAAGTTATCGCGGACCGACAGGCGCGAAATAAACGCTTCGATGCGATCGAGCCAGTTTACGGGCTGGCGGACACGACTGGGCAGTCCCACGGAGGCCGGATTGGACCCCTGGTGCTCCTCGTGATCCGCCTTGACCGGCGCCCGGGAGACCTCGTCCCGCGGCGTCGGAGCTACCACAGCAAAATCGTCATGGCGACTGGCTGGAAGAATACTCATACCACTTTCGCTCGTAACTTAGGCACAGAATTGGAGGATACCCGACGCCGGCCTCCCTGACCAGAGCAAATCGTTGTTTGACATTCAAGGCAACCGTTGACACAATCCATAAATTGCGATGCACCATTGACCTGCAGCGTCGTTAGAGGAGACATGTCGCATGCGTCAGCACGCCCAACGGCTCACCGTACTCACACTGGCCGCAATGTCCGTGGTTTTCGTCGGATGTGACGGACCACAAACACAGCGGAACAAGGAAGTCCAGGAAAACCTCCAGAAGGCCCAGCAGGAAGTGTCGGCCAAAGGCTCGACACCTCAGGCTGCCGCGTTCAATGAAGCGGCCGCCAAGATCCAGGGCGCCTCGCTGGAGAATTCGATCGACGCCAGGATGTTCGTCGGTCAGGACAACTACAACCAGGCGATCTCCATGCTCGGCAAGCTCGACGATGCTGAATCGTCGGCCACTCTGGCACTGCGCCGGATTCAGAGCGGCGCCGCTGCCATTGCCCGAAACAATGTGCAGATCAAAATCCTCGCCGCCTCGGACCCCGCCGAGGTCGTAAATGCGGCCGGGAAGGCCAAGTCCGATCAGCTTGCCCAGGCGGCCGCCGCGGCGACCCTGCTCAAGACGACGCAGGAACAGGCCACCGCCCAGGAAGCGAAGATCAAGGCGACCCAGAGCAAACTCGCGGCCGCGACCGACGAGATGAATCAGCTCTTTCAGAAGGCGGACTTGACGCGCGGCCAGGAGTCGGTCGATCTTTACGCCAAGGCCGTCGCCGTCAGGCAGACCGTGCAGACGACGTCGCACGAACTGGCACAGCAGCAGTTGGAGCTCTCCCGCCTGCAACGGACGATCGGCGAAGCAACCGCGGCCGGACAGACAGCAAACGCCAGCGCGGCGGCGACCCAGAAGAGTGCCGAGCAGGCCACCGCGAGCTGGGCTGACACCCAGAAAGCCATCGCCGCCTGCAATGCCGAGAATAAGAATGTCATGGAATCGCAGATCGCCCCGGAGGCGAAGAAATACGCCAGCGCCCTGGACAATGCTGCCAAGATCCGCCAGGACATCGCCCAGCGATTCGACAAAGCCATCGCCGCGTATCAGGCCGCCGGTAAGGATGCGGGCGCCGTGCAGAGCAATTTCATCTCCTGGAAGAACGACCCCAGCAACGCCCAGAGCCCAAGCTTGCCGGCCAGGAAATCCCTCGCCGACACGCACGACCCGTTGTGGTACACGATGCTGGTTGCCAAAGCGTCGCTGGCCAAGGGCATGCTGAACCTGAATCTTGTGCAGATTCTCGGCCAGCAGAATGTACTTGTCGAGAAAGAACTCAAGCCCGTGCTGGTGGAAGCAAAGTTGATGACGCCGGCCGAACTGACTCCGTCAGACCTTACATCGCAAATCACCGGCGCCACAACCAAGGCGGAAACGCTCTTCAATGACGCCGATGGCGTGTTTGCCCAGGCGATAGAGAGCTCGATCCTGGCCCTCGCCAAAGAAGCCGGCATGCTGCGCGTCACCTCGCAGTATGCGATTTATGCCCTGAAGGATTTCAAGAGCATCGCGAACCTGCAAACGGCCCAGGTGGCACTGAAGCAATTTGAAAAGGCGGGTCTGCCCGTTCCGCGGCTGCCGGCCGATCTTGAGGGCCGCACCATCGCCCGCACCGGCCCGACACCTCAGATCAAGGCTCCCGCGCCTGCCGTCCCAGACAAGACACCGACGACACCTGGCGGCGGCACTCCGGCCCCAACGACCCAGCCCGGGGCCGCCGAAACCGCGCCGACAGCACCGGCGGGCGCAGGCCCACGGATTGAGGCGCCCGATCTCAGTGGACTCACCAACATCATCCCCGGCATGAGGAAGAAAGACCCGAACAAGCCGGCAGGGCCAACGCCCAACGACAACAAATAGTTCACTCCCTCGTGAACCGCGAGTTGTCCTTCGGCCCGCAGAATCCAAGGTGGGCCGCCTGGTTGTCCGCGCCGTAGGCATTCTTCGGATAGGTCCAATCCATGGCGCAGGACGTGACATGGCCGTCCGCCCAGGCGATGTTGGCCTTGCCACGGTGCCGAAAGTGAATCGATGGCGATGTCGGGCCATAGCTGGTTGTCGGCGGCTCGACAAACGAGTACTCGATCAGGACAAATCCTTTCCCTGATTTCACCGCCATCGCCGCATCCGTGTACATGATCTTCCGGTCCGCGTTTCGGATCATGCAATCCCGCGCGGGAATATTGTCCGAACCCTCGGCCCAGTCCATATTTTCCGTGCTGCTTCCCATGAAATGGTTGTTATAACCATACCCCCCTGCAGCCGCCTCAAAGCCGGGCTTCTCCGGCTCGAACTCCGGGCATTTGCGGATGGCCCCGGCCTGCATGTATTTCCGCAGCGGCGATCCGGTGACATCAAACGGCTCGGAAGGGTTCTCGCGCGTGCCGTGCCAGCGGTGCAAATTCAGCACCAGGAAATCAAAGTGAGCCGGCGGGTAGTACCCGTGATTGTCGGCCGCGTACGCGATGGAACACGTCGCCAGTTGCCGGATGTTGCTGGCGCATACGGTTGTCATCGCCGACTGTTTCGCAACCGCCAGCGCGGGCAGAAGAATCGAAATCATCAGGGCAATGATGCCGATGACCACCAGCAGTTCGACCAGGGTGAAGGCGTGCGCAAGGCGCGGAGGCACGGAGGCACGAAGGCACGAGGTGAAGGAGGATGAGCCGCTATTCGACACCATTTTCCTATCTCCTGCGACGCAGCAGCACACATCCGAAAAGGCACACACACGACACCGCTCCCGGCTCGGGCACGGCCACGTACGACATGGCCATGCTCTGCCCGGTGTTTGAATCGCTCAGCGGATCGACATTGCCGCCCAGCCCCAGCGTCGCCCCGCCCATGACGGTGAGGACCACGTTCGCGCCGACACTCACGGGGCCTTGCTCCACGGCAAACTCGACGGTCCCGCCCACGATCGTGATTGATGTGTTGTCGTCGTAGATCAGCGGGCCGGTGAACACGATGGTCCCGTCGCCCGCTGAAAGCACGACGTCGCCGGAGAACTCCATTGGGGCGGAGATCGTGTGTACGCCGCTCGTGGCGGTGATGTCGGCGGAGACACCAGCTCCGTCGAGCGTGAGCATCGCCGGCCCGGCGACTTTGTTGCTGTTGGATCCGAACTGGAGGTGACCCAGGCGAACCGCCTCCGCAATGCTCAGCGTGACGCCGGGGCCCAGCGCCGAAACGTCGGCCGATACGCCCGCGCCACTGGGGACCACACCCGTGTCCCAGCGCGCGCCATCATTGAACGTGCCCCCGGCCGCGCCAACAAGTTTGGCGGAGCTGACCAGAGTTGCTCCATTGATCACCGCCACCGCATCCACGTCGGCGCCATTGTTGGTATATCCGCTGCCATCAGCGCCGTAAGCGTCGTAGATCGGGTTCTTGTTGCGGTCGCCATCCCTGCCGTCGCCGATGACATCGACCAGTCGCACACGCCGGATGGCGTTGAGATTGACCTTGCCCTGAACGACGAGCGGATCATTCGCCAGGGCTGACAGATCGAACGCGTCGCCGCCGGCCACAGCGGGATCGAATGCGTTGATGGGGCGAGTCTTCACGTTGACATTGGCAATGACCGGATGCACGCCCGCGAAGCCGGATACATCCGCGGGATCGATCGTCAGCCGGGGATCGGCCGGGACCGGCTTGGCCGTATTCGACGTCACGGGAAACCGCGCGAAGTCCACGCCGTTGGAGGAGACCTCGACGTACATCAATTCGGCAAACGACGCATCCGGACTCCCGGCATAAAAGGCGTTCTCAAACACGATGAAATCCGGGCCCGCTTGATCGCGAATCACGCGCGGCGAAGACCCGTTGTCGAAACCCAGGGTTAGCGAACCGCCCACGCCAAGGTTGTAGGCGTCGGCGCTCCCTGAATAAGTACCGCCGCCAACCGGGCCGCCAAGGGCCAGGCTCGTATTCGCGTACAGCGGATCCTGTGACTCGCCGACGATGGTGAACGGGGAACCGGGAATGATTTGCGTCGCATAGAACTGGTCCGCCATCGCCTGGCGCCAGCCCGGCGCCAGGACGATGGCCGCGACAGCGACACCGCACAATCGTGCTGTGAGCGATTTCACGCCGCCCTCCTCTCCAGACACTGCCGTCGGCGCAGCAGACCCATTGCTGCCGTCGCCACGAGCATCAGTGCCGTCGGCTCGGGAACGAAAGCGGCGGCGCTGTAGATCTCCGCCGTATCGCTGAAATACCCCTTGGCGAAGAACTCATCGAGCATGGGGTTGTAGGTGAGGCTGTAGTACGGATCCGCACCGAGAGATACGAATTCGCCCGTGCCGTCGGGTGCGAACACGGCCATGCCGCCGTTGCCACCGGCGAAGAGATATCCGCGTTTGTCGAAGAACATGCCGGAGCCGCTATTGTTGTTGCTGCTGGTGGGATTGAACAGTTGTCCATCGCTCCAGTTAAGCGGCACGGCGTTGCGGAACGCCGACTCGACATCCGACCAGTTGAATCGCCGGATGTCGCCACGGTGCGCGCCGTAGCCGCTGCCGACGTACAGCCGATGAGCGGAATCCATGACCAATGACGCGCTCGCCCCGGGGATGTTCGCGATAACGGCCTTGCCGGAAGTTGCGTTGTCCGCACTGCCGAGATCCACGATGGAAACACCGGTCCCCGCTTCCACGAGCATCATCCGCGACGCATTGGGCAGCGTTATGCCCGATGACGGCAGAGGAATGAAGTCGATATGGTAATCGAGGTCGGCCGCCTGCTTGAGACCCGCTCCGCCGGTTATGGGCATTGTGAAAATCAGACCATTGTGGTCGCCGCCAAGGCTTCCACCCGCGCCGTTGCCGACCACAATGGTCGATCCGTCCGAGGTGAAGTTGATCCCGGCGGTGTCGGCGCTGCCGCTGCCGCCCGTCGACAGGATCGTAAACGCCCCCGCTCCGGGCATCGTTTCACGCAGGACACTGGCGCCATCCCACACGTAGAGCCGCCCGTCGGCGGCATAACGGGTTGAGACCGAGTACGCATTGGCGGCCGGCCCGGGCAGCGTGACCGACCCCACCGGGACCGGAACCTCCGCGAAGGCCGATCCGGCCGAAACAACGACGGCAAGACACACGCAACGACAGGACATGACGAGACTCCTCCGGGTCCGATCGCGGGACCCGCGTGGCGAGGGTTCTCGTAAACGAAAAACCCTCGGCCTCGCGAAACGGAATTTCGGAGGGCCAAGGGGAAAGCTGTCGAGGGAACGCAGAGCAAAGCGGATCAATAGATCGGCCTGCCGTGCCATCCTGGCATCTGTCCCGGGCCGTCCCGTGTCGCGAGGACGCAATACCCAAGTTCGCACGGCGCACATTGCGCCATGCTCGATGCTCAAGGGCCGGTCTTCTGGCTCAGGACGGGTTTCCGGGCGCTGGCCCGAATCTGCCGCGGTCTTCCCATCGTTTATCCGACAGTGACCGACGACAACCCAATGATGTCCTTTACAGCGGCGCGTCCGCGGCGGATTTTCACCGCCTTCCCGAATCGTCGCACTATGGTGCGACGGGCTTTCGCAGCCGCCCTGAAGCAGCAATCAACCTACACTTCCAAAACAAAAATGCAAGGACAGCGACTGTAGTCCCGATGATCCATCGCAGCCGATTCGCAATCCACAATCGCAACGACCGCCAGCGTCCGATATCGCACCAGTACCCAAGTGGCCCCCACCTCCATCCGATAACCCAATATGGCCTTGTCCCTGCTCCGCAAACCGCTTCGCACGCGCCTGTGGATTGGCGCCTCGCTGCTGGGGTTGGTCCTCACCACACTCACCCTCAGCAACGCAATCCTGCCGCCCGGGAAATCCGTGGATTCCAGTATGCTCGGCTATGACTTCCTCGCCTTCTACACCGCGGGACATTTTCTGAACACAGGCCAGCCAGAGAACGTTTACGACATCCAGGCTCTTCGCACATACCAGCAAGCGGAGGCCCAGCGTCAGGGACTCGAACTCCATGGCACCTACGGCCCATTCTGGAACCCGCCATTCTATGCCTGGATCTTCCAGCCACTGGCCAGACTCCCCTTCCAAACCGCCCTGCGTATCTGGTGGGCCTTTAATCTCGCCTGTTGCGGGCTAGCAGTGGTCGTCCTGCGGCGGCTGCTGCCGGATCGCTCATGGAAATCCGGGGGCCTCATCGTCGCACTCGTCGTGCTGTCGCTGCCATTCACTCAGGCATTGATGCACGGACAGAATACCTTCACATCGCTGCTCATCCTTTCCGTGGCCGCGAGCCTGTGGCTGGCGGCCGCGCGCAAGGAGAATCGGACGAGTTTGCTGGGCGCCAGTCCTTCGGAAAACATGCCCAAGGGTAGGGCGGTTTCGCCGAAACCGCCGTTCTCGGCGTGCGACGGACCGCTCGGCGAGCGGTCCCTACCGCGGTTGCGACAATCCATCACGACAACGCGCCTGCCACTGGACCTCCTTGCCGGGCTGGTCGCGGGTTTGATGGCCTACAAGCCGCAACTGGCCATGGCCGTCGCCGCCGCCATGGCCATCACACTGGGCCGGCGGGCGATTCTCGGCCTGATCATCACGGGCGGTGGGCTGCTGGCGTCGGCCGCACTCTGCACGCCAAATCTGCTGGCCGACTGGCTGACCCGCATGCCGGCAAATCTCCGCTGGTTTCAGGAAACCAACCACTACCGCTGGGAGCGGCACATCACCTTCAAAGGCTTCTGGCGGCTGTTGTTGCAGGACCACACACTCGGGCCCACGTCGACGCTTGTCTCGATCATTTCCGCAGCCTGCATGCTCGGCATGGCCGCACTGATTCTGCGAATGCTGATCCGCGCCCGTCGCGAAATCAACTGCCCGGCCACGCCCGCACGCCACCGCCGCACCATTGCCGGCCGGATGATCGCCGCGACGTTCCTGGGCATGCCGCTTCTGATGCCCTTCTACTTTGACTACGACCTCCTTCTGCTCGCCATCCCCGGTGTTCTGCTGGCGGCCGATTTTCTCGAACACCGATCGGACACTTCGGCCGATCGCTGGATCGTCGGCGTTTGGACGGCGCTTTACGTCTGGACATTACTCGGCTCCACGCTGGCCGGATTCCTCCGCGTGCAACTGTCCGTCCCGCTGCTGGCCACCCTGACATTGCTCCAATGCGCGCGAGGCCGCCGCAAATCCGCGATCGCACTTCCGGAATCAATCGCCGAAGAACGGCACCGTGCCCTCGCAGCATGATGCGAAGTCGCCTTCGCTCCGATTGCCGCCACTGCCTTATCCGATTATTATCCCCGCCTATGTACCGTTCGGCGTCCATGACGGTGGTCGTACGATAGGGCTCGCGCAGCGGCCGATGCCACGCGAGCCCCGGATGCGTTCTATCGTCACTCCCTGTCACAAACAGTCGCCGTCAGATCCGGCTCGCAACCCCGGAATATTTCGAGGAACCAGTCCATGAGCAGCGAACTTGCCAAAACCTACGAACCCGCCGCCGTCGAGGCGGAAACCTACAAGGTGTGGATCGACGAAAAGCGCTTCGCGGGCGACCCGGCCTCTCCGGGTGAACCCTATTGCATCGTCATCCCTCCGCCGAATGTCACAGGCGCCCTTCACCTCGGCCACGCCATCAACAACACGCTCCAGGATATCCTCATCCGCAAGGCGCGGATGGAGGGCAAGAACACACTCTGGGTTCCCGGAATCGACCACGCCGGCATCGCCACCCAGGCCGTTGTGGAAAAGCAACTCAAGGAAAAGGAAAACAAGACGCGCCACGACATCGGCCGCGAGGGCCTCGTGGCGCGCATCTGGGAATGGAAGCAGCAATACGGCGACCGCATCGTCGAGCAGCTCAAACGCCTCGGCTGTTCCTGTGACTGGGACCGCACTCGATTCACACTCGATGACATGTGCGCCCGGGCCGTCCGGGAGACGTTCTTCAAGCTGTTCAAGGATGGTTTGATCTACCGGGGCAAACGGCTGGTCAACTGGGACGTGCATCTGCAAACGTCGATCTCGGATGATGAGATTTACCACGAGACGGTGAAGACGTCGTTGTGGTACATCAAGTATCCGATCATTCAGGACGAGGCACGGAGGCACGAAGGCACGGAGGCACGAAGTGCATTCGTCACCGTCGCTACAACCCGGCCGGAAACGATGCTGGGGGATACGGCGGTGGCGGTGAATTCGCAGGATCCGCGCTGGAACTGGGCCATCGGTCTCAAGGTGCGTCTGCCGCTTGTTGGCCGCGAGATCCCCATCATCGCCGACGATATCCTCGTCGATCCCAAGTTCGGCACCGGCGTGGTGAAAGTCACGCCGGCCCACGATCCCAATGACTACGCCGTCTGGCAGCGTCACCAGGGCAAGCCGGACCAGATCGACCTCATCAACATCCTCATGCCCGATGGCAGGATCAATGAGAATGGCGGCACGTATGCCGGCATGAAGCGGGACGCCGCCCGCAAGCGCGTCGTGGACGATCTAACGGGCCATGGCCTTCTCGTCAAGGAAGAGCCCCACGAGGCACAGGTCGGGCATTCCGACCGGTCCAAGACCGCGATTGAACCATACTTGTCCGATCAGTGGTTTGTGACCATGGCGCCGCTCGCCGAACCGGCGCTCGAGGTCGTGCGAGACGGCAGGATCAAGTTCTTCCCCGAACGCCACGCCCAGCAATACCTGAGTTGGCTCGGCGAAAAGCGCGACTGGCCCATCTCGCGCCAGCTCTGGTGGGGACACCGGATTCCCGTCTGGGCCAAGTCCAGCGAGCCCGGGAGCGCATCCGTTACCATTCCACAGCTTGACGCCATCCACGCCGAGAAGGTTCAGGGCGTGGAAGTCGCCATGCGCACGATCGTGCGCGACGGCATTCACACCGAGCTCGTCTGCATCCCACCCGGCCATCCGGAGGTCGAGAAGCAGTTTGAATCGCTCGGCTATGTGCAGGATGCCGATGTCCTGGACACCTGGTTCTCCAGTGCCCTCTGGCCGCACAGCACACTGGGTTGGCCGACCGAGGGGCCGTCGCTCCGCAAGTGGTATCCCGGCGCGGTGCTCGTCACCGCCCGTGACATCATCACCCTCTGGGTCGCCCGTATGGTGATGGCCGGGCTGTATAACATGCGCGACATCCCGTTCCACCACGTCGCCATCAATCCGACGATCCTTGACGGCAAGGGCGAGCGCATGAGCAAGTCCAAGGGAAACGGCGTGGACCCCGTGGACATCATCGAGATTCACGGCGCCGATGCCCTGCGCTTTACGCTGACACAGATGGCCACCGAAACACAGGATGCCCGTCTGCCGGTGAAGAAACTCCCCAACGGTAAGAACACCTCCGAGAAATTCGACGTCGGCCGAAACTTCTGCACGAAGATCTGGAATGCCTGTCGGTTCGCCCTGTCCAATCTCGAAGGGATCCAGCCCGTCAACTTTGACCCGCCAAAGTGGTCACTCGCCGATCGCTGGATCATCTCGCGATTCAATCGAACCGTTGACGAGGCCAACAAAGCCCTGGCCGAGTATCGCTTCGACGTTTACGCCAAAGCCTGCTACGACTTCTTCTGGCGCGACTTCTGCGACTGGTACGTCGAGGCCATCAAGCCGGCCATGAAGGACCCGACCCGCGCCGCGCAAACCGCCAACGTGCTGGCGGCCGTGCTCGACGGCTCGCTGCGCCTGATGCACCCGATGATCCCCTTCATCACCGAAAAACTCTGGTGGCGGCTGAACGAAATCCGCCCGCAGCGCGGCCTGCCCGGATACATCGCGGGTTGCACGACGTCCCGCCTGATTATCGCGGCCTGGCCCCGGGCCGAAGGCGTCTTCGAGGATGCCGAGCAGCTCTTCCCAAGGATTCAGGAGATCATCATCGCCATTCGCAACGTGCGCAACGAGTACAAGGCCGACCAGAAGAAGCCCGTCACCGTGAGCATCGCCGCCCCGGCCGAATCCCAGCGGCAGATCGAATCCAACCGCGAGACGATCGAACTACTGGCCACCTGCACGATTCATCAGGTGAAGGTGGAACTGCCCCCGCCTGCCAATAGCGCCCGTGTCACGGCCGCCGGCTGCGATATCTTCGTGGAGAACATGGTCGATCCCAATGCCGAGAAGCAGCGGAACGACAAACGGCGAGAGGAACTGACAGAACTGATCGCGTCGCGGAAGGGTCGCCTGGCCAGTGAGGCTTACGTCTCCAAGGCGCCGCCGCATCTGGTCAAGCAGACCCAGGCCGAACTTGCCGCGGCGGAGGCGGAACTGGCCAAGTTAGGATAAATGCCCGCCGTAGGGTCCGCTTCAGCGGACGCGATCGTGTGCC
>JANYKD010000552.1 GCA_025361735.1 Phycisphaerales bacterium
GACCGTATCCGCGGCCGCCTGGGCCATGACCGTATTGAAATCGGTCGGGCCGTAGAAATCGCAGACGGCCTGTACGCGGTCCGACTGATCTTCGTTGCCGCCGATCGGGGCAAACGCCTTGGTCCCGCCGGCCGTGCCGAGCAGCGCCACGAGATGCCCGCCGGCCGAGTCGCCACCGATGCCGATGTGCTCCGCGTCCAGGTTGTACTTCCTGGCATTGGCCCGCAGGAAACGGATGGCCGCCTGGCAGTCCTGGATCTGCGCGGGGAACAGGGCCTTGTTGCTGAACCGGTACTCGACGCTCGCGGCCGCGTAGCCGTGCGGCAGCAGGAACGCGAGCCCGCACCCGGCCTTGCTGCCGCCGCGCCAGCCGCCGCCGTGTATCCACACGACCAGCGGGAGGGGCTTGTCGCTCGGCTTTTCGGGCAGATAGAGGTCAAGCGTCTGCGCCGGGTCGCCATCCGGGACATACTGAATGTTTCGCTCGACCCGCACCCCCGGTGGCGAGGCCGGTTGCTTGGGCTGCTGTGCCTGGCTCGGTGCCGCAAGGAACAACGTCGAGCAGACGATCACGAAAAGGGGCGTCAAAAATCGCGGTCGCATGTGTGACTCCGGTGTTACTCCGACCAGTGGATCTGTTTTCCTCGCGCATCGCGGGATGACGGAAGGAAATGATACATCTAATAATCAGACTGTCCAAAGTCCGACGGCAGTGAGAGGAAAGGCGGTGCGATCGAGGCGGGCCGTGCAGATCCATCGTCGCACGGTATCACCCGGTGTGTCGCCGCGGAGCGGCGACAGTAGTTCGTTCGATGACGCTCACTATTCTCAACGCCGTCTCGTTTGAACTGCGACATTCTCTTGCGGCGACTCAATTGCGCGTGCGGCCCCTCCGGTATTGATCGCCCGGTCTCATCAGTTTGGTGATGGCGGCGACCGGCGCGGCGATTAAACTGTGAAGAACAATTGGAAATATGGATCCGCAGCAGGCGAGTACCACCTATTACGGGTACGGCTTGGCCTCCAATTCAACGTCGGGAAGCCACCGGTGCATTCCTGCCTTGTAATAGACCTTCCTGGCCCAATAATCGGGAGTCTACGGGATCATCGTTACCCGTAAATCTCCCTCAGCCAATTTGGGTTTGATGGTTTTGCGTCCCGGAGACACGATATCCCGGGGGGCACGATCATTGATTCAATTGTGTTTTCGATATATACTGGAAATGCGATCTTCGTTTGGGACGACTGGAACCGCGAGCACATCGCCCGTCATGGCGTAACGCCTGAAGAGGCAGAGGAGATTATTGGAGGCGCGGCCGCGCCATTCCCATGAGAAGAAGGCGACGGAAAGTACCTTGTCTGGGGTAAGACCAACGCCGGTCGGTATCTCCAGGTCATTTTCGCGTATCGGCCGCACGATGAGGTCGATCACGAGTCCCTGTCGCTGGAAGAGCTTATGGACCTTTCTAACGGCGCTGCGATCCCCATTGTGTACGTTGTCCACGCCATGCCCCTGACACCCACAATGCTTCGCCGCTACCGGCGACTTCGGAGGTAAACATGAACACCACCAAACCCAAGACGTTCTTCCAGATGACCCCGGCCGAGCGCGATGCCGATGTGCGCCGCTACGACAAGGGCGTGGACTTCGCTAAGACTCGCCCGCTCTCAGCCAAAGGGCGGTTGCTCTGGGAACGGGCGAAGCGCGGCCGCCCGGCCAAACCACCTGGGGAAAAGTCTTCGCGGGTACTCATTACTCTCGAGCCCGCCCTGCTCAAGCAGGCCGATCGGCTCGCCCGGTCACAGGGCCTGAGCCGCTCAGAGTTGATCGCCCGGGGTATCCGCTCGGTCATCGCAGCGACCGGGGCGATGTAGGCGAAATGCGGACAAGTACTTGAATGAGATGGGCTATGAAGCTTAAACAGATCACGGCCGAACAGTTTGCGATGGAGACCAGCAAGTTCCTCGGCCACGCCCAGCACGCTCCTCTGGTCGTCCGATCAGACCATGGCCCCGCACTGGTGATTCGCGCGGTGTCCGATGATGACCTCGCGGACGAATTGCTCGCGGCCAATCCGCGCTTCCACGCATCGATCCGCCGCGCCCGCCGCAACCGAGTGGCCGGGAAGGGTATTCCCTTGCGGCAGGTTCGCGAGTTGCTCTGATGTTTAAGCTGATTGTGCGCTCTGCTGGCAGTGTCATCTGCCTGGTGGCCACATGCCGGACCTGCCATCGATTGAACGGAGAATCAGCGTGCCCTCGTCGTCGTTTGACCAGAATGATCGGCCCACACCATCGCATTCCCACACCGTTCTCGCGAGACTGGCAAGCGACTCGGGGCTGTCGGTCTTGAGCCACCAGTCTGCCTGGCGCTCGCCGGACCAGATTAAGATACGCTGGTCCAGTCTCTGGAAGCGGTACTGCCGATCCGCGGGCCATCCTTGAGAATCGAGGACTCTCTTGAACTCGCGCGACAAGAATTCCATCGCTGCGGTGGAAATCGCTGAGTGTTGGGCCTGGATCACCGGGACGCCCTTCAACACTCTCGCAAAGTCCCACATGCAGCAGTAGACGTAATCGGAGAAGCGATCCGTACATCGAATCCAGGTGTCTTCGGCGTAGTCGTAGTCCACAAGCACTGGCGGATCGTCGCTGGAATTCAGGCGTATCGCCCACCTGCAAACGCCTTGGTTCTCTCGGCGAAA
The DNA here is from genome assembly GCA_025361735.1 of Phycisphaerales bacterium. Taxonomy (GTDB): domain Bacteria; phylum Planctomycetota; class Phycisphaerae; order Tepidisphaerales; family Tepidisphaeraceae; genus JANYKD01. The sequence continues at coordinate 2,706 of JANYKD010000552.1, forward strand.
GACCAGGAACTTTGACCGTTCACCACTCCCAAGTTTGTCGCGCGGAACAGGTGGATCGGCGTTGCTGTACTCCTCCAGCAATTCGCACGCATCGGCCAGTGAATACCACTCCCGCACCGACGCTGGCAGCGGCCGCCCGATTCGCCGCTCAACCTCAGCCAATTCCTCAATTGCGCCGGGCGATACGTGCGGTGTGACGCCGATCAATTCAAGACTTTTGCGGTGGTATCGTGGGACCATATTCCCCTCAATTGCAAAGACTCACCCCGCCTGCTCGCTCATCCCCACGCACGAACACACCAGGTTCCTGTCCCCATACGGATTGTCGATCCGGCCGACGGCGGGCCAGAATTTGTGGGGAATGACCCAGGGCGCGGGGAACGCCGCCTGGTGCCGCGTGTAGCCGTGTGCCCACGGCTCGGCCGTCACGGCCATTGCGGTGTGTGGGGCGTGTTTCAACGGGTTGTCGGCGCGGTCCATTTTGCCGGCCTCAATGGCGGCGATCTCTTCGCGGATGCGGATCATGGCGTCGATGAATCGATCGAGTTCGCCCTTGGGTTCGGACTCGGTCGGCTCGATCATGAGCGTGCCGGGCACGGGGAAGGACATGGTCGGGGCGTGGAAGCCGAAGTCCATCAGCCGCTTGGCAATGTCTTCCACCTTCACGCCGGACGATGCCTCGAACTGACGGCAGTCGAGGATACATTCGTGGGCGCAGAGCCCGTTCGTGCCGCGATAGAGCACGGGATAGTGAGACTCGAGTTTTTTGGCGATGTAGTTGGCGCTGAGAATCGCCACCTGCGTCGCTTTCTTCAAGCCCTCGGCGCCCATCATCGCGATGTAGGTCCAGGAGATCGGCAGGACCGACGCCGACCCGTACGGGGCGGCCGACACCGGGCCGACGGTGCCGTTACCCGTGACCGGCACCAAATGGTTCTTCGTTGCTGGCAAAAACTTTGCCAGGTGTTTGGCCACGCAGATCGGCCCCATGCCCGGGCCGCCGCCGCCGTGGGGAATGCTGAAAGTCTTGTGCAGGTTCAGATGGCACACATCCGCCCCGATATCGCCCGGCCGGCAGAGCCCGACCTGGGCGTTCATATTCGCGCCGTCCATGTAGACCTGTCCGCCGGCATCATGGACAATCTGACAGATTTCCTTGATCCCTTCCTCAAACACGCCGTGCGTGGATGGATACGTCACCATCAGCGCGGCCAAGTCGTCTTTGTGCTCCGTCGCCTTCTTCTGGAGGTCGGAAACGTCGATGTTGCCGCGAGCGTCGCACTCGACGGCCACCACCCGCATCCCGGCCGATGCCGCCGACGCGGGGTTGGTGCCATGGGCTGACATGGGGATCAGGCAAACGTTGCGATTGCCATTTTTGCGAGATTCGTGATAAGCACGGATGGCCAGCAGTCCGGCGTACTCGCCCTGCGATCCGGCGTTGGGCTGCAGCCAGACGGCCGCGAACCCGGTGATCTCGGCCAGCCAGCTCTCAAGCTGCCGGAAGAGGATCTGATATCCCTTGGTCTGGTCGGCCGGTGCGAACGGATGCATCCGCCCGAACTCCGGCCACGTCACCGGGATCATCTCGCTGGTCGCGTTGAGTTTCATCGTGCAAGACCCCAGCGGGATCATCGAATGCGTCAGTGATAGGTCGCGGTTCTGCAGCGCAAAGATGTACCGCAGCATCTCGGTTTCGCTGTGATGCGTGTTGAACACCGCGTGCGTGAGGAACACACTGCCTCTGACTCCCTCTCCTGCCGGGAGAGGGCCGGGGTGAGGGTCCGACGCCATCAACTCGCCCATCGACATCGGCGCCCGGTCGCCGGCGTTGAAGCACTCCAGCACCGTCACCAGTTCATCCTGCGTCGTCAACTCATCGAACGTGATGCCGACGCCGCCATCCTCGTATATGCGCAGGTTGATCCCCTTCGCCCGCGCCAGGTCCAGCACATCCTTGGCCTTCAGCCGCCCGCCCAGTTTCACCTTCACCGTGTCGAAGAAGGCGTTGCTGCCGACGTCGTGGCCGAGTTTGCGGAGTCCGGCGGCCAACAGCGATGTGTACGCATGCACCCGGCGCGCGATCTTCCTCAGGCCTTCCGGCCCGTGATACACCGCATACATGCTCGCCATGATCGCCAGCAGCACCTGCGCCGTGCAGATGTTGCTGGTGGCCTTTTCGCGGCGGATGTGCTGTTCGCGTGTCTGGATCGCCAGCCGCAGGGCCGGCTGGCCGTGGACATCCTTCGAAACACCGATGATTCTCCCCGGCATTTTGCGGGCGTGCTCCAGCTTGGTTGCCATATAGCCCGCGTGCGGGCCGCCGTAGCCGAGGGGCACGCCGAACCGCTGGGCCGAACCGACGGCGATATCCGCCCCCAGTTCGCCCGGCGGCGCGATGAGTGTCAGCGCCAGCAAATCGGCCGCCATGACCACGCTCGCCCCGGCCGCCCGCGCCTTGGAGATGACGCTGGAGTAATCGCAGATTCGCCCATCCGTCGTCGGATACTGCAGCAGGATGCCGCACACGCGAGCCTTGCTCCCTCTCCCTTCGGGAGAGGGCTGGGGTGAGGGCGTTTCCCCACCGCCAAACTCCACGGTTGCGGGGTCGACCACGTCCACCTCAATTCCCAGCGACCGCCCGCGCGTCTGCACGACGGCAATCGTCTGAGGATGGCAATCGGCGGCCACCAGGAACCGCGGCTGGTCGTCGCCGCTGATGGCTTTGCACATCGCCATCGCCTCGGCAGCGGCCGTGGCCTCGTCCAGCAGCGATGCGTTGGCCAGCGGCAGACCCGTCAGGTCGGCAATCATGGTCTGGAAATTCAGCAGTGCTTCCAGGCGTCCCTGCGAGATCTCAGCCTGATACGGCGTGTACTGCGTGTACCAGCCGGGGTTCTCCATGACATTGCGCAGGATGACCGGCGGAGTGATGGTGTCGGCATAACCCATCCCGATCAGCGACCGCAGCACCTTGTTCTTCCGGGCGATGGCGTGCAGTTCGACAAGTGTCTCGTGCTCGCCGCGCGGTTGACCCAGCGCCAGCGGGCGGCCGAGCCGAATCGCCTCCGGCACGGCCGCGTCGGTCATCGCCTGGAGCGTCGCGAATCCGAGCACATTGAGCATCTGGGCGATATCTTCATCGCCCGGCCCGATGTGACGTCCGATAAAACCGTCCGACGGGGCCAGCAACGCCTGTAACGCGGCCTGATTGTCCTTAAGTGCTTCCTGCATCGCCAAGTAGTTACCCCAAAGCGGCGTTTCATTCAATCCATCCGGCCGTTCGCCCCGACATGCACCCTACACAGACGCCCCGATTTGGCGTAGATTGCCCCCCATGTCTTCTCTGAGCTATGAGAGTTCGGGCGTGAATTACGACGTGCTGGATGCCTTCAAGCGGGCGTGCCAGAAGGCGGCCGGCACCACCACGGGCGCATTGGCGGCGCACGGCCTGTCCGAGCCGGCCGGTATTCGCGGCGATTCGGCCTACCTGCTGGAGACGCCCACGGAGTATCTGGCCCACGTCGAGGAGGGCCTGGGCACCAAGAACCTCGTCGCCGACGCCATGCTGCAACTCACCGGCCGCAGCTTCTATCGCAACATCGGCATCGACACCGTCGCCACCATCGTCAACGACCTGGCCAGTTGCGGCGCTCTGCCCGTCAGCGTCGCCATGCACGCGGCCGTCGGCGATGCTTCGTTCTTTTCCCACGTCGCCCGCACCGCCGACCTTGCCGATGGATTCGCCGAAGGTTGTCGCCAGGCCAACGCCGTCTGGGGCGGCGGCGAAACCCCGGCGCTTAAGGGCATCGTCAACCCCGACGCCATCGTCCTCGCCGGCTCAGCTGTCGGCCGGATCCATCCCAAGTCCAACCGCATTGTCGGCGATGTGCATGAGGGCGACGCCATCATCTTTCTCGCTTCCTCCGGCGTGCAGACCAATGGCCTGACGCTCTGCCGGAAGATCGCCGACAATCTGCCGCAAGGCTATCTGACCAAGATGGCCGACGGCCGGATGTACGGCGAAGCCCTGCTTGATGCGTCAGTGGTCTACGTCCGCTTCGTTGCCGCCTGCCAGAAGGCTGGCCTGAAACTGAACTACGCCTCCCACATCACCGGCCATGGCTGGCGCAAGCTCATGCGTCTGGCCGAGCCGTTCGTCTATCGCATCACCCACGTTCCCGCCGCGCACCCCGTCTTTGGTTTCATCGCCCAGCACGGCCCCGTCGACACCCGCGAGATGTACGCCACGTACAACATGGGCATCGGCTTCGCCGCGTATGTTGATCCCAAAGACGCCGCCTCCTGCGTGGAGTTGGCGACGTGCGAAGGCTACACCGCCAGCATTGGCGGCGTCGTGAAGAAGCAGGGGGGGCGAAAGGCCGTCGAGATCGAGCCGCTGGGGATGACGTTTGAGGGGGAGACGCTGCAGGTACGCTGAGTTGGTGTTCTCACCGTCGCTTGGCGAAGCCCGTCCCCAAGTCCGTCTTGTCACGTCGGTAACGGTCGCGGAGCAGCACGGGGCTGGAGCCGTTGGCGATTTTCGCGATGAGGCCGGTCTTGGTGTCGACGACGTACAGGCCTTTAACGCTGGCGTCTTCGAGGATGGCCAGAGATGAGTTGGGGATGAAAGCGAAATCGCCGAATTCATGGCTGTCGAAAACGGGGACGATGTGGAGGTTGGGGTTGAGGTGGAATGTCCGCGTGCCGTTGCGGTCAGACCAGGTGCCGCCGCGGGTGATGGTGGCGTAATTACTGGAAAGCGCGTTCCATGTAGCAAGTTCGACGTTGTCCTGGGTATCGATGTAGTTGTTCTGGTAAAGCACGGGACGATAGCAGTTCGGGCTGATGGGTTCGTAAAGATCGCTCAGGGCGAACTCGCCGGAGTCCTTGGCGTCAGTAATGGCACGGCTGGACAGGTCGATTTGTTTGTTTGCAAAACGCAGGTGCGTACCGGCCGGGTTCCACGTCGGACCCGGTTCGCGGCAGTCATACTCATGTTGGATGGGAAGTGGAGTGTCGACGCCGGTGTTCAGATCGTAGAGGTGAGGCTCGACGATTGCCGTGTACGGGTCCTTACGCCCGCAGTCGGCGAGATAGGCGACGCGGTCGTGGGCGGGGTTGAGTTCGACGGGGTTCATGGGAGCCCCACTGCGGGGGTCGGTGAGTTTCGCGGAGATGAGGGTTACGCGGCCGGCTTTGGTGTGGTAGAGATTGGGTCCATCGCGAAAGAGGGCGGCCGAGAGATCGGGCCACAGGAGGTAGCCGTCGAGGCGGTGGGGAACCAGCGTCTTGGTGTGTTGGCCGGAGGGTTCGCACTGTACAAGATGGCCGGATGGCGACTCGATGTAGACGATGTTCTCGTGGCAGTCTTGCGCCCAGGGGGCATCGGGAGTGAAGGTGGCGCCATCGTGGGTGGGACGGCCTGAGGCGAAGTAATAGACCGGTGAGATGATGGCATACGAGAGGAGATTGCCGACGATGCAGCCGACGACGACGCGACGAAGGGGAAGGCCGGCTTTCTTGGCGGCGACCACCTCGACGAGCCCTTCGAGGATGATGCTGGCGAGGAAATACGCGGCGTAGCGGGCGAGCGTGTACCAGAATGCGGCGGCGAACCAGTGGCCGAGGTCGGTGTTGCGGATGAACAGGTGCGGCCGGGCGAGCATGAGGTAGGCGAGCGGCAGGCAGGCTACGGCCGAGAGAACATTGGCCGCGCTGACGGTGGCGAGACGGAGCCGGACTCTGAAAAGGATGCGGAAGACGGTCCACTCGATGAGGCTGACGACCGCCAGCGGCAGCAGGAAGAATCCGAGGCCAATAAGGAGAAAGCCTTCGCCGGTGATGCCGTTGGCAAGGACCATGAGGGAAGCGATTGTACTCGATCACCATTTTCTTCACATGATTGCGAAAACCGAGTTGATGGATACGCAAATGAGTTGACCTTGTCGAGCCGAATTCGTATCGTCTTGTACATGGCTTTGACTGTTGAACAGATTGCCGAAGAAGCATTGGCGCTGCCCAGCGAGGCGCGGGCTTTGTTGGCCGATCGGTTGGTTGAGAGCCTTGATCCGGCCGATGATGGTCACATCCGACAGTTGTGGATCGAGGAAATCCGCCGCCGCCGCGACGAGGTTCGCAGTGGCCGGGTGAAGACCATTCCGGGTGACGAGGCTCTGGCATTTGCGCGCAGGACCGCGGGGCGATGAGATACGAGTTTCACGCGGATGCTCTGGCCGAATACGTCGAGGCGGCTGAGTATTACGCCGACTGCCAGCCGGGACTGGAACTCCGATTCATGGATAGCGTGGAGTCTGTGATCGGGCAGATTCTCGAAGCACCCGCCCGATGGCCGATCATCGAAGACGACGTGCGGCGTTGTCTCACGCGAGTGTTTCCATATGCCATCGTGTACACGATCGAGCCCGAGTACGTGCTGATTCTGGCCGTGATGCACTGCCATCGCGAACCGGGCTACTGGCGGCGCCGCGTCAAACGACGGGATTAGGCCGGCCATTACTGTGCCATCGGTGCGGCCGGCGGATCGTCCGTCGCAGGATCGCAAGTCGGCCCATTGGCCACGGTGCGAGGAAGTCCACCTTGGGCACGCGAATCGACGTGACAGACCATATGTAAAGGAATCCCGCACCCTCTGAGGTAATCAAAATGGCCAACTCGATCATGCGTCGCACGTACTCGTGCCTGCCCGCGTTTCTGCTGTTCCTCGCCGTGTGGATCCCGAACGCCGCGCACGCGGCCGACGCGCCGCCTGCCTTCGACGGCGAGCCGAGCGTCTGGCACGACGGGTTCGTCCGTTACGATTTCGCGATGGACGAAACAACGCTTGCCATCACGCCCTTCAAGGCGCCGGGCGCCGAAGGCTTCGGCGTCCGCGACCCGGCCAAGGGGCAGCGACGCTGCATCATCATTGCGCCAAAGACGGCCGCCCCCGGCAACCCCTGGTCGTGGCGCGGCTGCTACTGGGACCACCAGCCCCAGACGGAAGTCGAGCTCCTCAAACGCGGTTTTCACATCGCCTATATCTCCGCGAATGCCACGTTGAAACCGGGCAAGGAATGGGATGCGTGGTATGCCTTCCTCACCGAGAAACATGGCCTGTCGAAGAAGCCCGCCTTCATCGGCATGAGCCGTGGCGGCGAATATGCCTACACCTGGGCCACAAGCCATCCTGACAGCGTTTCCTGCATCTATGCCGACAACCCCGGTGGCAATCGCGAGATGATCGCGCGCCTCGGCGACCTGGCCCGGAACGACGTGCCGTTGCTTCACGTCTGCGGCAGCATCGATCCGCTCCTGGGGAGAGTCTCGACGGTCATCGAAACGATCTACCCGCAGTTTGGCGGCCGGGTTTCTGTGATGGTCAAGGAAGGCGGCGGCCATCATCCACACAGCCTGCGCGACCCCACGCCGATTGCCGACTTCATCGTGCAGAGCGTCCAGGCTCCGGCGAGCGCGTCGCCGGCATTCGCCGGCGATAAATTCACGAAGTCGGCGTTCTATGGCACAGCAAGCGCGTACCGCGGCTATCCCAAGGAAGGGACCTATATCACCTGTCGCGGGCCGCTGTTTACGGAGTGCAACTACCGCTATGCGTTCGATCTGGCCGGCGTCGAGGGGACGATCAATGTCATCGTTCCGCAAGTGGTGGCGCCGGGCTCGCCCTGGGTGTTCCGGGCCGATTTTGTCAGTCGGGACGCGGCCGTTGATCTGGCACTGCTGGCCAAGGGATTTCACATTGTCACCGGCCCGGTTCCGTACAATGCCGACGGCCCGCAGCGGCCGCACTGGGACGCCGTCTACAAGCATCTGGTCGACAACGGGTTTTCCAGGAAGCCCGTGATGGAAGGCGCCGGCGCCGCGGCCGGCGAAGCCTACGCCTGGGCCATTGCGAATCCGGAGAAGGTGGCCTGCATCTACGGCGAGAATCCCGTCATGAGCAGTCATATGTCCAAGGCGTCACTGCTCGATAACCTGGCGGCGCTGTCCAAGGCGGGCGTGCCCCTGCTGCACGTTTGCGGCGGCCTCGACCCCCAGTTGAACGACAACACCCGTGTCGTTGAGAAACGCTACAAGGATCTCGGCGGGCCGATCACCGTCATCGTCAACGAAGGACAGGGTCACTTCCCCACGGCACCGGCGGACGTGAAACCCGTGGTGGACTTCGTCACGCAGCATGCGAAGTGAATGAGCGGCCGCGTGCCTACTGCACTCCGGTCGTGATGCGGGAATGAATGATGAGTTTCGTGTCGCGCGCCAGCGACTACTTGCCGCTCTCCCGTCGTGCTCGGTCCACTCGTTCGATACGCCGCTGGATATCCGCGACGATGCTCCGCAGTTCATTCATGGGGCCGGTTTCGACGTAGAGCTCAAGCGAGCGAAGCAACGGCACCATGTCCGGCCGATGCCGCTCGCAGAGCATAAAGACATCGTTCTCGTACAGGCCGATACGCTGACCGTTGCCCTGGCGATAGAGCGACGGCAGCGCGTACAGTTTCAGAAGGATCAGGCCCTCGATAGTCGCACAATGAATGTCAATTCCGAAAAGGTGGCGGGTTGCGGCGTGCTTCTCCTGCACCAGGCGAAAGAGCGGATTGCCGGAGAGCAGCACGTCCACGCGAAGCGCGCCGAATTTTCCGCGAGCGAACTCGACATTGTGATCCGAGAGAACAATTTCCGGAAGTTTCTTGAGGGATGCCAACGAAAGAACCAGGTCGACATCCTGTGTGTTGCGCCCTTCTACATACGCCAGCATTGCGATTCCGCCGACCAGGACATAGGGCAGGTTCCGTTCGTGGAGAACCTGGAACAGCGCCGTAATATCTTCGCGCAGTTTTACTTCGATGTTGGGTTCCATATCGTTGTCCGTCAGCGCCCGGCCGTCCCACGCCGCCGGTCCGAGCACAGCCGCCGCGTGGAGGATTCCCGCCACATCTGCAACGGAGGATTTGGCCGAAAGGATGGGCATAACGTAGTGTCCTGAATACGCGGGATGCGCGACAATATCTTAACCGAGATCGCCTCCATGTGCATTCAGCCGCCTTCGCCGTTAACCTGTCTCCATGCCCGAGTTCGTCTCCCGTGCCGGCCTGAAACTCGAACACGCAATGGCCACCTTCGGCGTTGACGTGGCCGGCTTGGTCTGTGCGGATCTGGGATCGAACACCGGCGGATTTGTCGACTGCCTGCTGCAACGCGGGGCGGCCAAGGTCTATGCCGTGGAGCGCGGGTATGGCGTGCTGGACTGGAAGCTGCGGAAGGATCCGCGTGTGGTGGTCATGGAGCGGACCAACGCCATGCATGTGCGCCTGCCGGAGCCGGCCGGGTTCATTACTATAGATGTATCCTGGACTCGCCAGCGTCATATCCTCCCGTCGGCCAAGGGGTTGCTGGCGGCGGGGGGGCGGTTGATCACGCTGATCAAACCGCACTATGAGGCTGCCCCAAAGCTGCTTCGCAAGGGCATCTTGCCACCGGAGCAGGTGGATGGGGTCGTGCAGGGAGTAATCGAGGAGATTCGTGCGGCCGGTTTCGACGTGCTCGGCACCGCTCCCAGCCCGATTCGCGGCGGACAGGGGAATATCGAAATATTGGCGTTTCTCGGATGCAAGGATTGCAAAGACGGCATAGCGATGGCGTAGAGTGGGGTCTATGCCCAAGATTCGCATCGCCATTGCTGGAATCGGAAACTGCGCCAGTTCGCTCGTGCAGGGGATTGAATATTACCGGCGGCACAAAGAACCCGTCGGCCTGATGCACCCGGATCTGGGTGGCTATCGCACCGAGGACATCGATGTCGTGGCGGCTTTTGATATTGACCGCCGCAAAGTCGGTCGGCCGCTGGAAGAGGCGGTCTTCGCCCTGCCCAACAACACCAAGGAAATCTGCCGCGATCTGCCGAGTTCCGGCGTGCTCGTGCAAATGGGTCCCGTCCTGGATGGCGTGGCCGCCCACATGTCGCAGTTTCGTCCCGAAGAACGTTTCGATCCCTCCGACGCGCCGGCGGTCGATGTTGCCCGAGTCCTCCACGACAGCGGGGCCGAAATCCTCGTCAGCTACATGCCGGTCGGCTCGCAGCAGGCCACGGAACATTACGCGCAGGCTTGTCTCGATGCCGGCGTCGCCTTTGTGAATTGCGTGCCATGCTTCGTGGTGTCGGACCCGAAATGGGCCGATCAGTTCTGGGCACAAGGCCTGCCGTGTGTCGGCGACGATGTGAAAGCCCAGGTTGGCGCGACCATCACCCATCGCACGCTTACACGCCTGCTGGCCGAGCGCGGGATGTCGATCGACACGACCTACCAGCTCAACGTCGGTGGCAACACGGATTTCCTGAACATGCTCGCCCGCGACCGCCTGGCCAGTAAGAAGATCAGCAAGACCGAGGCCGTGCAGTCGCAGCTCGAAGAGCCGCTGGAGGCCGGGCACATCCACATCGGCCCCAGCGACTATGTGCCATTCCTCAAGGACAACAAGGTCTGTTTCCTGCGCCTGACGGCCCGCGGCTTCGGCGGCATCCCCATGGACATCGAGCTGCGGCTGAGCGTCGAGGACTCGCCCAACTCGGCCGGCGTGGTGGTGGACGCCATCCGCTCGTGCCGCCTCGCCCTGGACTGTGGCCAATCCGGCCCGATCCTGCCGGTTTGTGCGTACACGATGAAACACCCGCCCGTACAGATGTACGACCGCGACGCCCGCGAGGAAATGGAGACCTGGATCGAAGCCTGTCTCCAGAAACAAGCCGGCCGGCAGGCCTGTGGCCGTGAACGGTGATCGCGGTCTGCTTCGCGGCAGCGGATGGTTATCAAGGTGCGACAATCTCCGTTTGGGTCTCGATGACTGCGCGGATTGGCTTGATGCGACCGTATGGCGTCTTCGAGCCGGCTAGGTAGAGTTCCAACGTCAGGCTGACCTTGTTGAGACCCGGCTTGAAGGCGGATGCGGGCAATAACGGAACCAAGGCTTTTCCGAAGAACGGTCGCGGTTGATTTTCGGTCAAGTTCGGAACGGGACAGGCAACTCCACCGATACTCAATTCGATGGCCCTAATCTCGACCAACTCTGCTACGCGCCACGGCCCTTGATCGGTGTACTCGAGGGCTATTTGGAGCGCGGCGCCCGGCCTCACGGTCTTGTCTGCCCAGAGCGAGAGCTGGCACAGTTGCTGCCAACAGCGATGCCATTGAGCGTCAGTTAAGACTCCAGTGTCGTACGCCTGCTCAATGATCTCACGATAGTCGGAATGCGCAAATGCGCGAATTGGTACGAACTCCCAGTCGAACAGGCGAATTGATCCCTTGGAACTGAGGTCAAGCACGCGATCGATCAGTTTGCGCGTGTCGCCGATCGAGAGTTGCCCCTTCTTCTGTCGGTGGACCAACTCGTCAACCGCCGTTCGGGCGTACGCGGCGTTCTTGCTATCCGCATCCCGCAGCAGCCACCACGTCGGCTTGTCGGCCGCGCCGAGGTGGGTCACACGCTGCACGGCGTAGTGCCCCCAATACCCGGCCATCAGCACGAAAACCGCCAATCCCACCGCCAGCGGCCACCGCCGTCGTTCCCGCCGTCCGGCCCGGATCGCCTTGGGCCGGTCCAATTCCGCCCCGCATTCCGAGCACCGCGGACTGGTCGCTGGCCGGCCGAAAAGGTCGAAACCGCAGCGGCGGCAGTAGGGGTGATCGCAGACCCGCCGGCCGCGGAATGACCAGATGATCAGGGGAATCGCGAGGATACCCAATGTGGTCAGCAGCGTGGCGATGAAGGCGGAGAGAGGAACCATGGGTTGATTTTCGGAGAATATACCAGAGCGGCGGCCTGAGGCGGGGTGATTTTGGATTGCGGATTCCGGATTCAAGACGTGAAATTTGAGATTTGAGATTTGAAATTCGAAAGTTGAAATCCGAAATCCGGGAATTCCAGTCGGGGATTTGCAGTGCGGGTTGGGCTCCATTCCGGCCCGTGCATTGCACGGCTCATTCTGGTCGAATCCCCGTATTTTCCAGTCTCGGAGCCTCGGTGACGTCTCGAAACTCGTCGCATTTGCAGCGGGCCAGGAAACAGAGTCGCCGACCCCGAAACAGTAATTTCAGATTTTAGAGCGGAAACGTGTGCTAGGTCACTTGCCGACCGGGGTTTGTGCCGTTATCCTTCCGCCGTTATGGTCCATGGTGGAAACAGAATTTGTGCTCGCAGCGCCGTTCACCATGGTGTTGTTTCTTGTGGCTCTTGGCTCGGAAAATAAATGACTTTCGGGATGTGCGGCGTCTCGCATCCCGGACGGAAGTGCACCAGGGATTTGCCTCGTTTGTTTTCTCCGTCTTGTAAGGAGGAAGTCGTGTTCGTCAGGAACCTCTCCCGAAAGCACGCCCGAAATCGGGCTCCTCTGTATCGTAAGTTTAATTCCCAGGCAGCGGCGATTGCGCTTGCTGCCGCTGCCGCCGCTCCGGTGGTTCTATGGAGCGGGACTGCGCTGGCTAACAATGCCGCCGCGGAGCTTAACCAGGCGATGGTCCTGCTGGCGAACAACGCCGCACCCACCGACCCGGAGCTCCTCGCCACCGGCGTTCAGCAGTACAACGCCGGGCAGTACGAGCAGGCGCAGACCACTCTCCAGCAGGTCAAGATCGACGGCCTGCCGGAAGGCGATCGGCCCAAGCTTGCCGAAACCCTGAAGAAGGTGGAAGGCGCCCTGTCCGAACGGCAGGCCGCTCGCGCCAACTTCGAAAAGGGCGAGGCTGCGCTCGCAGATAAAAAGTTTGACGATGCACTGAAACTGTACAAGTCCGCATCGACGAACCCCTTTGCCGATAACGCGACCAAGGCGAAATCCGCCTCGCAAATCGCCGTTGCCGAGGCCGCCCTCAAGGCCGCGGGTACGCCCGTCGCCGCGACCCCGGACAAGACGGCCGTCACTGTCGCCCCTGCCACCGACAACGCCAAGACTCCGGCGGCCCCCGAGTCCACCCCGGCTCCCGCGGCCAAGGACAATAAGGCGCTGTATAAGGAAGCGGTTGCCGACTTCAAGGACGGCAAACTCGACCAGGCCAAGGCCAAATTCGCCACGCTCAAGGAAGCCGGCTACACGCCCGGCTTGTTTGATCGTCGCGTTGGTTCCTACCTGGCCGAGATCGACAAGACCCAGGCTGAACCGGCGGCCGTCGCCGCTCAGCCCCAGCCAGCCCAGCCGACCCCGGGTCTGCCGGCCGGCGTGGTGGTAATCGATTCGGCCAGCGGTGTGACTCAGCAAGGCACGACTCCCGTCCCGACCCCCACTCCAACTGCAGACAACACACAACCGACTCCCGCGACCCCGCCGCAGCCGGTCGTGGATCATCAGAAGCTCGGCCAGGAAGCGTATGACGCCGGCCGCGCCGCCTACAATCGCGGCGATCTTGCCGAGGCCCGCGGGCAGTTCGCACAGGCTCGCGAGCATGGCTACAAGGCCGGTCTGTTTAAAGCATCGCCGACACGCTACATGGAGATGATCGACGAGAAGGAAGTGGCAGCCAAGGTCACTCCGCCCGTGGTCCTCGCCAAGGGACCTGAGGTCGTCACTCCTCCGACAAATGCCGGCATCGCACCCGCGACCCAGCCGGCGATCTCCCCGATCGATCGCGATCTGGAAGCCACCGCCGGCGTCGACAAGATCCGCAAAGGCGTCATGGCCTATCAGTCACGGTTGCTGGTGGAAAAAGCCCAGCAGGCTCAGAAGGAAAACCGTCTGGCCGACGCGTATGTGCTGTATCGCGACGCACTCGCCGCCGACCCCGCCAACGAGGCCGCCCGCCGCGGTGCCAATGACATGAACGTGCTGGTAAGGGGCGGTTCCGACGCCAACCTGATCGAGCGCGAAACCCAGAACATCAAGACTGTCCAGCAGATCGTGCGCTACCAGTTCGATCAGTCGATCACTGAGGCGCAGGACGCGATCGCCAAGAAGGACTTCACCAAGGCTCAGGCGGCGATCGACCGGGCTCGTGTCGCGTCGGAATCGCGGCCGGACGTGTGGCCCACGGCCGATCTGACCAACTTCAATTCGACCATCGCCAAGACGCAGTTGGCGGCGAATCGTTCCAAGGAAGAAACGACAAAGCAGGACAATTTGACCGAGGCGCAGCGGCTGGCAGAGGAGGCACGCCTGCGAGAGAATCAGGAGATCAGCGAGCGCCGCCGCACGGTGATCCAGCTCGTCAAGACTTCGCAGCAGCTTACACGTGAAGCACAGTACAAGAGAGCCCAGGGCGTCATCAATCAGATTCTGACGCTCGATCCGACCAACGATTACGCGGTCGGTGTGCGGCAGCTTGTCGCCGACCAGGTCATCATTGCGGAGCAGCGCGAAATCCGCGAGCGCTTCACGGATCAGTACCAGCGGCAGCTCAACGCCGCCGAAGAACGGAAGATCCCGTATCTCGAAGTGATGCGCTATCCGGATAACTGGCCGGACATTGCCGACGTCCGCGACCGCGAAGTGGCGGCCGAGCGTGGCGGCAAGGGCGGCATCGATCTGCAGATGCAGGCGATTCTCGACAAACGACTTCAGGAGCTCCGCTTCGATGGCATCGCTTTGTCCGACGTGGTGGACTTCCTCCGCGACGTCAGCGGCGCCAACATTGCCGTCAACTGGAAGACGATCGAGGCTGCCGGCGTCGAAAAGACCGCGCCCGTCAGCGTGCGCCTTCGCGACATCAAGTTCGCCAAGGCACTGGGAACGATCCTCTCGGACGTAGGCGGCGGAAACGTCAAGCTCGGCTACACGATCGACGAGGGCGTCATTACGATCTCGACGATCGACGACCTCAATAAGAATACGCTCATCAACGTCTACGATATCCGCGACCTGCTCGTGGTTCCGCCGGACTTCGTCGCGCCTCCTGACTTCTCCGTCTCCTCCAACGGCAGCGGCCGTGGCGGCGGTGGTGGTGGTGGCGGCGGCCGTGGCGGCGGTGGCGGCGGCGGTCGTGGCGGCGGTGGCGGTGGCGGCGGCGGCGGCGGATTTGGCCAGGGTGGCGGCGGCGGTAACGCCGGCGGCGGTGCGGCCAGCAACGCCCAGGCCACGCAGAAGCTCGTCGACGACATCACCAATCTCATCAAAGAGACTGTTGACCGTGAATCGTGGATCGACAACGGCGGAAAAGTCGGCCAGCTCAAGTTCCTCTCGGGTCAGCTTATCGCCACGCAGACTGCTGAGAACCATCGCCAGATGGTCGGCCTGCTCGACAAGCTCCGCGAGTCCAAGGCGATTCAGGTTTCCATCGAAACCCGTTTCCTGACGGTCCAGCGCAACTTCATCGAAGACATTGGCGTCGACGCCGACTTCTTCTTCAATATCAACAACCCCAACAAGTTCAGCCCGATCAGCGTCCAGCAGACCACGGCTGACTTCACCAAGAATCCGTCGACCCCTGTGCCGGGCTCAATTGCCTCCAGCGGCTCGCAGACCTCGCCGGGCATCCAGGTCCAGGGCAGTTTCCTCGATCAGTTCCAGGTCAACTTCCTTGTTACGGCCACGCAGGCGACGACCAATTCGACGATCGTCACGGCTCCGCGCGTGACGGTTTTCAATGGCCAACAGGCGTTCGTCGTCATCGGTGCCCAGCAGGCGTACGTTTCCGACCTTGAAGCTGTCGCCGGCCAGGGCGTCGGCCTGTTCAACCCGATCGTCGACACCGTGACCAGCGGCGTTCGGCTCGTGGTTCAGCCGACGGTGTCCGCCGATCGCAAGTATGTCACATTGTCACTGCAGCCACAGGTTTCACAGCTCGTCAGCTTGGTGAACTTCCCGGTGTTCGGTGTGCAGCAGAACAATAATAATAACAACAACGGCAACGGTAATAACAACAATCAGTCCCAGGCCTTCCAGGGTCAGATTCAGTTGCCCCTGATCAACCTGACCTCGGTGAACACGATCGTCTCGGTTCCCGATGGTGGCACGTTGTTGCTGGGCGGCCAGACTGCGGCCGGCGAAATCGAGAAGGAGTCGGGCGTGCCGATTCTTTCGAAGATCCCGATTATCAAGCGGCTGTTCACCAACAAGTCGATGGCCAAGGATGAGCAGGTTCTGCTGATCCTGGTCAAGCCGACGATCATCATCCAGCGTGAGGTCGAGCAGCAGCAGTTCCCGCAAATCAACTCCAGAGCGACCGGCAGGTAACGCGGTTGCTTCAGTAACGAATGACAGAAGACGGCACCAGTAATGATGCCGTCTTCTTTATTTGTCCTGGTGTGTGAGGAATGGGAGCAGAGGGATTCGAACCCCCAACCAAGGGATTATGAGTCCCCTGCTCTAACCATTGAGCTATGCTCCCATAACACCGATTCTACGAATCCGTTGGTCGCCGTCGAATCGGGCTGGCGAGACGAGGATGGATCGGCATCATCTCTGCCAGCGCGGCGCAATTATTGTCCTGCCATGTATGTCGGCTTCCTGTTATGCCGACACGGTCCATCTTACCTGGCCGGCGACGATCGTACAGACCGCCCGGCCCTTCAATTTCCAGCCGTTGAACGGACAGTTACGCGCCTTGCTCTTGAACTGCTCAATATCGACAGTCCATTGCAGACTCGGATTGATCACGGTGATATCCGCATTGGCGCCGATCGCCAGGGTGCCTTTGTTGAGCTTCATGAGTCTGGCCGGATTGATCGTCATCAGTTGGATGAGCTTCATCCACGAGACGTGTCCCGGCTCGACCAGGGCCTTGATGTAAAGCGCGAGCGCCGGCTCGAGGCCCAGGATGCCATTGGGGGCAAAGGGAAACTCAAGCTCCTTCTCCTCGGCCAGATGCGGCGCATGGTCGGTGGCGAGGATTTCGATGGTGCCATCCTTGACCCCTTCGATGCACGCGGCCACATCCGCCGCCGGACGGAGCGGCGGGTTCATCTTGAAATTCGTGTCGTAGGTGCGGCAGCATTCGTCGGTGAGCAGCAGGTGGTGCGGCGAGACTTCGCCGGAAACATTCTGGCCCTGCTTCTTCGCCTGGCGGATGATGTCGACCGAGCCGCAGGTGGAGACGTGCTGTACATGGTAGCGACAGCCGATGGTCCGATTGAGCAGACAGTCGCGGGCGATCATGAGCTGTTCCGCCTCGGCCGGAATTCCGGGCAGGCCAAGCGAAACCGACACCAGCCCCGCGTGCATGGCGCCGCCGGCCAGCGTCGGCTCCTCGCAATGCTGCATGAGCACGGTGTCGAGCATCTTTGCGTACTGAAAGGCCTTGCGCATGACCGAGGCATCGCCCACGCCCACGCCATCATCTGAAAAGGCAACCGCCCCGCGCCGGGCCATGAGGGCCATCTCCGCCAGTTCCTGTCCCTGGCGGCCCTTGGTGATGGCGCCGATGGGATAGACGTTGGCCAGTTTGACGAGTTCGGACTCGCGGAGAACGAACTCGATCTGGGCCTCATTGTCCAGGGCCGGCTTGGTATTGGGCATGCAGCAGACGGTTGTGAATCCGCCCGCGACGGCGGCCGCCGCCCCCGAGGCAATGGTCTCTTCCTCCTCGTCGCCCGGCTGGCGGAAATGCACGTGAATGTCGATGAGCCCCGGCGTGACATAGCAGCCGGAGGCGTCGATCACACGATCGGCCTGAGCCGGCAGTCCCGGGGCGATGGCCTTGATCTTGCCGTTCTCGACAAGCAGGTCGGCCTGACCCTGGAAGTTTCGCGAGGGATCGAGAATGGTTCCGTTGCGGACGAGCAAGGTGGACATGGCGGATGGAGTTTACGGGCTTTTGCCGACCATTGCCAGAGACAGTTGCCCTTTGACAAAGTCCGTCAATTCCCGGGCGTCGCGGTCGAGGTAGGCCAGCTTGCGCTCATCCATGGCGCCGGCGATCTGCTGGTACATGGGCGCGACGTGGCTATCCACGATGCTTGCGGGCGATGGCAGCGGATCGACCTTCACAATGGGTGATATCGGCCGGATCGGCGGCTTTGATGGGCGCAGGAACGCCGGCAGACCGATCGCCAGCGCGATCGCGGCCGCGGCGGCCAGGCCGAGTACCCACGGCATCCGCAGATTCCCCCGTGGTTCGGCGGGGAGGCGCGCAGCGGAACGGACGCGCTGCATGATCCGCTCGTGCAGCAGGGGAGAGAAGGCGGGCGCGTCGGCGGCCGCTTCTTCGCGGAGGCGTTTTGCCAAATCGGTCTCGGTGACTCTCGTATTCATTGGGCACCTTCCTTTTCACACGCGAACTCAGCAATGCCCTTGACCGGCACGGCACCAAAGTGATCCTTTGCCAGCCCCGCCAGCAGCGGCATCAGCGACTTTCTTGCCCGATGCAGCATCGTCTTCACCGACACCCACGACCGATCCAGCACTTTGGCAATCTGCGGGGCCGCCATGTCCTCGCCATAGTACAGCCAGAGCGCCGCGAACTGTTCTTCCGTCAGCACGCTCCGGGCGATCGACCAGAGCCGCTGTTGCTGGTCATGCTCGCCGGCGTGGTCGGCCGGCGTCGGCCGGCCGCAGGCGGTGTTGTCCATCGCTTCGGCCGGAGCCGTGATACGGGCTGAACGGTGGCGGCTGATGGCCTGACGGTGGACGATCGTGAAGATCCAGGTGCGGAACGGCCAGCGATCGCTGTACTGATCGAGGTGTTCGAAGGCCCGGACGAAGGCGTCCTGCACCACGTCTTCCGCTTCCGTGTGCGAGCCGGTCTTGCGCAGCACCAGGCGCAGCAGCGGCGACTGGAATCGGCGGACCAGTTCTTCGAAGCAGGCCATGGCGCCCCGCTGGGCTCGCCGGGCGAGTTCCTCGTCGGAAAGTCGGTCGAGTTGGACCGGTTCAACCGTCACGGTCAATTGCCTTTGCCGGCATCCGCAGCCGGTTGGACGGCCTGCCCGCCAAGTTCACCGGGCAGAAGCTGGAGTATGGCGTTCACGTTCAGTTTTATCTCCACGTTCACCATTCTATCCTTCACATCGACGGTGGCATTGCGGAGCATGTCGGCGATCGCCGCCGTCTTGCTGTCCACGGCCTTGTTCTTGTCGTTGGCCGCCATCACCACGAACATTCGCAGGCCGTCGAGCGCCATTCGTGTCTGTTTCGCCAGCTCGTTACTGGAGCTCACCAGCATGCCATGCAGGAAAAGCTGCCGGTCTGTTTCGCCGAAGGTGATTGCCCCGGCATCGGCCGAGCGGGTGATCGGAGAGATATCCTTGTTCCGCTTGGCCAAGTCCTGGAGCCTGTCTGAGGCGACAAAGAGGAATGTGCCCAGTGCGGATTTTCCGGCCATCAGCGAATCGGCCTTGAGCCCGGAGCTCTTGCCGTCAAGCACATCGAGTGACGCCGTCATCTCATCGAAGGACTGGCTGATGACGGTGGCCGTGGGGGAGTGAAAACACGCGAAAACGGGGACGCCGTTGTCGCCGGCCCAGGTCATCACTTCGTGGTCGCCGTGGAACTTGGAGGCGAAATCGGGCTTGATGGTCCGCAGATTCTGCCGCAGCAGGTTGGCATCCAGTTTCGCATGGATCACCAGCACGCTCTTGGGGCCTTCGAAATCCCGGCCGAACAGGAGCACGGCATGAATGTCTTCGAGCAGGCGGGTTCCGGTGAACGTCTCGAATTCCTTGGATTTTCGCGCAAACTCGGGATCGCCCTGCAGGTGGTCCCGCACGATCTTGCCAAGCGTGGACTGCTGGGCGGCGTCAATGTCGAGATGAATGACCCACTTCGCATCAGCCGGCACCTGTTTCGGGTTGTATGGCTCGCTGCGGACGGCGTGACCGGCAATGGCCAGTGCGAGCATCAGAAAACTGAAGATGACCTTCTGCATGACTGCTCCTGTCTGTGTGACAGCCCTTTATACGGCCGGGACGTCGGGGAGGTTACAGCGGCGTGCGGGGAATTGACGAATCTCGAAGCGCGAAGGACGTGTGAAACGGAGTACGGTAAAGCGGCAATGGCCGGGGTTGCCGCCGTCGCAAGAAGGGGCGGGTCCACGCCGTGTTCTCACCGTTTTTTCCGGACCGCTTGACGGTTTTGCCGGCAGCTACCATACTGCCGGTATGCTCAAGCGGACACCATTGTACGATTTTCACAAGAACGCCGGCGCCAAGTTCGTCGATTTCGCCGGCTGGGAGATGCCGCTGCTCTATAAGTCCATTGTTGAGGAACACGAGCAGACGCGGCATTCTGGCGGGTTGTTTGACGTTTCGCACATGGGCCGCTTGTCGTTCAAGGGCTCGGACGCGGATGCGTTTCTCAACTACGTCGTTACCCGCAACCTCGCTGACCAGGCGATTGGGCAGTCGCGGTATTCGCTGGTGTGCAACGAAGACGGGGGCGTGCTGGACGACGTTATCGTCTCGCGCGATGCCAAGAACTGGATCCTCGTCTGCAACGCATCCAACCGCGAGAAACTCGTGCGCTATTTCCATGAGGTGCGGCAGGCGAAGGGCTTTGACTTTGATATGGCCGACAACACCGAGGCGACGGCCATGCTGGCGCTCCAGGGCCCGAAGGTTCTGGACCGGATCGCGTCAATCATCGACGCCCGGAACATCCGCCGGTACCACTTCGAGCATCGCACCATCATGGGTTTCTTCACGGTGACGGTGTTCCGCTCGGGATATACGGGCGAAGATGGCGTGGAACTGATAATCTCCTCGAAACTTGCGGGCATGGCGACCAAGGCCGTGGGCGCCGGATGGGAAAAACACGAGGCGACGGTCAAGCCCGTCGGGCTGGGCGCCCGCGACACCCTGCGGATGGAAGCGGCGATGCCGCTGTATGGCCACGAGCTGACTGAAACGGGCGATCCACTGTCGGCCGGGCTGGCGTGGGCCGTGTCGCTGGATAAGGATTTTGTCGGCGCCACGGCGCTGCGAAAGATCCACGATGCCGGGCTGAAGCGAAAGCTCGTGGGCTTGGAACTGGAAGGCAAGCGCATCGCCCGGCAGCACACGCCCGTGATGCTTGGCGGCCGCCCGATCGGAGAGGTGACCAGCGGCACGTTCTCGCCGACACTCCAGAAGTCGATCGCGATGGCGTACGTCGAGGTCGAGCATGCGGGCGAAGGCACAAAACTGGAAGTCGACCTCAAGGGCACGATGAATTCGGCGGTGATTGTGAAAATGCCTTTCTACAAGCGGCCGAAATGAGTGCCGGGGACGCCGGCGAATGACGAAATTCGAAACTCGAATTGCACGAATGAAATTCGAAGTCCAAATGACGAATGAGGGACAGGAAGTCTGTCCTACTATCAACTAACAACTATCAACCATCAACTACTATGACCATACCCACTGATCGCAAGTATCTTGAGACGCATGAATGGCACCTGGCGGCTGGCGATGTCGTGACCATCGGCATCACGCAGATCGCGGCCGATGAACTGACCGACATCACCTTCGTCGCGCTGCCCAAGGTTGGCGCGGCGCTGTCGGCCAACAAGCCGTTTGGCGAGATCGAATCGGTCAAGGCCACGAGTGACCTGTACAGCGGCATCTCCGGAACGGTGACTGAGATCAACGGCGAACTCGCGACCAACCCCGCGCTGGTCAACCAGGATCCTCACGGCAAGGCATGGATGATCAAGGTGAAGATGAGCAAGCCCGCGGAGTTGAATGCGCTGCTGTCACCGGCGGATTATCTGAAGCGCACAGGACATTGACAAAGTAGGGCCAGCGTCGTCGCTGGCCTTCGCTGCTCAGAGATCGTCTGTATTCCTAAGGTCAATGCATGTAGCAGGAATTCAGTGGCGCGGGCATTCCTCCCGTCGTTAATGGACCTATTGCAATGAACATGCATGTACGAGGGCTCCTGCAACTGGCAGTTGTAGTCGGGGTGGTTTTTGGGACGGTCTTCTGGCTCGTTCCGGGACCGACATATCCGATCGAGTGGGCGATGCGCATCCTGCTTCCCTCCATCGCCATCTTGGGGTGGAGTGTGCTCCGCTGGCATTCCAGACGGCCGGAGATACTCCACAACTTTCTGGCCGATGTAGCGGGTCGCTATAACGAATGGGACGGGCTGTGCTTCGCCCTGTTGGTCGACGTCGGCGACGGATGCTGCCGGTTGAACTTCTATTTCCAGAACCGTTATCGCGGGCGCTGCCACTGCCGCGTCACGCTGCACCCAACGGCGCTGGGTCTGGTCTTTCTGCGCCCGAAGATGGCGCCAATAGAAATGGATTTCACCTCTGGCGGTGGGGAATTCGGTGTCGCGCGAGCGCTCTGTGCGGTCCCGTGTGCGGTGCAGAACCGCCCCGGCATCTGCAAGATATCCATCTGCGTCGATCACCCTGACGGCCGAGGGGAGACTCTTCGCCATCGAGTCGGGTCACACGTCTCCACGAATTTCCCTCGTGGCGGATACATAAACAAGATGATTCGATTTCCAGGACCGGTGGCCGAGCATGTGGTGAATCGACCACCGGCCATTGAGATACTCTCGACCCCCGACCTGCCCACCGGCGGTTTCCCCGTGATTCCGGTCAACACGCCCGACGAGCCACCGTTGCCACGCCGGGACACGACCCTGTGAGAAGAGCACACAATGCTGCTGGATGTGGATGGTGCCCACGGCACCCAACCAATCACGGAGGTGGCGCACTTCCGTGTTTTTCAAACAGGAAGGCCGCGCCGCCTTCTTTGACCACGATGTGGTCCTTCTCGTCGGCGGTCCGGCGAATCTGGTTCAGCAGGGGGTCTAGGTATCGCGTCCCCTTATGTTTCGGCAGGAACGTGAACGCCACCCAGAATCGCCGCTCGGGGATGCCGGCTGGGCTGGGCATCTTGAGATGCACCGGCGGTTCCGGCCGCCGCCAGTAACAGAACAACTCCACGCTCTCGCCGTTGGTCAGCGGCTGGCTCGGCGACGGGCCTTCGCCGACGAGATAGATCGCCTCGCCGGGCCGGCGGTGTTCCCGGACATATTGCACGACGGGCCGAATGTGCGAGCGGCCGGCGGGCACGAAGATGCGATAGCTCGCTTCGCCGGCACCCAGCAGCAGCATCAACAGGCCCGGTAGAAACCAACCCTGACGCCACGGGATTGGGGCATATTGGCGGATCGCCTCCAGGCCGAAGCCAATCATCATGAACACGCCGGGCAGCAGAAACACGGTCACGCGTCCGCCGTGATAGGGGTATTGGCGCAGACACGCCGCGATGATGGTCATCAGCACGGGCCCGACGAGGACCCCCAGCGCCTGGCGCCGGCCGGTCTTCCAGAGGAACCAGCCGCCGGCCAGCACGAGGATCGCCGTGATGGGTCCGATGGCCCGGTAGGGCACCTCACAGAGCCGGTAGCTTTCGCGGAGGATGAACCAGGGGATGGTCCACGGCCGGGAATAGTCGGCCATGTCCTCCGCCCAGAACGAGAATAGATACGGATCGTGCTGGTGGCGGATGCAGAGGAAATACAGGACCAGTCCGGAGACGGCGACGACGGCGTTGCCCGTAAGCCACTCTGCCAGCGAGCGCCGGCCTTCGCACCAAATGGCCGGCAGCAGGGCCAGGCTGATACCGACGAAGACGAGCAGCGACGTGAACGACAGCCACGCACCCACGGCCGTAGCGGCCGCGACCCATAGCAATCTTCGGCCAGCGGACCTTTGTAGCACAGGCGTCTCGCCTGTGGTGTCGGTACTCCGACACGTCTTCGTCGCCTGCGAAAACGGGCGAGCCGGCATAATCGCCAGGATCAGCAGAGTCGCCGACATCAACGCATCGCCGCTGTACTGTTTGAGCGACAGCGCGTGCCAGATCAGTTCATCGCAGAACGCGAATCCCACGACCGCCCAGACCGCCGCCGCGGGCGTGAGTGTCCGCCAGGCCAGCGCTGCGAAGGCGGTGACGGCCGCGATCCCGCACAGCAGCGGCAGCAGGCGCATGATCCGCTCGGCCGATCCGAACGTGACATACATGGCCCGCTCGGCCCACAGAAAAAGCGGCGGGGCGGCCTGGGCGTACTCGAGCTTTCCGAGCAATTCCCCGGCCGACTTGTCCATGATGTTCAGCAGCATGTAGGCTTCGTCTCGCCAGTACGACCGATTCGGCAGATACTGGGAGAGCAGGTAGCCGGCCACGAGGATCACGGTCAGGACGATCAATCTGCGGCACGCCGCAGCCTGCGGATTGACGCATAATGACCATACACGTTGTGCAAAGGCAGGCTGGGTTCGCGGAGATGAGGGGGTTTCGCCGGAGTCGACTGCCATGGGGGCATCTTAGCGGAGGAGGCGGGAATTATGCCACCATCGCACAGGGCAATCGCATGTGCCGACGAAGTGCCGCCAGTGCTCTCACTGGCGGTCTTTTGCGACCCATGCATGCCCCGGATTCTGCCGGTGAGGGCACCGGCAGCACTACATGCGATTGCCCTGCACCGGCGCAGTCATTCTGCCGGGACGGTAGTAATATGGCCGCTATGAGAACCACGTCGAAAGCCGCGCTGTTGTTCCTCACCATGTTCGCGGCCGGGTTGTCCGTCCTGGCCGAGCCGAACAACCCCAACACGGATTGGTTCAGCAAGGCCGGCTACGGGGTTTTCGTGCATTACCTCGAAGACCTGCAGAACGATCCGCAGCAGATCCAGAGCCTTGGGAAGCATGCCTCGTGGGATGAGTGTGTGCGGGAATTTGACGCCGGCCGGTTTGCCGAGGCGATGGCCGAGGCGCAGGCGGGGTATGTCATCTTCACCATGCACCAGCGGACGCGATTCCTGATCGCGCCCAACGCCACGTTCGACCGCATGACGGGCTACAAGCCCGGCGAAGCCTGCTCCAGGCGCGATCTGGTTGAGGATCTCTATCAGGCCCTGCACAAGAAGGGCATTCCGCTGATGCTCTACTGGACCGGCGACGGCCCGCGAGCCGATGCCCGAGCAGCGCGGGCGCTGGGATGGAAATCGCCGGTGCCCGTGGAGTATGTCAGGAAGTGGGCGGACGTTGTCAGGGAATACGGCGAGCGCTACCGGGACAAGGTGGCCGGGTGGTGGACCGATGGCTCGTATCCGTTCATCGGCTATGACGATGAGAAGCTCGGCATCCTGGCGGCCGGGCTCAAGGCCGGCAATCCCAAACGTATCGTCGCATTGAATCCCGGTGTCGAGGAACGCGTGAAGGCATACTCACGGCACGAGGATTTCACCTGCGGCGAGCAGAACCGGTTTCACGACCTGCCGGTGTCGCGCTGGGTCGGCGGCGAGCAGTGGCACATCCTCTCGTTCATGGGCGCCGGCCAGAGCCACATCGGCGCCGCGTGGGGCATGGCCGGGACGGGCTACAGCAAGCAGGAGCTGGCGGATTATGTCTACGACGTCAACAAGGTTGGCGGCGTGGTTTCGATCGACGTGCTGCTCTTTCGTGATGGGTCGCTCGATCGCTCGCAACTCGAAGTGCTCAAGTCGCTGCGCCCCGGCATGGCGGCCATCAAGGATCGCCCGGCCGTCCCGCCAGGGAATCTCGCATTCCGCAAACCGGCGAAATTGCTCAGCCTGGATGGCTCGCACGAGTTGGCGGTGAATGCCGGGGTTCACTTTGCGCGGCTGGGTGTGGATGGCCGGGGTGATACGGCCGCCCTGGCCGGCGGGGAGTGGCCGTGGAGCTATCAGGTCGATCTGCTGGAAGTCCGCTCGCTCCAACGCGCGAAAGTGACTTTTGCGAAGGACGGCTACGCGACGAAGTTCGATATTCGCGTTTCCGCCGACGGCAAGACTTGGGAAACCGTCGCCAGTGTCGACAACCACGACGGACGCCCGTATGCCTGCGAGTTCGCGACGCTCAAAGGGCAGTTTGTTCGCGTGTGCGCCATCAAACCGGACGGACCCAACCAGAAGGGCACGCAGATGGCGGTGAGCGAGTTGGAGGTGTATGAGAGGTAAAGGGCGGTAGGGTATATTGCTGTCTCTCGGATCGTCGCCGGTCGCAAACCACAGGAGCCACACGCCAATGAAGCAACAGAGTACCCTGATCGCGGCCCTGATTCTGCTCCTTGCGGGTGTAGCGCCCGCTCTCGCTCAGCCGGCCGGGCCGAAATACAACGTCCTCTTCGTTGCCGTCGACGATCTCAACAACGCCCTGGGCTGCTTTGGCAATTCGGTCGTGCAGTCGCCCAACGTGGATCGTCTGGCCACCCGGGGGGTGCGATTCGATCATCACTATTGTCAGTTTCCGCTGTGCAGTCCGAGCCGGTCGTCGCTGTTTACGGGCTTGCGACCGGACACGACGAAGGTCTACGACTTGCAGAAGCACTTCCGGTCGACGCTTCCGGATGTCGTGACTTTGCCACAGCTCTTTCGCAAGAATGGCGCCTTCGTGGCGCGTTCCGGGAAGATCTATCACTATGGCGTGCCCGGGCAGATCGGCACCAGCGGGCTCGACGACCCGCCCTCGTGGGATCAATTCGTCAATCCGCGTGGCCGCGACAAGGATGAGGAGGACAAGGTCACGAACCTCAACCCGAAAAACAAGGGCCTTGGTGCATCGATGGCCTGGTTCGAGTCGCTCGGGGCGGATGATGAATACACCGATGCCAAGGTCGCGGTCGAGACGATCAAGCTCATCGAAGCCCACAAGGACAAGCCGTTCTTCATTGGTTGCGGGTTCTATCGGCCGCACGTGCCGTGGATCGTGCCCAAGAAGTACTTCGACCTCTATCCAATTGAGAAGATCAACCTGCCGGTCGTACCAGCCAACGACCGAGCGGGTGTTCCGGTGACCGCCTTTCGTGGCAATGCTCCCAATTATGGCCGCACTGATCTCGAATGCCGTAACGCCATCCGTGCCTACTACGCCGCCACCAGCTACATGGATGCCCAACTTGGCAAGGTGCTGGATGCTCTGGATCGACTGAACTTGTCCGACAAGACGATCATCGTTTTCTGGGGCGACAACGGATACCAACTCGGCGAGCATGGCATGTGGCAGAAGCAGTGTCTATTCGAGGAATCCGCCCGCGTGCCGCTGATCATTGCGGTCCCCGGCGCCAGGGGTAACGGGCGGACGTGCTCGCGGATCACCGAGACGCTGGATCTGTATCCGACGATTGCCGACATCTGCAGGCTGGCGCCGCCGCACAAGCTTGCCGGCGCGAGTCTGCGTCCACTGCTGGATGACCCGGCCGCTCCGTGGGACCGACCGGCTCTGACCCAGACCCAGCGCGGCGGCGGTCCCAAGGCGTTCATGGGCTACACGATCCGTACGGAGCGGTGGCGTTACACGGAGTGGGATGGTGGCAAACAGGGCGCGGAACTGTACGACCACGAGAAAGACGCTGGCGAATACACCAATCTCGCCAGGGACCCCCAGCACCAGACGACAGTCGCGGAGCTCCAAGCCAAATTGCGGGCAATAGCAGGAAGTGCCCAGTGAGGACGAACGTCCGACAACCGGATTGAGATCAGTCACGCGCCTCGAACTTGCGGCGAAGTCGGCCGTCTCTGGCGTGCACGCGTTTACGAATACCGCTTCTCCGCTACCTCCGATGTTCCCGCGCCGTCCGGCGGCGCGACATCAATGCCATTAAGCCCATCGGCAACAGCCACAGTGACACGGGCTCGGGGACGGCCACGGTATCGGTGGCGGGAGTCAGACGGTCCGTCTGTTCGGGATCGACAATGTCGGCAAACCCGAAGGTCTGCACCATCCAGTAGTCGCCGAAGGCATTGCCGCCGGTGTCCAGGCCGGCCTGTGTGTGGAAGAGCACTTCATACTGCGTGAGCGACGATGATGTCAGCATCTGGACATCGAGTTGGTTGCCCTCGCCCAGGCCGGGCGATCCGGGCGACAGGAGCTGGAAGTCCCAGAAGCCTGACGTCGGGTTCTCGAACGCATCGTTGCCTGTCATGTACGTGCCCAGCCAGGCTTGGTTATTGGTGCTGAGGTAGGTCTTGCCGCTGAGAAGCGGGTCATTGATGGCGGCGTTGCCGATGCCCTCGATCTGGAAGTGGTCGATGGGCGTGGCGGCGGCGCCGAAGAGGACCATGTCGGTCGTGCGGCCGCCGCCGATGTGGGCCACATCGCCGACCGGATCGGCGGCGGCGATGGAGATGACGTCGAGCCGGGACAACTGCACGTCGTGGTAGCGCCCGGTCGCGGCGATGGCGCCGTTGCCGGCATTGCTGTCGCTCTGCGTGATCTTGAACGCCTTGTTGGTGGCACTGGTGTCGAACTTCAGAGTGCCGTAGTAGCTTGAGTAGTTGGCCGGATCGGCTTTGCCGTTGGGTGTGGCGACGGGGATCGCGTTGTCCGCGCCGGTGAACTTGCGGGCGTCGATGTTGGCGTCGGCGGCTTTCTGCTTGACTACGATCGGAGTCTTGGTGCCTTTGGCGTTGCCATTGAGCGTGGTTCCCGTGTTGCTGGTGGCGTAGAACCAGTTGGGCTGGGTCAGCGGATCGAAGGCCGCACCCGTCTTGGCGTCGATGATCTTCGAGGTCTTGAAGACGTTGTCCAGATCCGAGGCCGCGCCGTCGTGTTTGCTGGGATCGGTGTAGTAAAAAGACCAGCCGCCGTTGCCGGCATCCGCGGGAGTGGATGGGACCGCCGTCTGCGGCTTGTAAGTGGCGGCACCGGAGGCGTTGCCTTTGTTGGAGTCGGGATCCGCGACGAAGATCAGCCCGTTGGCGACGTCGATGCCCGCGCCGGCGACGTAGTGGAAGTTGCCCCACCAGAGGGCATTGTCGTAGGTCGAGGTGCTGTTACGCGTGAGATAGAGCAGGGGGGTGGATTCGTTGAGCAGCATGCGCCGGTAGACCTCGAACGATGAGATGGCCGCCCCGGAGTTCTTGAGCACGGTGCCCGCGGCCGTGGTGACCTGGCCGCTGGTGTTGTCGATCGTGAACTGGTCGTACTTGAGTTTGGTGGGCCACAACTTGGGGCCGGCCTGATCGGCGGTGTACTTATTCTTCAGATAATCGGACATGCCGGTCGTGCCGTTGACGCTGCGGACGTCGAGAATGGTCGCTTTGGACGCGGCCTGCCAGGTGGCGGCGGTTGGGGTGAGTGTGCCGGCCTGGACGGCGCCGGTGTAGCCGCGTGCCTGCCAGACGGCGAGGCTGTCCGTGACCGCGGTGAATTCACAATAGCCGCCGACGCGGGCCCAGTTGGGCAGAATCGCGGCGAAGGGCCTGGATGACTCCCAGGTGTCGGCCGGGTCTGCCACGTAATACTGATGCTGGTAGAAGTCGGCGACTCCCGGCATAAAGCCGCGTTTGGCGGCGCCGTTGTCAAACCAGGCCGGCGGCGCGGCCCACACCGGAATTGCCAGCGCCAATACGGCCGCGCATCGAGAACCTGTCCGCACGTTGACACGGATTGCCTGCCACATTGATTCCTCCTTGGGATGTTTGGGAATGGCAGAGAAATGACCTGTGGCGCATTGCCACAAACATCCCAGGCAAAAAGATGAAAGAACCGGATCTGTTGGCGGTGTTCCAGTTTGCACCGGATACCCGCGTTGCCTCGACCGCGGAATGCTAGGTCGCGCGCAATATGCGAGGCAACTGGGGAATGACGCATTGGCGAACTGAATGCATGACGGAATCGGCGGGCTCAGGCGTGCGGATGCTGGACCGCTGCGGCTCTCAATTAGTCGCGAAGGTGGGATATCGCGGAAAACAAACGCGAAGAGAGTTACCGCTTTCTGAATCCGGCAATAACGACATAAGTGCATACTTTTAATTTGGTTACGATCTATTCAGTTGTCTCCGGATGGCTCAAGAAAGCCGTCCTTTCCCCGTCCAAACCACGTCCCGATCAGTCCCGAAGCCGTCCCGATCAGTGCCAAGGACGTCCGGGTCAGTCCTGAGTGCGTTCCGTCGGGTCCTGCTGGGGAATGACGAAAGTCGAATGACGAATGACGCGAGAAGCACGAAGCACCAGTGAGTCGTGAACTCGTCGCGCGGCGGACGAGGCGGGGTGGGTTGTTAAAGAAACGGTCCGCCGGCGCGGGCCGAGAAGGCGAGCCCTTCTATATATACCGGTGGCGCTGCGCGCCCGGCGCTGTCAAGGGTTACATGGGCATTATGTCGCGAATAATGAGGGTGGACGACCAGGACCGAAAGGGCCGACAAGCCAGAGGTACCCATCAACTTGCGGGTCCTGCCTGGGCTTGATCGCATATCGCCGATTCCGTCGCCTTGCGAACCGAAGAAAGTGACGCCAGCAAACTACGATAGCATCATCGTCTACATGCCGATCAGGCAGGTCAAAGAGATTCTCGGCCCCTGGTCTGACGTGGAGATTCAGAATGCCTTGAACACGACCATCCACTGGCGCCTTGAGGACGGCGTATCGGAGGTCGTCGTCCAATTCACTGACGGTCGCGTGTTCTTGAAATGCAGACGGGGCTTCGGCCTACCGCAGGAGAGCATCATGAATCCTGGCATCGAGAAGTTGAAATGACGTCGATGGGCTGGCGATGAAATCACTGCAAGTCGCCCACGCACTGTGCAGACACGACACTTGCCGTGCCTGCATGGTGCGTTTCTTATCCGGCGGGATTCGACTCTGTCCGTGTAGATATCCATCTGTTCACCGCGACTTCCCTCGCCGCTTCACCAATTCCAGAATCTCGCCCCAGACGCGGACGACATCCGCCCGTTCGTTTTCCGGCGCGTAGGTCGCATGCATGAACTCGGAAGCCCGGCGGGTCAGGTCGTCATAGGCCAGGGGCTTCTTGCGAAGTTGATTCAACACCGCTTCGGCCGTTTTGGCGAAGCTAATCACATCACCAAACTCGATAGGAAAACAGAATTCCGGCCGCATGAACTCCCGTCCGCCAAAGCCGTGGTACCCGATCACCACACAGCCGCAGGCCATGGCCTCAGCAGCGGGTAGGCCGAAGCCCTCTTGGCCGGCGAAGTGCAAGAAGACCGTAGCTTCTCGCAACCTCGCGGCCATAGATTCCGCCGACTGATTATTGACGATCGCAAGTTCGAAATCCTTCAGGCAGCCCCTGAGCCGCAGCAACTGAACGACTTGGGTCGAGTCACTGGTGGTCTTCCGGCTGCTACAGATGATCAGAGGTCGTTTGGGTGAGTGCGTGTTGTACAGGCGAGGCAAGATGCCCGGGCGGATACGCATAATCGGATGGGATGGAAAAGCGTGCATGAGATACCGTTGCGTATCCTCCGACACCACAATCGTTCCGATCACGTCCCGATGTAGATAGGGCGAATCCGCTGGATCGGAGTCGGGACGCTGGTTGAGGAATGTGAAATATGCGTTTTGATTGAAAACCACCTTTGACGTTCTCGGCCGCCTGAGCGCCGATACGGTCATCACGATCGGCAGCAGTGTGGGTCCTTCCTCCGACCGCCGACTGAGCTACACGTTCAACACCCAGGGCCTGTTGGAGTTCTCCACCAGTTACAGCGATTCCAGCGGCAGCTCGATCACCAACCAGGTCAAGGACGAATACAACGGTCTCGGCCAACTCACGGCCGAGTACCAGAGTCACAGCGGCGAGGTCAACACGATCGCAACGCCTACAACGCCCGCGACCCCGGCTGTAAGATATAGTTACTCGGGACTGGCCAACGGCTCCCGCCTCACGGCCGTGACCTACCCCAACGGCAAGCAGGTTCGCTACTCTTACGGCACCCCGGGCTCGCTCAACGACAGGATCTCCCGCCTGGAAGGCCTCAACGAATCCAGCAACACCCAACCGGACTCGGTCTTCCAGGTCGTGGAAACCTACAGCTACCTCGGCCTCTCCACGTCCGTGGTCCGCAGCCGCCCGGCCGGCAATCAGCAGCTTTCTTATGTCCCCGCGACCAGGACTGTTTCCACTCTGACATATTCCGGCACCACCGCCACCGCAACTCTTACCGCGCACGGCTATCAGACTGGCGACACCGTCATTATCGCCGGCGCATCCCCCTCGCAGTACAATGGCAGCTTCGTCATCACCGTCGTCGATGCCAATACTTTCACCTATACCATGGCGAATAGTCCAGGCGTCAATGCTACCGGGGCCATCACCGCCACGTCTCGCAAGACCGGTGACGCCGGCGACCAATATGTCGGCCTGGACCGCTTCGGCCGCATCGTCGATCAATCCTGGTCGCGGCTCCAATCCACCGGCACCGGCGACAACCAGATCATCGATCGCTTCCAGTACGGCTACGACGCCAACTCCAATGTCCTTTACGAAGACAACCTGGGCGACAGCAAGGGCGAGAATTCCGAACTGTACTCTTACGACTCGCTAAACCGCCTCACTGGTTTTGACCGAGGCAAGCTCAATCCGACCAACACCGGCCTGACAACCACCAATCACTCGCAGGATTTCACGATGAACGCCCTCGGTGGCGTCACCACGTTGACCACCGACAGTACGTCCCAGAATCGCGCCTTCAACGCCGATAATCAGATCGCCGGACTCTCCTATGACGATGCCGGCAACATGACCGCCGACAACTCGGGCAAACACTTTGTCTACGATGCTTGGAACCGTGTGATCGAGGTCAGAGCCAGCGACAACACCACCATTCTGGAGAAATTTGCCTACGACGCCCTGAACCGCAAGACCTCAACCACCGTAACCAAGGCCATCACCGACCCGACCCATTCCGGAACAACGGCCACCGCCACGCTCACCAGCCACGGCTATCGGACCGGCGATATCGTTCTGGTCGCCGGCGCATCCCCTTCGCAGTACAACGGCAGCTTCGTCATCACCGCCGTCGATGCCAATACTTTCACCTATAGCATGGGGAGCGATCCCGGATCGGATGCCACGGGCACCTTCACTGCCTCGCAAACCACAGATGCCTACTTCAGCGCCAGTTGGCAGGATATCGAGGAAACCGAGGACACCGCCACCACACCGAGGACCACCACCCAGTCCATCTACTCCCCGTTCTACGTGGACGACTTGATCGTCCGGGATCGCGATGTCACCACCCAAGTGGCTGGAACTCCCGACAGCAGCTTCGGGAACAACGGCTCAGTGATCACCGACGTGGGCGGCATCCGCGACTTCGCTAACGCCGTGGCGGTCCAGAGCGACGGTAAATACGTGGTGGCCGGACAGGCCGAATTCGGCACTTGGAATATGTGCGTGGTTCGCTACAACCCCGACGGCACGTTGGACCAGAACTTCAATGGCGGCGAGGGCAAGATCATCGTGGACGCAGGCGGCGAGCAGCAGAGTGTTGGCACTTGCCTGGTCCTCCAGCCCGACGGCAAGATCCTTGTCGGCGGCTACATCGTGAACTCCGTCACCTGGGCAGCCACGGATTTCTGCGTGATTCGCCTCAATTCCGACGGTACACTGGACACCACCTTTGGCTCGGATGGCATTGCCACGGAGTCCATGGGCAGCAGCGGAGTAAGTGTGGCCGAAATGACCCTGGATTCCTCCGGGCGCATCACTCTCGTCGGTCAAGCCCCTGGCCAGCACGACGAAGATGTCGCTATCGTTCGCTTCACGGCTTCTGGCTCGCTGGATACCACATTCAATAGCACCGGTACGCTGGTCATCACCGACACCGGCACTGATTCGGTCACTGGAGCGGCCTTGGATGCCGATGGCAAGCTGGTCATCGTGGGCACCAAACGGGCTCCTTGGGACGGCATTTTTCTGGCCCGCGTGAACCCAGATGGATCGATCGACAGCAGCTTCCGCGTGGGTGAGGAGCCATCCACCTATGTCGGCGGCAACAGCAGTTTTGGCGAAGACGTGGTCATCCTCCCCGATGGCAAGCTTATGGTGGCGGCGGAAGTGTTTAGATACATCGGCGGCGAAGGGCGCCTCTGGTCGGCTCTTGTCCGTTTTGACGCCAACGGCTCGCTGGACGCCAGCTACGGCTCCAGTGGATACAACGGAGCCGGAACCCCCGGCGGCGGGGCCACCTACACGGACGACGTCAACAATCCCGATTGCATTACTTCGCTCACCCTCCAGCCTGATGGCAAGCTGGTGGTGACAGGCTTCTACTATGCCTCGCCCACCAAGTTCATCGTCGCCCGGCACAACGCTGACGGAACGTATGACCCTGATTTCGCGGCTGGCGACAAGCTGATGCTGAATTTCGGGGCGACGTATGGGCTCGATCTGCAGGCCGCAACAATCGTGGATGGCCGGATTGTGGCCGTTGGGTGCAAAGACACGGGCACGGGTTACGGCGAAGACTTCGCGGTAGTCGTGCTGGAAGGCGGCGACCGCCTCGAAGA
>JANYKD010000001.1 GCA_025361735.1 Phycisphaerales bacterium
TTAGTCTTTACCCCGGGCCAATCTCGCTGATCGGCTGCGACTATTCCGAGAAACTCCTGCGCGAGATGAAGCTCAATCGCGATCGCGTCCGCGCCGGCGCCACCGTGGCTCATCTGGCGTTCTACCTGGCCGAATACGCCGGGTGCGATCCGATCATCTTCGTCGGCCAGGACCTGGGCTTCTCCGACGGGCTCAGCTACGCCCCCGGGACGAGTTATGAAGACGTCTGGCGGCCAGAACTCGGGCGATTCTGCACCATGGATATGAAGCAGTGGGAGCACATCGCCCGCGAGCGGCCCATCCTGCGGAAGATCGAGGATTGGCAAGGCCGCCCGATGTACACCGAGGAGCGGCTGTTCACCTACTTGCAGCAGTTCGAGCGGGATTTTGCCGCCACCACGCGAACGATCGTCGACGCCAGCGAAGGCGGCGCTCGAAAGCGCGGAGCCACCACCATGGCCCTCGCCGAGGCGCTGGAGCGCTACTGTTCCCGGCTGATTCCCGCCGCCGCCGCCGATCATCCCGGCCTGCGCTGGCAAACCAGGGCCGAGGTTCGCGCCTGCCTGGAAACCCGCCGTCGCGAGGCCGGGCGTATTGCCGAAATCGGCCGGTCCACGTTGCCGCTGCTCGAAGAAGTCCGCGACCACCTCGACGACGACATGCGTGTCAATCGCGCCATCGCCCGCATCGACGGGCTGCGCAGTGAGATGTTCGAACTGAACCACGCCTATGAACTGGCCACCCAGCTCAGTCAGCAGACCGAACTCGACCGTTTCAAGCGGGATTTCGCCATCGCCGCATCCAAGGCGCAGGGCTCCGACAAACAGCGCCGCCAGATCGAACGCGACATTGAAAACGTCAAAGCAATCATCGCCGCGGCCGAGGGCCTGGCGAAGATGATGGAGGAAGTGATTGCGGAGTTGCCAGTTGGGGAACAGTTGCCCGTTGTTAGTTGCCAGTTGCCAGTGGAGGGCGCAGAACGTCGTCATGCAGAGCGCAGCGAAGCATCTCCGTGTCACCGGAGCGATGTCGTTCCGGCACCAAGCCCGAATTTGAAATCTCAAATCTCAGATTTCCAATTCCCAATTTCACCTCCCAAATAACCCATGTCCGTTTCCCTCGCCATCCTCTCTCTGCTCCACCAGCCCGCCGGCCGGACCAACAGCGCCACCCGCCTTTTCCGCAATTCCCCGGTTCTCGGCTGGACCCTGCGCCGCTTGGCCGCATGCAAATCACTCTCGGCCATCACCGTCTTGTGCTGGGCCGATCAACTAGCCCATGTCCGCCAGGCCGCGGCTGCGGTCGAGGTCGTCTGCATCGGCGAACGCCAGCCGCGCCCGGTTATGGATCTGGTCTCCGCCGCACGCCGCTGGTCCGAAGGTTGGCGCGGCGGATTGGCCGCCACCTGTTGCCACGACCTGGGCTTCGAGCCCGAGGCCACTTTGCGCCAGGCCGAGGCGCACAGCGCCGATGCGGTCGTGCTCGTTGATCCCGACGCCGGTCTTGTCGATCCCGCCCTGATCGACGCGCTGGTTGCTCACGCCGAGCGCACTCCCGAGGCCAAGTACGTCTTCATGCCCGTGGCTCCCGGCCTTTCCGGCCTGCTGGTTCGCGCCGAACTCCTGCGCCATTTCACCGATCACGGTGGCTTTCCCGGCCGATATCTCGCGTACTGGCCCGATCTGCCCGGCCGCGATCCCGTCATCAATCCCGAGTGCGCCCCGCACCCAACCCCCGCCGCCCGCACGCTCCACCGCTTTGTCCTCGACGGCCAGCGCCAAGTCGAACGGCTTTCGGCGGCGACGACTGCCCTCAACGGCGAACTCGCCTCGAGCGACGCGTTGACGCTCGTCGGCCGCATGGATGCCGCGGCCATCGTCGATCGTCTGCCGCGCGAAATCGTGCTCGAACTCAACACCACCCGCGCCACCCGGGCCATCTTCCATCCAGCCACGCATCTCACCGTCAGCCGTCCCGATCTCACCGTCGAGGTCGCCGCCAAAATCGCCGCTCAGGCCGCCGCCTACGACGACACCCGCTTCACGCTCGCCGGCGTCGGTGACCCGCTTCTGCATCCCGGTATCCTGAATATCCTCCGCGCCATCCGCTCCGCCGGCATCAGCGCGATTCACATTGAAACCGATGGCGTTGGCCTGCCCGCCGCCAGCGCAGAGAAACTCGCCGCGTCCGACATCGATGTTCTCTCCGTGCATCTTCCGGCCACTTCCGTCGGCACCTACGCCGAGGTTATGGGCGTTGACACGCTCGCCGAGGCCATGAGCAACATGCAGCGTTTCGTACGGGCGCGTGAGGGCCGATTCGTGCCCATCCTTGTTCCACTCTTCGCCAAGTGTGCCCGGAACATGAAGGAGATGGAGGCCTGGTACGACTACTGGCTGCGCACGCTGGGCGTGGCCTCCATCATCGGCCCGCGCGATGGCGCGGGTCAGATTCCCGATGCCTCCGCCGTGGACATGACCCCGCCGCGCCGGGTTCCCTGCCGCCGCTTACAGTCCCGCCTGACGATCCTCAGCGACGGCTCGGCCGTTTCCTGCGAGGAGGATGTCCTGGCCCGCCAGACGCTCGGCAACATCGCGACCGAGCCGCTGGCCGAGATATGGAGCAGACGCATGTCCGCCTTGAGGCAATCGCATCAGCGCGGCGAGTATCCCGCACTGTGTGGAGGTTGCCGCCAATGGCATCGACCCTAAAGTGGTAAGTGCTGAGTCCTGAGTCCTGAGTGCTGAGTGGCTAAGATGCGAACGAGCCAGAACCCCTCACTCAGCACGCAGGATTTGGCACTCAGGACTTAGCACTCAGCACTCAGGACTCCAGCAATGAACACCCTCGGCATCATCATCGCCCGTGCCGGCAGCGTCGGCCTCAAGAGCAAACACCTGCGTCCACTGCTCGGCCGGCCGGTCATCGCCTACACGTTTGACCACGCCCGCGCCGCCGCGCGCCTGGACCAGATCGCGGTCTCCTCCGACTCACCCGAGATCCTCGACCTGGCCAGGAGCCAGGGTTTCACGCCCGTCCCCCGTCCTCCCGAACTCGCCACGGGTGATGCCAGCGTCCAGGCCGTCCTGCTCCACGCATTACGTTACATCGAACAGGAACATGGTAGGGACCGCTCGCCGAGCGGTCTTCTGCACGCCCAGAACGGCGGTTTCGGCGAAACCGCCCTACCCGGGCACGGCCCGTTCGACGCCATCGCCCTCTTCTACGGCAACTGTCCCGTCCGTCCCCCCGGCGTCGTCGACGCGGCCATCGCGCTGCTCGAAACCACGGGCTGCGACTCCGTGCGTTCCTTCGCCCCCACGGGAAAACTCCACCCCAACTGGATGGCCCGCATTAAAGGGGACGTCGTGGAACCATATCTCCCCGGCAGCATCCACCGCCGCCAGGACCTGGAACCCCTCTTCTTCCACGACGGCGCCATCGTCGTCGTCACCCGGGCATCCCTGCTCCGCCAGCTCGACCACCCGCAAGATCCCCACGCCTTCTTCGGCATCGACCGCCGCGCCATCCCCACCCAATCCGGCGAGACCGTCGAGATCGATCAGGAGGTTGACCTGTTCCTCGCCGAGGCGATCCTGCGGGCGCGCATGGCTGTCTGATTCCCGGAGCCGCCGCCCGTGTTTGGCGCAAATCCGCCTCTCCCGGCCCCGGAGGCGACAATCCCACGGAAAACGGGGTCAGGAGCGGCCCGGCTGGCGCCAATCTCCTGGGAAAGTCGCCCTCACCGGCATCCGGACACACAAACGGAGCATCCGGACGTCTTCGTGCGAGCGAGGCTCACCGGCGCAGCACGGTCGGACCCAGCGGCGTCCGACCTTCTCTGAGCCGCCATTGTTCGAATTCGGCGGCCTTGGCTTTGGCCAGATTCGCCCGTTGCTGCACGTGACTCAGCGCTCGCATATAGTTCAGGGTGATTTGCAGTGCGCCCCGCAGCGAATAGGACCAGACCTGTTGTCCCGGATCGCGGTAGCGGGCCAGGCCCATCCCCACCATCCGTGCCGCGCGTTCGCGCTGCGAGGCCAGTTCCTCCGCGGCGAGAGTGTCCGGATCGAAGGCGACCACCGGCTCCCCGGCGGCGGCCACCCGTTGCTGGTGGTAATAGAGGACGACGTCGAAAGGCACACGCGGTAGCATCTGCGTGTCTTCAATGCCCGAGAGATCGGCAACGCCGCTGACATCGACGGTGCGGATTCTCCGGCCGCTTTGCAGGCGCGTGGTCAGCGCGTAGCGATGTGTTCGCGAGTGAACGACCGACAGGCGAGTCAACCGGTCCGGGGAGAGGAGCATGCTGATGCCGTTGGCCAGGATTTGTCCCTGGCGATCCATGAATGTGCCAACGTACTGCAAGCCGGCACGCAGCGCCTCATCGACGACTGAAACATTCTTACCCGCGGTCGCGGATGCGTCGGCCAGCTCCAGCGGGCGCAGGGTGATCCGCTCAAAATAGGCTGCCGTGAGCATCACCAAGGGATTTACCACCCAGATCAAGAGCACGAACAGCGCGATGAGGGCGACGATCAGGAGCCCTGCCCAATCCGGCCAACGAAATGCCGCAATGTACACACCCATGAATGTCCTCCGCTGGGCCGCGATCCTCGCCGATCATCCACGGTCGGTCAATCCGTCATGCCGCGGACCGCGCCTCACTCCCAACCCCCTACGTCCCCCGCTGCCACGCCCGCGCCAGCCAGTGCCCGATGATCGCGGCCGCCACGCCGCTGCCGGCGTAGTCCAGCGGCACGGGTCGTCCCAGCGCCGCGAATCGGCCCGTCAGTTCGCCGATGTTGACGCCGGTCGGGTTGAAATAGGCCAGCACATAGCCGATCACGCCCACCATCAACGGCGGCAGCCAGTAGCAGCCGTTGCTGGGCGTGGGAAACAGATATTGGGCGATGATGCCACCGACGAGCGATGAGATCCCCACCGCGAATATCCCCTGGAACTTGGCTTCGCTGGCCATCAGCACCAGCAGGCAATAGCCCGTGACGAGCGTCTGCACGGGCAGCGAGATCCCCTCGTTGCGCGAGGGGATGTCCTTGTTGGCGATGGCCGGGTCGCCTTCGCGGTCCACGATCAGGCCGCGCAGGTGCAGCCATTTCAGCACGGTCCAGCCGCAGCCGATGAGCATGGCCAGCAGCACCGTTTCTACCGCCAGCCGCTTGAATATCTCCGATCCGCCCAGCGTGTCCACCGAACCGAACAGCACCTGCCGGATGTCGCCGCCGCGCACCGACAGCGCCGCCAGGCCGACGCACGCGGCCACCAGGCCCGCGTTAAACCGGATCACGCCGGCCAGCACCGTGCCGACGGCCACGCTGGCGAAGAATGTCGCCGCCACCGCCAGGAAGAACCCCGCGCCGCCTGGATGCAGCGCCAGACTGCCACACAGTCCCGGCGCCAGCGGAAAGCCAAAGCTCCGGGCCATCCACCAGAACACCACGCCGCAGGTCACCGAAGCGACCAGCAGCAGAATCCGCGCTCGCTGATATGCGTTCATCATAAACTCTACCGCAACACCATCCGACGGCTTCGCGGGCGGGCGATCCGGTGGCACGGGCTTCCAGCCCGTGTTGCCGCGGCACCACGCGGCATCAATTCTCCCTCTCCCTCCGGGAGAGGGCCGGGGTGAGGGCCGTCTCGTGAAAACCAAAAGGCCACATCAACACCGTCGGCCGCCATCACCTTGCTTTACTGCGGCGGCGTCTCCGCGACAATAGCACATTGGCTTACCAACGCCAACGAGATCAACGCATGACCGACCGATCGTCCACGGAAATCGCCGCCAGTGCCGCCGGTGTCTCCACCGGCGGAATCCCGGGCGTGCCTGCGATCTCGGGGATCGCCGGTGAGGACACCGGCGGCACTTCCGCGACCACGAGCCCTGTCCTCGCCACCTCCCTGTTTCCCGATTCCGCCCCAGCGCCCCGGCTGCTCGCCGCCGGGCTCTATGCCTCCGTCGCCATCGAACGCAGCCTCGACAAAGTCCTCGGCTATTCCGTCCCGGCCGCCCTGGCGTCGATTATCGCGGTGGGCCAGCGCGTCCGCGTGCCGCTGGGCCGGGGGAACAAGCCGGCCCACGGCTACGTCGTCGAACTGTCGGCATCGCCCAAGACCACGCACAAGCTCAAACCCGTGATGGCCATCGACGACGAGCGTGTCCTGCTGGCTCCGCCGATGCTCGAGCTGGCCCGCTGGATGGGCCGCTACTACTGCTGCCCACTGGGCACGGTCATCGACAGCGTCATCCCCGCGGCCGTCAAAAAGCGGATCGGCATGGAGTACACCACCGTGATCTCGCTGGCGACCACGCCCGAGAAGGTGCAGCAGATCATCGAGCAGACCAAAGCCCCCAAGCGGCGGGCGATCCTCGCGCGACTGCTCCAGGTTCCCCCCGGCGGCCACGAGGATCTCGCCGTCCTCGCCACCGAAGCCGGCTGCAAACCCGCGACCATCCGCGCCCTGGCCAAGCTGGGGTTGGTGAAGTTCGCCGAGGTCGCCGTTGATTCAGTGGTGCCGGTGCCCTCACCGGCACTGCATGTCGACGAGCCCGCGACTACAAACGAGGGCACGAGCGAGATTGCGGGCTTGACCATTTCGCCGCACAGCGGAGATGTGTCGGAGTACCGACACCACGGGCTGGAAGCCCGTGCCACCGAGACGAGCCAGCCCGTTGCGTTCCCCGGAAGCATCGCAACACCGACTGCCGGCAAGAGTGTCAGCACGACTGTTCCCATCCGCATCTCTCCAGTCGAATCGCCGCACACGCTCAACGAAGACCAGCAGAAAGTCCTCGACGACATTCTCCCGCGTCTCTCGGCCGGCTTCTCGGTGAACCTCCTCATGGGCGTCACCGGCAGCGGCAAGACCGAGATCTACCTGCGCTGCCTGCGCCAGGTGATCGAGGCCGGCAAGCGGGCCATCGTCATGGTCCCCGAAATCGCCCTCACGCCGCAAACCGTGCAGCGCTTCACCGCCCGCTTCCCGCGCGTCGCCGTGCTGCACTCGGGCCTGGCGGCCGGCGCCCGTCACCGCTTCTGGCGACAGATCGCCTCCGGCCAGGCCGACGTTGTCGTCGGCGCCCGCTCGGCCGTCTTCGCACCCGTGCCCAACCTCGGCATCATCATCGTCGATGAGGAACACGAGAGCAGCTACAAGCAGGATACGGCCCCGCGATACAACGGCCGGGATATCGCGATCAAACGGGCGCAGATCGAGCAGGCCCCCATCCTGCTTGGTTCGGCGACGCCGTCGCTGGAAACGTATTATCGGGTGACCACCGCTATTGGCAGCACGGCCTTCCCGGCTGCGACAGTTCGTAGCACAGGCGTCTCGCCTGTGTCAGAAGAGATGATCGACAAGAATGTCGGTCCCACCGTATCAGCGACAGATACTGGGACGAAAGACAAGACTTCCGGGGCGACAGACAAGAATGTCTGTCCTACGGGTGCCCCGACCGTCTATCA
Organism: Phycisphaerales bacterium; assembly: GCA_025361735.1. GTDB lineage: Bacteria > Planctomycetota > Phycisphaerae > Tepidisphaerales > Tepidisphaeraceae > JANYKD01. The sequence goes on from JANYKD010000001.1 coordinate 7,485, forward strand.
TTTGCTCACTCTGCCCCGTCGCGTGCGCGGCCTCTCACTCCCGGAGGTCGAACTCGTCGACATGCGCACCGACGCCCGCATCCGCCGCGGCAAGATCCACCTGATTTCCACGCGCCTGGAAACCATGCTCAAATCCACCGTGGAGGCCGGCCGCCAGGCCATCCTCATGCTCAACCGCCGCGGCTACTCCAACTACGTCTTCTGCCCCAGTTGCCAGCATCTGGTCAAGTGCAAGTACTGCGACACCACCATGACCTTCCACCGCTCCGTGCCGGCCCACGCCCACGGGGGAACGCACCGCGAGGGTCTGCACACCGGCCAGCTTCACTGCCACTACTGCCTGGCCGTCAACCCCCTGCCGGAGAAATGCCCCGCCTGCGGCAAGGGGCTCACGCTGTTCGGCCTGGGCACGCAGCGCGTCGAAGAGGAACTGGCCCACAAGTTCCCCGGCCTCGTGTACGCCCGCGCCGACAGCGACTCCATGCGCTCGATCCAGGACTACGAGGCCGTGCTCAACCGCTTTGCCAAGGGCGAGGTCCAGGTGCTCCTGGGCACGCAGATGATCGCCAAGGGCCTGGACTATCCCAACGTCACGCTCGTCGGCGTCATCTCCGGCGACACGGCCCTGTCGCTCCCCGACTTCCGTGCCGCCGAGCGTACATTCCAGCTCATCACCCAGGTTGCCGGCCGGGCCGGCCGCGGCGATCATCCCGGCCGGGTCCTGCTCCAGACGCTCCAGCCCGACGATCCCACGCTGCAGTTCGCCATCCGCCAGGACTTTGTCGCCTTCGCCACCACCGAGCTCGGCCACCGTCGCTCGGTCGGCCTGCCGCCCATTGTGCGCATGGTCCGCATCATCATCCGCGATCAGTCGGTCGAGAAGACGCAGCAGCACAGTGAAAAGCTTGCCGTGTTCCTCAACGCCGCCGTCGCCGTCGAATCCGGCCAGGTGACGCTCAAGGGCCCCATGCCCTGCTCCATCAGCCGCATTGCCGGCTACGACCGCTTCCAGATCCTGCTGTTCTCTCCATCGCCCGCGCGGCTGCAACGGGTGTTGACCACCGTCCGCGAACAAGGCGGCTTCGTCCCGGCCGACCGCATCGCCGTGGACGTCGATCCGGTTTCGCTGTTGTGATCGGGCAACCAAGTGTGGCCCCGGCCGGTAAACGGGGTAAGAGAGGAACCAGCGTATGTCACGTTTTGGCACAGCAATGGTGATCGCAACCATCGCGATCTGCGGTGAGTTGAGCCCGGCCGCGCGCGCCGCCGACTGGCCGCAGTTTCAGGGACCCGATCGCAGCGGCATATCGCCGGAGACCGGCCTGGCACGCTCCTGGCCGGAAGGCGGGCCGAAAGTCCTATGGACCATCGATGTCGGCGAAGGCTTTGCCGCGGCGGCCATTCGCGATGGCCTGGTGCATGTGCTGGATCGCACCGCCAACGGCAAGGACATTCTGCGTTGCCTCGACCTGAGCACCGGCAAGGAGCAATGGACCTGCGCCTACGACGCGCCGGGCAAGCTGCCGTACCCCGGCTCGCGTCAGACGCCCACCGTCGACGAGAAGCTTATCTTCGCCATGGGCCCGTTCGGCAACCTGATCTGCATCGATCGCAGCACCCACCAGATCGTCTGGTCGCACCACATGGTGGACGATTTCAAGGATCCCGCCGTCGACACCGGCGCCGACGACACCACGAACCGGGCCGCGCTACTGGCCCGCACGCGTGTGCCGACGTGGGGCTTCACGCAGGCCCCGGCACTGTACAAGGACACCGTGATCGTCGCTCCGCAAACCAAAAAGGTCGGGCTGGCGGCGTACGAGAAGACCACCGGCAAGCTGCGCTGGACTTCACCGTACGTCGGCCGCAACTGGTACGACCACGTCAGCCCCTACATCACCACGCTGTGCGGCGCGGACCAGGTGATCATGATCGGCCAGCCGAGCGACCTGGAAAAATGGCCACCGGCCATCGTCTCCGGCGTCGATGCCGAAACCGGGAAGATGCTCTGGCAGATGCGGACCTCGCACTCCTACAAGATCCCCATTAGCTCGCCCGTCCGCATCGGCGACGATCGCCTCTTTATCAGCGGGGCGTACGACGTCGGCTGCTTCATGCTGAAGGTCGGCCACGAAAGCGGTGTGTGGACCACGGATTACGTCTTTAAGGACAACAAGAACTGCATCGCCCACATTCAAAATCCGCTCTTCTACAAAGACCACATCTACGCCCAGAGCTTCAACGAGCATGGCACGCCCAACAACGGCCTGACCTGCCTGGACACGAGCGGCGAGGTCAAGTGGAAGACGGGTCCGAAGCAGGTCTTCGGCTCGGGAGGACTACTCATCGCCGACGGCCTGATCTTCGTCATGGACGGCAAGACCGGCGAACTCAACCTCTTCGAGGCCCGCCCGGATGAGTGCCGCCAACTGGCGTCGGCCAAGGTCCTCGCCGCCGAGGGCAAACTCGTCTGGGCGCCGTTGGCGCTGTCCGATGGCAAGCTCGTCGTCCGCGACCAGCACCAGATGAAATGCCTGCTGGTGAAGTGAGCGACAAAGTGGGGCCAGCGTCCTCGCTGGCGCGTGCAATGGCAGCCCCGTAGGGGCGAAAGATATTAGCCCACGACGTAAGTCGTGGGTGAGAGTGAACAGAGGAACAATTCAGCCCCGTAGGGGCGAAAGAAATATTTCTTTCGCCCCTACGGGGCTGGGGCAGTGGCGACGCCTCTTTTCTCCATGGCTTGCGCCATGGGCTAAAGTCTTTCGCCCCTACGGGGCTGAAGGCGGCGTATGGCAGAGGCATCCCTACTTGGGTGCCGTCGGCGGCTGCGGCGCCGGCTTAACCACCACATCGCGCTGCTCGGGCGTCAGGATCACATTGTCGATCGCCCACTTGAGGCTCTTCTGGACGGTCGTGCGTCCCTGTTTGTCTTTGCGGTCGTCGCCTGTGAACGCGGCCATGTCCCTTGCTGCAATCACGCACGCTGCCTTGATCTTCGCCGTCTGCTCATCGGTCAGATTCGCTCTCTTGTATTTTGGCAGCGTCGTCTGGGCCAACTCGACACCCGCCCATGTGGCCTTCTGTGGTTCGGTGAGCACGGCCAGGATAGCCTTGTCAGCTTCGGCTGTCGCCTGCGCGCGCTCTTCCATCAACGTCTTGAGATTATCATTGGCCGTCTTCTTCGCGGCCGCATCGTTGCCCGCCCGTGCGGCCTGAGCGGCTTCCTCGGCCGCCGCCATCTTTGCGGCGTTGGTCTTATCCCATGCCTCCAGTGCGGCCTGCTTGGCCTTGAATTTATCCGGGAGCGCCTTCTGCTGCTCTTCACTGAGTTTGCATTCCTGCGCCATCAGATTGCTTTGTTCCTGAACAATCTCCTGAGCCGACTTGGGAGCGCGCCGGGCGGCCGCCTCGCACGTGCCCGAGACAATCCACGCCATCAGCGCCGCGCCAAACACGATTACCGGCAGTGTCCTGGTCATTTGTGTTGCTCCTGAGCCCTGGAGGTGATCAGCTTCGGCCGCGGGCCATCCGGCACAGCCAACAGTATATCACGGCTTCACCGTGTCAAAGTAGTCATAAAACACATCCGCGAGCTTCCGGCCATAGGCCTGCCAGTGGGCGGCGGACGGATAGTCCTTCAGGCCCGCGATCCAGTTGCAGTTGAACTCGTGGACCACGGCGTCGATGCCATAACGCTCGAGCCAGCCATCACCGAGCGTACCGGAATTGTGGAACGACGGCTTGGTGCTGCCTTCGGTGAACCACGTATGCTGGCGGAGCAGTTTCTCCAGGATGATCATCCGCTGCACATGCTGATCGAGATTGGCCACGGGCGGCCGGCTGATGTGCAACTGTCCGTTGCCGTCGTTGTGCAGTTCCATCGCCAGGTGCGGCCGGCGGCTGGCTTTGATCATCCCTTCCAGCCACTGCTCCAGGGCGTGATTCTCCGGCGCCAGCACGGGGTCGGCCGGTTTGTCCCAATCGCGATTCAGGTCCTTCCCATGCGGATTGAAGCGGGTCATCCCGCGAGCCACGCCGTCCTTGTTGGCCATGGGCATGATGTAAACGCAATAGCGGCCGAGGAACTTGCGGGCGTCGGCATCATCCTCAAGCAGACGGAGGATGAGCCCCTGAACGACCCAGTTGCCGCCCGGTTCCCAAGGGTGGGCCCGGGCGCGCAGGAAGACCCGATAGGGCGCCTGCGGATTTCCGATGCGGACGATTTCCAGTTCTCGACCGCCGCCGGTCTTGCCGATGGTCACAATTTCCACGAGCGGATTCTTGCGGATGGTTGCGAGCAGGCGATCCAGGTCCGAGATGCGATAGGGTTCGACGCGGGCCACGTAGAGCCGCGGGCCGGGCATTTCGACGGTGAGCCGAATCCGATTCCCGGGCAGGCTTTCGGTGGCCACGCTCTTCCAGGTCTGACCGTCCGCGGAGACCACCGCCGTTTTCAGTTCGCCCGCAACCGATCCCGGCCGGCCGTTCCAGATATTGTCGAGGTTCTTGAACTCGATCGTCAGCTTTGACCCCGCCTTGGCCTGCAGCAGAAAGTGAAAATGCCCGGCCGCCCGGTTGGGCGAGGCGCGTTCGTGGTCGTACAAAAGGTTGACCTCGATCGTGCCGTCCTCGGCAAAGCCGTACCAGAGGGGCGAGACGTTCTCAAAGCTGGTGTCGATGAACTCGAAGCCCGCCGGCGCCGCGACATCCGGCCGGGTTGCCGGCCCGGCGCCGATTGCCACGGAGCACAGGAGAACGAGGGCCGCAAGCAAAGGAATTCCACTCATGGTGTCAGGGGATTATCAACCCGGACTCAGCGCCGGTCAACGTCGGCTTCGTGCATGTGGGCAAAGGGCGCGGCAACTTCTCCGGGAGCGCGGGCGTCCCCGCCCGCATGAACATGGGCGGCCGAGGACGGCCGCGCTCCCAGGAGCCATTCGGTCGAGGCAGAACCACGGCACCGGCGCGGGTCAAATCGCGCGTGCCCCTGGATAGTCGCCCCCTTGGCCCATCGTCTGGATGAGATTTTACTTCTTGCCGGCTCGGCGGGCCGCCTTGCGGCTCTTGCGCTGCTTGCGGCTGAGGACCGCGGCCGGCTTGATAGCGGCCTTCCGCGTTGCCTCAACGGCCTGTACTGCCTTGGTTTCCGCTTCGCCGAGCTCTCCGGCGGCGGCCTTGCGGAGGGTAGCACGGTGTTCATTCCGACGAGCATGAGCATTGAGAGCCATGGGACTTCCTTTCAGGAAAAACGACCAGAGTCACGCGTCCCATGCCCGGCATGGTGAAAGCTGACCAGAGGCGTATCGTAACACAATCAGGCCGCGAGCACCGGCAAATACTTCCGATTTCCCGCAAATGGGTCTATCCGTCTATTTTAGCAGCAGAGGTAGGGACCGCTCGCTGAGCGGTCCGTTTCACCAAGACGGCGGTTTCGGCGAAGCCACCCTACCTTGCCAAAAAATGACGGGCACACCTCCGCAAATTCGTCGTGTCTGACGCCCCCGCATTGTCGTCTACAATGATGCCGTGAACCGATTCCTCCTGCCCGTTCTCGCCGCCGTCTCCGTCCTGTTTGCCATTGCCATTGGCATCCTCTGGTATCGCAGCCACCACGGCACCGACTATCTCCAGCATACATCCCTGCCAACTCTGGGCATCAACAACCTGTCCATCTCATACACCCTCCACGGTATCAGCATCATCCGCGGCCAGCTTCGCATTTACGCCAGCGAATCCACGTATTTCCCACACGAACCCATCGCCAGTCTGCCCAACGCCTCCGCCGCCTGGCACACCGGCCGGCTCGGCCTCGGTCACTTCGGGTCCGATCCCCTCCCCATTCGCAGCATTTGGAATCGCCTCGGCTTCAATTCATACGAGACCGGCATGATGAGCTCGTTCTCTTCAGATTCCGAACACGGAATCGCCATCCCCCTTTGGCTCCCTCTTGTTCTCTCGCTGTTCTTTCCGGTTCTGCTGCTCCGGCGTATCTGTCGCCAGCGACATCGCCGCGCCCACGGTTTCTGTCCCGACTGCGGCTACGATCTTCGGGCAACACCCCATCGTTGCCCCGAGTGCGGGCGACAGGTTTCCACGCCGGCGGCCCCTGGACCTTTGCCATGAATGAAACATCCGGCCCCGTGGCGCGTCCAATGAATGTGGTTCTGTAACCTCTCGGGAGACTTTCTATGCGCAATACACGATACGCGATAGTGGCGGCGCTGGTGTTGGCCGGATTGGCGATGCTGTGCAGCCCCAGGGCGACGCAGGCGATCCGGCTGGTGGCCGCGCCCGGCGGCAACCAGCCCGGCGCCGGCGGGGTCGTCAACCTGCCGTACAGTTTTTCGGACAGCCAGGGAAACACCTACCAGATCTACCAGTACGGGCAGATCCAGATGCAGGGGAACTCGCCGGTCTATTCACAGGGGGCAATGCTCCAGGTCAACGGCAACTACGTGCAAGTGCAGAACAACCAGGGAAAAGTGGACGAGAAGACGGGCGAACTGGTGCTGGCCAACATGACCGGTGCCAACGTGTCGGTCACCCGGCGGATCCTCTGCAACAAGGAGGAGGGCTGGATCCGCTACATCGACATCATCAAGAATACCACCAACCAGGAAGTCACGCCCAACCTGATGTACAACACCAACCTCAACTACGGCGTGCAGAACACGACGACCGTCGAGGACCCCAAGAAGAAGGGGCAGACCATGGCGTGGATTGCGCAGACCCACGCCAACAACAAAACCTGCGTCGAGATGTTCGCCGGCAAGGGCGCCAAGAGCGCTCCGGTCTTCCAGTATCAGCAGGGCAACTCGAACATCAACATCAGCTACGCACCGAGCATCCCCGGCGGCAAGGAAATCGCCATCATGCATTTCCACCTGGTCACGGGGACGCCGGACATGGGGCAGAAGTTCGTGCTGGGGATGAAGGAAACCAAGCTCATGGCCGCGATTCCCGCCGCCATCCGCCGGCTGATTGTCAACTTCCGCGGCGGCGAAAACTTCATTGGCGACTACGAGATCCTCCGCGGCGAAATGCTCGATGTCGTCGAGCTGCGCACCGGCGACCAGCTCAAGGGCACGCTCAAAGAGAAGAACTACAAGCTGCAGACCTTCTACGGGCCGATCGAACTGCCGGTGGACGATGTCATCGGGCTGATCAACATCGGCGAGTTCCGGCCGCGCCAACTCCTGGTGACCAAGGATGGCGAAGTCTTCGGCGGCAAGCTCGAGCGAGACAAACTGTCGCTGGAACTCTCCAGTGGCCAGCTCACCGAGATTCCCGTGCAGCATGTCGCGCGCATGGGTTACCGCAAACGCGCCGGCGAGCCGGAGGAGTGGTCGTTTGACAAGCCCATGGTGCTCATGCGCAGCGGCGACCGCATGGGAGTGCAGTCCCCGGCCAAGGAGATCGAGGTCAGCACGCGCTATGGCACGATGAAGCTCAGCGCGTCCGTCGTGGCGGCCATCAACTTCCAGGCCGAGGAACACGGCGTACACGACATCTACCTGACCGACGGATCGAAATTCGCCGGCCTCGTGAATGTGGATGTGTTCGAAATGAAGCTCAGTTCGTCCGGGCCGGAGCAGATCGTCAAGTTCCCCGCGTCGAGCATCCGCCGCGTGCAATTTGCCAAGCGGCCGGAGGAAGAGGACGCCAGCCAGCCCTCGCTGGCGCTGGCCAACCAGGATGTGCTGATGGGCGCGATTGATGGCGGGCTCAAGCTCGATACGGCGTTCAACACGCTGAATCTGGCCGGCGCGGAGATCAAAAAGATGACTAAGACGGCCGGTTCGCCGTCGGACGTGCAGGTGGTCATGTGGGACGACACCACCGTGACCGGCCAGCTCCAGGAACAGGAACTGTCGATCAAGCTGGGCTGTGGGGTCACCATGAAGGTGCCGGTGGCCCTTGTGTCCGAGTACAACCAGCCCCGGCCGGCACCGTCCAAGTCCGTGGTCGAGACCATCAAGCAGCTCACCGCCGAGCTCAACGCCGAGGATTGGAAGAAACGCGACGCAGCCCAGGAGAAGCTGATACAGATGGGTATCGTGGTCGCCCCGACGCTGAAGGAATTGCGCGCCTCGGCCACACCGGAAGCACAGCAGCGGATCGATCAGATCCTCAAGGCCGTGGAGAAGGACGTGGTCAAGCCGTCCAAACCCGCCGCCACCGGCGCCGCCAACCCCGGCGGTGCTGGGCCGGTACAAATGGAAATGAACCTGGTGGCGCCGCAAATGTTGATCGACCGGTAGGCTGGATTAAGGTTTGCCGCCCAAGCGTCCGATAATTGAAGTGAGATGCTCGGCGAACTGATCCAAGTTCTGGTCAACTCCAAGAATGAGGCGGCGGACGACGCCCTTCTGGGGGCGCTGCGCCTGGGTTCCGACCCTGAAAAAGCGCTCGCGCTTAATGCGCTCTTGCGCCGGCATACGGTTCGTGGATTGTCCGGGGTCATCGCGGGGTGTTTTGCACTGCCGCTTTCACTGCAAACCACGATCCTGAATAGTGTTAAGTTGCTGCACCAGGCCCTTCGCGAATCGGCCCGTTCCGGCGATCGCGACAAGGCGGCGGCGGCCATGAAGCTCATCTCCATGGGCAAACAGGGGAAGCTGACCTACCTGCTGACCGAGGGCTTGCACGGCGTCGACGAGATTGTCGCCCGCACGGCCGTCGAATCCATGCTCTCGCTGGCCCGCTGGGTGAATTCCCAGTCCCGCACGCTGTTTTCGCGGCGGTGGATCGAGACCAACCCGGCCGACGTCGAAGAACGCGCCAGGCTATACACCCAGATCATGGATGAACGGGGCGAGATCGAACAGGCCGTCGCCCGGGCCGTGGATGTGCATCGCGGCCGGTATGGAGCGGAGTTGCTCCTGGCCGCATTGCTTCTGGCCGACTCGCCCGACAGCCGGACCCTGGCGATACTCACCACGCCCAAGCACGGCGGCCAGACCGCGATGGTGCGTCGCCTTCAGCAACCGCCCGAGAGTGAGTACGTGGATGCGTTTCTCCTGGCCGCGTCGCACGGACATGTGCGGGCGACCTTCGGCGTCGCGTTTGCCCACATCGTCGATCCGACCGTGCTCGACGGGCTGCTGGCGCGCACGCACTGGCTCAAGGACCATCGGCTGCAGATCTGCATGAGGCAGGTAACGCGCGGCGTGTGGTGCGGCGAGGCCGATCTCGATCGTGAACTGGCGCGGCGTGACAGCCGCGATACCGCCCGCGTGGCCGAATGGATCTGCGCTTCCGGACTGCACGACGTGGTCCAGGATCAGAAGATCGAGCGGATCCGGCTTGGACTGCAGAACGATGTTGCGGGCAGGCTCGGGCTGTTGCGTCTCGCCATGTCGCGGGGCCGCGGCGGTTCGGTGGACCTGCTTCGCACGCTGGTGGTTGACACCGACGAACGGCTCGCCCGAATCGCCACGCGCGAGATCGTGCGCCGCCGGCCGCCGGATTTCGAGAACATGCTCATGCAACTGATGAGCGCCGGCGTCCACGAAACGGTACGCCGGGTGATCGGCCGCAGTGTCGGCAAGGCGGGTTTCGACACCTACTGGGAGCGCTACGACCGGCTGGACCGGGTTACCCGCCGGGCCGCCGGCCGGGCCGTGCTCAAGCTCGTGCCGGGAGCGGTCGGGATGCTCGAGCGGCGGCTGCGAAGCGGCCCGGTCGAGCAGCGCCTGCGGGCGATCTCGATCACGCAGGACCTGGGCGTCGCCGAGCAGGTGGCCCAGACGCTGCTGACGCTCTGTGTCGACCCCAATTCCCGCGTGCGCAGCAAGTCGGTCATGCTGCTGGCACAGATGACTTCGATCTCGCCGGACCTGGTGCTGGAGCGCGTGCTCAACGATGAAGACCCGCGCGTGCGGGCCAACGCCATCGAGGTGCTGGAGTCGCGTCCACGCCTGGAGTTTGTTCCCATGTTGACGCAGCGCGCCCTGAGTTCGGTCAGCCGCGAGCGGGCCAACGCCATTCGCGCCCTGCACCGCATGAAGGTCGGCACGGCTTCACAGCAACTCATGAACATGCTGCAGGATGAACGGGCCGACCACCGCATCTCGGCGCTCTGGGCCCTGCGGCAGATGGGCTGGTGGCAGATGCTCAACGAAGTTGGCCGGCTGGCCAAGGACGATTCCAACCTGCGCGTGCGTCGCTACGCCATGAACGTGCTGCGCGGCGTGTCCGACATGATGGGCGGCCAGGAAGCCAAGGTGGGTTGAACGCCCGTTTGTAGCACAGGCGTCTCGCCTGTGGTGTCGGTACTCCGACACGCCCCATGGAATTGGCGACTTTGAACGCCGGAGAAACAGATGAATGTCCTGCTGGCACAAATGACGCTCGACGACTTCTACCGCTCGACCCGGGAGAGTCTGAACGAAGCCCCCAGCACCGGCCGAATCGTCGCCCTGCTCGTCGTGGCCGCCGCCCTGCTGATTCTGCTGGCGGTCCTGCATGTGCGCTACAGCCGGCAGGCCGTCCCCAAAACCGTTAATCACCAGGGCCGCCTGACGCGGGAAGCAAGCAAAGCGCTCTCCCTGCAGTCGGACGAACTCGCCCAGCTCACGCGAGCCGCCGAGGAACAAAGTCTCGCCAGTCCGCTCGTGCTGCTGCTCTGCCCGTCGTTGCTGGCCCGAACCATCGCCACCAAGGCCGGCCCCGAGCGCGAAGTGCTCATGCGCGTCGCCAAGCGCCTGGAGCGAGGCAAGGGAAAGTAAGGAGAGACCATGCGCGTTGGATGCCCCAAAGAAATCAAGCCCGACGAATACCGTGTCGCACTCATGCCCGTCGGCGCCGAGACACTCGTCAAGGCCGGCCATCAGGTCTATGTCGAGACGCAGGCTGGTGTGGCGAGCGGATTTCCCGATGACGCCTACCGCAAGGCCGGCGCCACAATCGTCGCGACGCCCCAGGAAGCATTCGCCAGCGCCGATCTGATCATCAAGGTCAAGGAGCCGCTCGAGCCCGAGATCCCGCTCTTTCGGCCGGGGCAGATCGTCTTCACCTATTTCCACTTCGCCGCGTCGGCGGAACTGGTGCAGGGGTGTCTGAAGGCGGGCATCGTCGCCATCGCCTACGAGACCATCCGCGACAAAGCCGGCCGTCTGCCCTGCCTCACGCCCATGTCCGAGATCGCCGGCAAGATGAGCATTCAGGAAGGCGCGAAGTATCTCGAGCGGCCGCAGATGGGCCGCGGCATCCTGCTCGGCGGCGTGCCGGGCGTGGCTCCGGCACATGTTGTCGTCCTGGGCGCGGGCATTGTCGGCACCAACGCCGCGAAGGTGGCCGCCGGGCTGGGTGCCAGCGTCGCCATCATGGACGTGAATCTCGATCGTCTCCGTTATCTCAGTGACGTCATGCCACCCAACGTCCACACGATCTTCAGCGACCCGCACACCGTGCGCGAGCAGATCGCCGTGGCCGATCTGCTGGTCGGCGCGGTGCTCATTCCCGGCGCCAAGGCCCCGCGGCTCGTGACTCGCGCGGACCTGGCGACCATGAAGCCCGGCAGCGTGATTGTCGATGTCGCCATCGACCAGGGCGGCTGCATCGAAACGTCCCGGCCAACCACGCATGCCAATCCCACGTATGTCGTCGATGGCGTGGTGCATTACTGCGTGACCAACATGCCCGGCGCCGTGGGCCGCACCAGCACGATCGCCTTGTGCAATGCCACCATGCCGTATGCGGTGAAGATCGCCAACAAGGGCTATGAAACGGCAGCCGCGGAGGACACGGGCTTCGGCGAAGGGATCAACATGATCGCCGGCCGTGTGACGAACGCGGCGGTGGCCGAGACGTTCAAGCTCCCGTTGCAGGCGATGAAGAAATAGGAAGTTCGAACAAATCGCTTGGGTGGCATGGGCAAGTACGCTTGCCCGTGGTCCACGGGCAAGCGTACT
>JANYKD010000014.1 GCA_025361735.1 Phycisphaerales bacterium
GAAAACAGTGATTTTGGCCGAACAATCGCATCATTATGCGATTTTAGTTTCAGCGCGAAAAAAGTGGCGCAAAACGCTGGGAAATCAGAGGAATTGTGCGCTTTCAAGGCCAAGACAGTTTGCGGCGTAGCATGCCACCCAAACAGACATCACCGTTCCCATTCCTTGAGCTTCCCAATCATTCCCAGCATCTCGGTGCGCTTCTTTTCAAAGAGTGCGAAGAGCACGACGATCCCCGCACCGAGCAGGATGCCGGCGACCAGCCAGGGCCAGATGGAATGGACCTGTCGGGCGGCCAGGCGGATCAGGGCGGCGACGGCCACGAACGTGAAGGCGCTTCCCATGAACAGGAACGATTGAATCCGCAGCGCAATGCCGGCGAGCACGCCTGCAACCGCGAAGCCGGCCAGGAGCAGCGGCAGCCAGGGGGCGGCGTCCTCGCGGTTGATCCAGACGTCGGCGGTTGAGGAGAGGTAGATGGCGATGAGGCAGACGTAGCGGATGGTCCCAAGTTGATCGGGGCGAAGCTGTCGCCGGTTCAGGTACGCGGCCGCGAGCACCGAGACTGCGACGGGAATCAGCCAGAGTTGCGGATGTTGCAGGAAGCCCATGAATTGGAGCGTGTTGAGGAACCGCCAGAGGGCGCCATTGCCAGCGAGCACGGCCAGGATCGAGAACACAAACGACTCGCGGGCAACCGCGAGCGCCGCGTACATGGCGCCGATGAGCAGCAGCGCCGTGGTCAGATCCACGCTGGCCTGTGAGGTGTTGGCAAAGAGGAAACCCGCGACGATTCCGACCGGAAGCAATCCGCCAATGTTCGTGAAGGGAGCGGCCAGCGCGGTCTTACCCCGCCGGCGTAGAAGTTCGGAGGCGCCGGCGTTGCCAAACGCCACGGCCAGCAGGACGATCGGCCAGAAGCGGACGAAGAAGCCGTGGCCGAACCATTCCGGGTGGATCAGCCGGGCATGGATGAACACAAGCGTGACGAGCACTTCGCTTGCGTACACATAGTTGCCACGCGCGCGGTCGGAGAGTGACAGGGGATCGAACTCAGGCCGAAACGCGCAGAGCATCGACAACACAGCCAAACCAAGGATCGCCGCGCCGACCAGCAGGAACGCGGGCCAGGCCATGATCGGCTGGGCCGGCGTGGCCTGGTAGTTGATGAACTCGCAGATAAAGGTGGTCAACAGGCAGAGCCCGGTGGCGGCGCCGAGGAACGGGATGACGCTCGCGGCCGCCGCCGTCCACTCGTGCTCCGCACCGAGGAGCCGGCGCGGGATCAGGGCGACCGCTGCCGTGACGATGGCGAAAGCCGCCATCGCCATGGTGAGCCAGTTAAGCTGGGTGGCGTGGGTATGCGGCTCGATCCAGGCAAGGAACCAGAGCACCGCGCCCAGCGAAGTGAGCGTGAGCGCCAGACGCTTGAGCGCCGGCCGGCCGACTTCGGCCGCGAGCACGCCGATCGCCACCGATGAGCAGAGCGCTGCGGCGCTCATCGCCAGTCGCTCCAGCATCACCTTGCCAAGAAATACCACCGGTACGGCCGGCACATAGATCAGGACCATGATGATGATGGTGGTAACGGCGAGCCAGCCGGGGCGCGACGCCGGCCAGTTGTCGCGACGCGGAATGCCGGCCGAACCGAGAATGTTCACGAGGCTGGTACGGATGTTGTACAGCAGCGCCGCGCCGACGCTGTAGATCGACAGCGTGGCCGGGAGATACCAGGTCGCGAGCGCCAGCCGGACGTTGAGCTGGTCAAAGACGTGGATGATGGCGCATAGCCCGAGGGTGTAGAGGCAGGGGGTGGCGCACCACGCGTCCTTGTCATAGAGGCAGAGGGCCGCCAGCAGAACGGCCGAACCCAGCATGAGGGAGGCCGTGATGGGTGTCGAGAAGACGGCACCACGGAAGGGCATGCCCAGGAGTGTGATGGCCGACAACCCGCCCAGGGCGATCGTGACCAGCAGGCAAGCGAGCGCGTGCCAGGAGAACCGCGCGCGCCGCACGACGTCGCCGCGCATGGGCCGGAGGATGAAGAGTTCAATGCCCAGCGCGAGGATGCCGCCGATGGCGAGCGTGATGGTGTTGACGCTGATGAAGTCGAGGTCGAGCGAACGCGTCAGGGCGCGGTGCGTCAGCCAGACGCTGGCCGAGAGGTTGAGCAGGATACCCATGGCGGCGAGGAACCAGCTTTGCAGCGTCCACACGGCGAGGCAGGCGGCCAGGAACGCGGTGACGGTCAGACCCACGAGGCACCAGAGCGGCCGGGCGGGGTCGCCGATTTGCGTGAATAGCGAGAGAGCAATGCCGAGCGCCGCGACGAGCGTGCAGCCGGTGGTGATGTTGTGCCCGGCGCGGTTCCAGCCGAGGAGCCGGGCCAGCGGTCCGCTGACAGGCGCACTCTCCGCGGCGATATCCGGCATCGCCAGCGAACGCATGAGCACCCAACCGACAGCCAGCAGCAGCCACGGAGCGGCCAAGCGGGACGTGAGCAGCAAGTGAACCGCCAACCAACCGCCATGGGGCGCGGCGATGAAACAGGTAAGGTCGCCCAGGCACAGCAACACCAGCACAAGCGAGAGTGTCGAGATGCGGCCGGTGAGGCGCCGCTCGGTCCAGATGGCGACGGAGGCCAGAAGGATGGCCGAGCAAAGCCCAAGCGGGTTGGCGATTGAGTTCACGATGGGCGGCGGCGAGCCGGGATTAAACAGCACCTGGCTCTCGCCGATGGCGAGCATCAGGAGCAGCGGCACGACGGCGACGGCTAATTGTGCAACGACCGGCCACGCGGGCGCGGTGCTGGCACCATGCCAGCCAGTGTCGCCGGTGTCCTCACCGGCGGAATCCCGAGATGCGCGTGCAGCGTCAAAGACCGCCGGTGAGGACACCGGCGGCACTGTTGCAGCGCAGGCGATAGTGCACAGCTCGGTCGTGCTCTGTTTACGCAGGATCAACGGCCAGAGCAGGCCGACGAGGCCGGTGGCGATGAAGTTGAATTGAAGCAGCCGCACGAGGTCGGCATCGAGGAAGGGGCGGCCGGAAGTCGTCACATGCAGGGCGTAGCCGAGGCTGACGGCGAGATTGAGCACGAGCGCGGCGACCAGCGCCGTGCCGGCCGAACGGTCGCGGATGGCGTGGACGAGCAATACGCCCACGGCGACAGCGAGCGGGATGAGATAGTTGGCGGCGTTACCCAGATGGGCCAACACGGTTGAGGCAGCCGGCCCGACGAAATGAAACCCCGTAAGACTGAGTTGTGCCGCGTAGATCGTGAGAGCCAGTACGGGTGTCAGCGTGAGCAACAGCATGCCCGGCCTGAGGCTGGCATCCGGGCGGGCCAGTCGCATCCAGAACGGCACGGACATGCCGAGCATGGCGGCCGCCGAGACCCAGCGCCACGCCGAGGCCGAGGCCTGCACATGACCGAATGTGGCTGCGACGAGTGCCAGAATGGCCAGTGTCGCGAGCATCAACCCCGCATCGCTGCGAATGACCGGTCGGTCGCCAAACGTTGTGACCATGGAGACGATCAGCAACGCCGCCATGCACCAGGTGAGCGGCTGCGTTACGAAGGCCGGGCGCCATGTGTTCGTCACGCCGGCAAACTCGTGTCCCACACCTGGAAAGACGGCCGCGGCGGCGAGCAAAAACAGTCCAACCAGCAGGATCCCAGGCATCGGCAAATCAGCCCGCGCCGCCAGCGCGGGATGATCAGCTCGCAGACCGAGTTTGCTTAGCAGCTGGCGCGAAGCCGACCACAGAGGCGATGCGATGGCGAGCCCCAGTAATACATCGCGCAGGGCACCCCATGACGGAACAGGATCCCGCCCGTGGGCGAAGAAGATCGCGGAAACCGTGAGCGTGAGGCCGACCTGAAACAGCCCGTAGAGCGGGGTACTCGATAAGGCCAGCGCCGCCGCCAACCACAAGCCCGATGCCCAGAGCAGGTGCAGCGTGATTTCCGGCCGGTTCAGAAACTGCGTCTCCACTGGGTGGCCAAAGAACGTGTGCCCGAGCGCCACGCACGCAGTGATCGTGGACGCCAGCGAGAGTGGCGACGCCAGCGTACGCCGAGCCTGCGGCAGCAACGTCGACGCCAGCGCGATGGCCATGCAGGCCGAGCCGTAGCCGAGCAGCAGGAGTCCCAGGTATTTGACCAGGTCGGTATCCGGCCAGATGAACACGGCAATCAGCAGCAGTGCCGCTCCGAGCCAGGCTACGCTTTGACGGCCGGTGACCACGGCCACGCCCAATGCCACCAGGGCATAGATCGCACACAGGACAGCGGCGTTGCGTTCCGGATAGGCGACCGCGACGGCCGCCGCCAGCAGCGCCACGCCGCCGAGCAGGATGGCGGTTCCAGCAATCCTCCGTGAGAAGAGCTTCGGTTCCGTGAGGCGGTTCCACAGCATTAGCCCGATGGCCAGCGCCGGAGCGGCCGCCAGCGGGAAGAGCGGCGAGAGCGTGCGGAAGGTCGGCAACACATCGCCGTGTGGGAAGACGTGCCAGAGCGCGGGAATGGCCGCGAAGGTGGTCACGCCCAGCAGGATCAGCAGGCGGTCGGCGAAGGATTCATCAAAGACGCCCTTGCGGCGCGCGAAGAAGGCGCTCGATCCATTGGCACCGACGTAGAACGCCAGCGGGATGGATGCATGCAGGAGCAGGCTGGCCGGGGTCGTGTCCGTGAGGCGGCTGAGGATGACCTGGGCCGCGGCTGCGCCGAGAATGCCGATGGCATAGGGAATCGCGTAATCCGGCGTCAGCACGCGGCCGGCGGCGTGGAGCAGCACCCCGAAGATGGCCATGGTCAAAATCGTGCCCATGAGCGTGAGCGAGTCGAGCCGGCCTTCGCTCTGGACCAGCACGGCCAGGAACGTAAGCGGCACGAGCAGCGAGGCGATGATGAGGATGGCGCGACTGGTTGTGGGGAGTTTCCAACGGTGTTCGGTGTACAGGCCAACCGCGAAGGCGGCCACGGTGACGGCTGCGAATACGCCGAGCTTGAGCCAGGGGTGATCCGCAATGCTCGACCAGAAGGTTCGCACCAGGGCGATGGAACAGCCAACCACGAGCAGCCCGCCCACCAATTCGCCCCAGCGAATGTTGGCCTCCTGCATGAATGTCCCCAGAACCTCCGACCACGGGCGGCGCGGCGGCGCCGGTGGCATGACGGGAGTCGGCCGGATCGGTTGAGCAGGCGCGGCGGGCGCAACTTGTTCCACCTGCACCGGAACCGCCCGGACGAACGTTGGCAGGGGTGGCGGCATCAGTGGCGGTTGAGGCAGCGTTGGAGGCATTTGCGCCGGCGCAACCACTTGCGGCGGGATCGGCCCAGCGATTGGCGCTGCCTCAACCGGGAGCGCTGCCTGCGGCGGCAATTGAGCGGGTCGCAACTGCACAGTACGGTCGCCCAGTGCCTGTGATACGCGGCTGAGTGTGGCAGCGTCAATCTTCCCGGCATAGTAGAGCTGGTAGATGACGTCAGTGGCGGTTCGCTGCCGGGTCGCCTGGTCGCCGGATTTCGCGCGGCCAAAGATGCTGCGGAAGATCAACGCGAAAAGCAACCACAACCCGTGGCCCAGCAGCGTCACCAGGAGCAGTCCGAACAAAAATCCGCCAAGAGGTGCGCAGAAGTCCATAGCTGACCCACATGCATTAGATGCGAGCCATCATGCCCGCCGAAGCACCCAAAAGCAAACGGATTATCGGGAGCGGCTGGCGGAGGATGAAGAGGAGATTAAACACGAAGACACGAAGGCACGAAGCGGGTTCTGGTGCGGAGCGTCGATCTGCTATGGATAACGTACCGGGGTTCTCACTTGTAGTTCAACTGCGGCGTCACCAATAATGAATCGAGAACACCGCGTCCATCGCCGATCGACATGGCGTACCGAAAACCGCTTCGTGTCTTCGTGCCTTCGTGTTTAATCCTTCTTTCCAAAACAGATCACACCTTCGCCGGTTCGACGGCCGGCTTGGCCACGGTCTTGCCGCTGTAATCGCGAGCACGGGGCGGCAGCAGGCTGGTGTCGACCGGGGCGTAGGAGATGACCGCGCAATTGCCGATCGGGTCGTATTCGGCGATCGTGGTCTTGAGGAAATTGGCGTCGTCGCGCGTGGGGAACTCGGGCTTGTAATGCGCCCCGCGGGATTCGTTGCGGTGCAGGGCACTCTGCAGGATCGCCTCAGCCGAGAGGATCATGTCACGTAGCGCGCGGGCGAAGGACAGGTTCTGGTTGGTCCACATCAGTGTGTCCGACAGCTTCACCTTCTTGTAACGTTCCTTCCACTGCTGGCAGGCGTCGATCGTTTGCTCCAGCTTGTCGTTGAACCGCACGACGGTGCAGTTGAGCGTCATCATCTCGCCCATTTCCTGCCAGAGCAGGTAGGGGTTTTCCGTGCCGTTGTTCTTGACGAGCCAGTCCTGGCGGTCTTGTTCCTGCTTGACGATGGCGTCGTAACTGGCCTGCGGCACGTCGGCCGCAGCGGTGCGGTTGGCGTCGGTGGTGTAGTTCTTGATGCAGCTGCCGCCGAAGAGGCCGTCGAAAATGCATGACAGCAGCGAGTTGGCGCCGAGGCGATTGGCCCCGTGGTAGGTGACCGCGCACTCGCCCATGGCATAGAGGCCGGGGATGTTCGTCATCATGTTGGCCGGGTCGCCGGCCTTGAGGCCGCCGGATTTCTCGTCCTTGGCGAAACCGGCCCAGAGTCCGCCCATGGTGTAGTGGACGGCCGGGAAGATCTTCATGGGCTCTTTCAGCGGGTCGGTGCCCACAAACTTTTCGTAGATTTCGAGAATGCCTTCAAGCTTGGCGAGCACGCGCTCGCGGCCGATTTCCTTGACCTTGTCGCGGAGATCCAGATAGACCATGTTGCCGCCGCCGACGCCGTAGCCCTGCTGGCAGGTCAGAAACAACTCGCGCGTGGCGATGTCGCGCGGGACGAGGTTGCCGTACTTGGGATATTTCTCTTCAAGGAAGTACCAGCGTTCTTCTTCGGGAATGGTATTCGGCGGGCGGGTGTCGCCCTGTTTGCGGGGAACCCAGATCCGGCCGCCCTCGCCGCGGGCGGATTCGGAAATCAGCCGGCATTTGTCTTCGCCGGGAATGGCCGTCGGGTGAACCTGCATCATCTCGGGATTGCCGTACTTGGCGCCGGCCTGATAGCAGCGGGCGACGGCGCCGCCCGTGCAGATGACGGACATGGTCGATTTTCCGAACACCAGTCCATTGCCGCCGGTGGCCATGACCACCGCGTCGGCGCGGAAGGCTCGGATCTGCATCGTGCGCATATCCTGGGCGACGATGCCCACGCAGCGGCCCTCATGCAGGACCGGCCAGAGAAATTCCCAGAATTCGTACTTGGTGACTTTATCCTCGGCTTCCCAGCGGCGAGTCTGCTCGTCCAGGGCGTAGAGCAGCTGCTGGCCGGTGGTGGCGCCGGCGAAGAACGTACGTTTGAAGAGCGAGCCGCCAAAGAGACGCAGGTCGCGCTGGCCTTCGGGAGTGCGATTGAAGGGCACGCCCATGCGGTCCAGGAGATCGATGATCTTCGGAGCCCAGTAGCACATCTCACGCACCGGCGGCTGATCGGCCAGGAAGTCACCGCCCACGCAGGTCTCGTCAAAGTGCATCCACTCGGAATAGCCCTGCTGGCGGGCGATATCGTTGCAGGCGTTGATGCCGCCCTGGGCGCACACGGAGTGCGAGCGCTTCACGGGCACCATCGAGAACAGGTCCACATGCACGCCTTCTTCCGCGAGCTTGATCGAGCATGACAGACCGGCCAGACCACCGCCGACCACGATGACATTCTTTTTTGCAGCCATGTTATTTTCCAATCCACTTTCGTTTGTTCTCGATGAAACCGGCGTGGTGCAGCAGGTGCTTCTGCGCGCCGCCGACAAGGTCGGCCAAAGTCTTCTTTCCCGCTTCGCTGTGTGTGCCGAATCGCTCGAAATCGCTCTCGGGCAGCGCCCAGAGAACGCGCGCCATCTGCCGGCGGAGCAGGCTGATCATCATCCACGCGTCTTCGGCCGACTGCCGCTCGTATTCCAGGCGGGTGGCCCATTTGCCTTCGTCGAAGGCGAGAAGCGTCGGGTTGTCCTCGGCGATGACGCGTTTCATGCGGTCGGCCAGAACGGCTTCGCTGTCGGCCAGATGAATGAGGACTTCGTGGATGGACCAGCGGCCGATGTTGAGCTCGGCAGGGGGGTGCCGCCGCAGTTCATCGGCCGAGAGGTCCGACACCAGTTGCGCAAGCAACGAGGGTCCATTGGCATAGGCTTCGATCACTTCACGGTTCATGTCGGCACAACCTGTCAGATCCCAATATGGGATTCACAGGTTGCGGATTATAGAGATGACGGCGAGGGATGCAAAAGCGCTGGCAGCCAACGACCTGGCGGGCGGCCATTTCACTATTGAGCAGCGCGGCAACGATGTGCTCCTCAACTTCGTCGCATTGCCCGAACCGACGTGGCTTGGGTGGATGGCGATCGTGGCCTCTGCAGCGATACGACGGCGGCGATCTGCCAGACCGAGGTGACGTGACATCGCGGAATTCAGGAACCGCGAGATCAAACGTCAGGCAACCTCGGATATTCGCTGCGCCTTTATGGCGCGTTTGATTCCCGGCAGGATGTAGTCGCGGGCGACCGCGTCCCACGACATGTGTGTTGCCAGGTCGTAGCCGCGATTGAGGAACTCCTCGAACTCGCGGGGGTTGCGGGGCAGGCGCTCGATCAACTGCTGGGCGACCTGGCCGGCCACGTCGTGCTCGATCTGGTTTCGTTGTGACTGGCCGACGGACATCAGGTGTTCCGGACGCATGTCGCGATCATGTAGTGCAGTGTAATCGGCGACGATGACATTGAGGGTGGGCTGGCCGCCGGTGACCTTGTCGACGAGGCCGGCGCAGCCGCAGACGTTGGAGAAGATGCAGATGCCGCCGAAACTGATCGGCTCCACCTGGGCGATGCCGAAGGGTTCGTAAATGCTCTGGCCGAATTCGGCGTCGGCACCCTTGCGGATATCCATGAACTCCATGTCGGTGGGCATGCGCTGGCCGCAGAGGTTGCGTTCCCAGCCGAACTGATTGACGAAGACGACCTTGATGTTGCGGGCGCGGGCGTTGAATTCCTGAACGGCCTGGTAGTGCACGGCTTCGCCGTTGGACAGGTCGGGCAGGCCTTCGCGATGCACGACCGGCCAGTGGTACGAGTCTTCCATGCGGCGGATGTCGTCGGGCCGGCGGCCGGGGACCTCGGTGCTGAGCGTGAAGAAAATCGCCGTCTCATTGCGCTTGCGCAGGATGGTTTCCAATTGTTCGAGCACGCGCAGATCGCGCCAGAGCCCCTTGCTGAGCACGAGCCGGGTCACATGGCTGAAGACGTAATCGGGCTGATAGCCCAGCAGCGTGTTGCAGTAGGTCCGCAGCTTCTGCCGGCTGGCCATCTTGTCCTCGAGGGAGATCTTCCAGCAGGGGACGCCGTTGTACGCCAGTTGCGAATCGACATGGATGAAGTCTGAACCAAGGAAGCGCATTTCCTTGAGCACATAGTCGCCAACCGCAAAAACGCCATCGAGATACCGTGTGGATTTCACCAGGACATGTTTGTAGTAGTCGGACTGCGATCCGAACACGTCATCCACGTAAAGCCCCTGGGCCATCGCCGAGCGCATGACATTGTAGAACATCGTGTCGTGGCCGACGTGGCCTTCGACAATGCGGCGCATGGTCGCCACTTCGTGCGCGTAGAAGATGGTGCGGAAGTTGGCGTGCGGGTTGTCGAGGACGGCCGCCAGGGCGGTCGGCACCCCCATGTACTCGTGCGCGAGGAGCACGCATGGTTTGGACGAATTGGTGACGCCCAGGGCGTGCAGCGCGGCAATGGCTGGCGGACCCAGCCTGACCCACTGCTCATAGTCCCAGATGTTCTCAAACTTGCTGGAGTCGATTGCGAAGCGTTGCCACAGATCGAACTTGAACTCGGCGATACGTGCGGCATCGAAGCGGGACACATCGATGAGCACGACGTCGGGCGAACTGGCGACGCCGGTTGCCTTGTCGAGGTAGCGACGGCGGCCGTAGACGATGCCCACGCCGAACTTCTGTTCGATCTCGCGGAACCTGGGGGCGAAAGGGGAGCGGCTGAGGCTGTCCATGCTGGAATACAGGACCTCGCCCTGGGGGCCCAGGCGTTGCTCACCGGTGGCCTCGGTGGGCCAGAACGGGCCGACGAGAATATTCCGCCCGACGCCCTTGAGGTAGGCCGGGCTGGTCAGAAGACCCTCGAGAACGGCACCGATGCCGCCGATCTTTTGAATGGCTTCGTGGGTGACGTGAACGACCGTCGGCATGGGAGTTGTCCTTCCAGCGAATGAATCAGTCATGACAGCCGGGATTATAGGTCCCTCGGCATGCCCACGCTCGCCTGATGTCCACGGCGCGGGTGACAACCGGCGCCGCGCGAGCGACAAACGGGAGATCGGCAAAATGACGCGGGTTGACAACGGGAGTCGAATAATCTCCCGGTTTGCCAGCCGCCCACAGGTTCACGGCCACGATTGCCGATAAGCACAGCGGAGAAACAGACGTCCAGCATTATGCCACATCGGGTGGTTTGTACTACGTCGTTTCAATGTTATTGTTATCAGCAGGGCGACCCCTGGCTCGTCCCGTTTCGTGACAACGTCCGTGAATGGTTGCTGCTTTTATGACTATCATGACCCAAGAGACAAACGCCGTCATTCGCGGGGGACTGCCTCCCCTCCATTCGCGCAGTACGCGCGTCGCCAGAGAGGGGCATCTGAAACGTTCCTGGCCCTCGGCAACGGGCGAATTTTTCAGGATCTACAAGGACGAGCCGCTTCGTCTCGAGGTGGAGTTCATCGAGGACCATCCCCCATCCGAGGTCAGGCTTTGCACCAATCTCCTCGGCGGCGCGGACCAATGGAGCGAACTGGAATTCACCTGCGACCGGCCGGGCCACCATTCTCTTTCCGTGGTGCCGACCAGGTGTGGCATCTTTCTGTTCAAGATGAAGTACTCGCCCGACGGCGGACATACCTGGTATCTGGACAGGGGTCCTTTCACAAAAGTCATCGTCGACCCCGCTGGTGTCAAAGACATCCGGATGTACACGTTCATCCCGAGCGTGTCCGGCCACATCGGCGACTGGATCGTGGCTTTGGACCATATTCGAGATCTCGGATTCAACACCGTCCATCTGCTTCCCGTGACGAAAATGGATGTCTCGGAAAGCCCTTACGCGGCCGCGGATCTGTTCAGCATCGACCCTTCGTTTCTCGACCCCGCTGATTCACGCGACGGACTCGATCAATTCGAGTCGTTCGTCCATGCGGCCCATGACAAGGGAATCCGGCTCTGCATCGATCTGGTGCTGAACCACATCGGCATATCCAGCCAGGTGGCCAGGCGATGTCCTGAGTGGATCGCCGTGGACAAGCACGAGCCGGACGGCCTGCTGCGGGCGGGCTGCTGGCATATGAACAAGTGGATCAAGTGGGAGGATCTGGGCCGGATTCACTACGACCACCCCGAGCCGTTGATGCGGCGGGAACTGTGGGCGTACATGAAGCAGTACGCGCTGTTCTGGGCGAACTATGCGGCCTACACCGGGGGCATGATACGGCTGGACAATCTCCATTCCAGCCATCCGGAATTTATCGAGGAGATGATCCGCGATCTGCGTCTGGCGTATCCCGACCTTATCGTCCAGGCCGAGTTCTTCGCTGATTCCAACACGCTTCTCAAGGCCGTTTCCAAGTGTGAATTGAACCTGCTGCTGGCCAATCCCTGGGAGCACCCTTTTGCCGAACGCTTGCGCAAATACGTGATGTACCTGCATGACATCGGCAGCAAGCTGCGATTCCTCGCCCCGATTACAACGCATGACACAGGCGTGGCCGCGCAGCTTTACGGTTCGCCCGACGCGGCCGTGGCCCGCTATTTCACCATGGCCCTGTTCACCACCGGGCAGACGGGCATGGTCCAGGGCATGGAGCATGGCGCGCTGGAGAAGATCACTTTCATTGGAAGGTATGGTTCTGCGTCGTTCCCAACTCCAAACCACTACAATGACGAGATTCGGCGGGTGAACCAGCTCCTCCAGAATTACACTCTGTTTCATGAATGCGGCAATATCAGCTTCGTGGACCAGGGGCACGGTGCGCTGATGGCTGCGGTAAGAACCGGGCGACAGACACCTGGGGAACAGTTCCTGCTCGTTTCAAACCTCGACACCGGTCATCCCCACACAATGGCAATCGATCTTGCCGGCGTCGTGGAAAACAATGGGCACTGCTGGCTGCATGAGATGATCAACGACACGAAGTTGGCGCTGGAAGGTACGACGCTGGACATTGAGTTGGAGCCATGCGGCATCCGTGCGTACCGCATCAGCCACTCTACCGAACGCTGATGACCGACAGGTGCTCCTGCTTCCGGCCGACAAGCAATGCTCCCGGAAAATGCTGCCGTGGCGGAGATGCCGCATCGGCGGCCTGATCCACGAGACGACCCAGTACCTCCGGTGTGAGCTCGTCTGGCGGAGCACCCTGACCCACCAGCCACCGGCGGGCGGATTCACAGGCAAGCAGGCGCGGTAACTCCGCCAGAGTGCGGGCACGAAATTGCGCAGGAAGGTCGGGGGCTTGCTCTCGTGTCCATTGGCGAAGTCCGCCGGCGGCGTCAGCGAGTTCGAGCAGGCGGGGGACAAGCTCCGGACGCTGTGCCAGGAACTGGCGCACTCGGTTCCGCTGATAGTCGCCGGAGGCGTTGGACGCATCTTCGCGCCAGGGCTGTTTGATTTGCCGCAGAAATGCGATCAGTTGCGATTTACGCATATCCAGCAACGGACGATAAAGCCGCAGATCGGGCAGCTCGGTCACCGGGCTCATGCCGGCAAGTCCCGCAGTGGAACTGGCGCGCAGGAGTCGTTGCAGGACCGTCTCGGCCTGGTCGTCGGCGTGGTGCGCCAGCAGGACGCCGGCGAGTTTGTGCGTGGAAATGGCGCGGCGAAACAGATCGTGTCGCAGTGCGCGGTAGCGGGCAGATGGATTTGTCGGGAGAACCGGCATCTGCGATTCGATCTCTGAGAGGCGGGCCGAGGTCAGCGGAAGTTGAAACTGCGCAGCCAGCTCGGCAACGAAGCCGGCGTCGGCGGTGGATGCGGCGCCGCGAAGTTCGTGATCAAGGTGGACGAGATGGAGGCGGCAGTCGGGTCGCAGCGCGAGCATCAGCCGCAACAATGCTGTG
>JANYKD010000055.1 GCA_025361735.1 Phycisphaerales bacterium
GCCTGGCGAAGATGACAACCTGTTCGTCCAATTCCAGCAGTTGCTGGAGGGCAACATAGAGGAAGTTGCCCGAGCCGCAAGCGCTGTCGAGGACGCGGAGCTTCCCGAGGCTTTCGCGGAAGGCGTCAAGGCGGGCTTCGAGTTTACGGGCGGCCGGGGTGCGTTTGGCCGGCGGCAGGTCGGCGTAGGCTTTGATCGCGGGGGCGAGTTCCTCCTGTAGGGCGGCCCACTGACGTTGCAGGGGCTGCATGATGACCGGCTGGATGACCAGGAGGATGTCTTCCCGGCCGGTGAAGTGAGCGCCGATCTGGGCACGTTTGTTGGGGTCGAGGATGCGCTGAAAGAGGGTGCCGAAGATGGAGGGCTCGACACCGGACCAGTCGAGTTGGGCGATGCGTTGGAGGACCAACAGGTCGCCGTGCTTGAGGGCGATGGCCGGCTGCTCATCAAACAGGCCGCCGTTGAACCATGGGATGATGTCGTTGCCGAATTCGCCGCCGGTGCGCATGAGGGTGAAGAGCTGGTCGAGGCGTTTGTGGGTGGAGTCGGGGTCGGTAAGGCAGCGGGCGATGAGGCGGGTGAAGGAACTGGCCGGGAGGAGTTCGATATCCTCGGCGAAGAGGCAGAAGATGACCTTCATCAGAAAGTGGGCGATTTGGTGGGGCAGCACGGCGCCGGGGCCGGTGTCTGGGAAGCGGTCGCGGAGGCGTTCGGCGAGGCCGCCGAATTCGTTGGCGACATCCTGGGTGAGCGTGGCGGCGGTCTTGGCGGGTTTGAAGGAGTCGGGGGTGTTGAAAAGGCGGCGGAGGGTTTCGGTGTTGCCGGGGAATTCCTCGAGCTTGAGGATGATGGTGCGCTTGGGGTAACCCTGGAAATGCGTATGGATGATGGTCGTGGAGATGTCGCAGACGACGGAGAGGGGCGGGTTGTCGAGGTCGTCGCGGTACTGGTAGAGCTGGCGGTAGGCGTCGTCGAGGGATTTGTACTTGTCCTTGCGTTTGTATTCCCAGGCGAAGCAGTTTCGTTTCCAGACATCGACAAAGCCGTAGTCGCCCTTGGAGCCTTTGGAGGCCGGGGCGGTGGTGCGGACGGGTTTCTCAAAAGTGTAGTCGTCGCCAGTGGGGTCGGAGGA
Organism: Phycisphaerales bacterium; assembly: GCA_025361735.1. Classification (GTDB taxonomy): domain Bacteria; phylum Planctomycetota; class Phycisphaerae; order Tepidisphaerales; family Tepidisphaeraceae; genus JANYKD01. The sequence continues at coordinate 1,133 of JANYKD010000055.1, forward strand.
CGCGGGCGTGGGCAGGCCGAGCATCTGACAGAGGTCGATGAAGTGTTCGTGCGAGGCGGCCTTTTCGGAGAGTTCGGTGGCGCTCCACTTGGCGACGAACTGTTCTGGCGTCATGGTGTAGATTCTGCGCGCGGGGGTGGGGAAAGCAAGGGGAGATGGCAAATGCAGAGTGGAAGGAGGACGGTGAGTGAAATGGTATTCGGGGGGAATGGAGCGGACCGCGATCGGCGATCGCGGCTACAGTTGAAGTGAACCGTATTGGCCCTTACCCCAACCCTCTCCCGGAGGGAGAGGGAGCAGGAGGAGCGCGGAGTCGTTCTTGCGAGACTGTTTAGCGCGGGCAATGGAACGGGGACGTAGATTGTGGTTGATTGCTCACGAACTGCGGTCCCGACAGAATCCGCGAAGCCGAAACGCTCAGATCCGGCCGCTGGCACGCAGATGATTGGCCGCAAGAAAGCTCGGAATCCGCAAGAGGTATTTTGTGCCTCTTGTGCCTTCTCGCGGCCATTCTCCTTTGGGTGCGGAAGAATGATCTCACGCAGAGACGCAGTGCTCGCAGAGAAGAACGGGCCACTGCGGATTTGTCTCTGCGGGCACTGCGCCTCTGCGTGAGATCGAATTGGTGGGGAGAAGCGACGAAGCACGTTGTCGCGTGCGAGCATTCGTCGCTGGCCTGGGGAGTGGAACGGGGACACCCCAAGGCAGCGTTAAGGAATCAGCGCTGCAAAGTTACAAGCCGCAGACCCTCACCCCAGCCCTCTCCCGGAGTACCGGGCGAGGGAGTGCGCTGAAAGCAGTTTGCTACAGTTATTGTTTTACAGCGCCCAACCCTCTCCCGGAGCGAAAGGGAGCAGGAGGAGCGCGGAGTCGTTCTTGCGGGACTGTTTAGCGCGGACTCCCGACAGGTTGTTCTTAAGCGGCGTCAATCTGCGACATCGGCGGATCCGTTACATGATGGCGAGGATCTTGAAGTCCATGGTGCCGCGCGGGGCTTTGACGCGGATGGTGTCGCCGACGCGGGCTTTGAAGAGGGATTCGCCCATGGGGCTGTTCACTGAGACGGGAACCACGTCGTCGGTCTCGGAGGGGCCGGTGGCTTCGCCGACCAGGCGGACGAGTTGTTCGGTGTCGTCGGAGAGATCGAGCAGTTTCACGGTGTGGCCCAGGAAGACCATGTCCTCCGGCGCGCCTTCGTTGGAGACGACAACCACGCTGCGCAGCTTGAGATCGAGTTCGGCGAGCTGCCGCTCGATCGTCCGGTTCTCTTCCTTGGCGAAGTGATATTCGGCGTTCTCCGAGAGATCGCCCAGGGCGGCGGCCTTGCGGATCCGGTCCTGGACGTCGATCTTGGTCTTGTACAGGGTCTCGCGCTTGAGCTCCATGGCGACCTTTTCTTCGGCACTGACTATCTGCATGACACAGACTCCTCAAACGCGATAATGAAAAATAACGACCACCGCCCAAAGCGGTGGCCGCGTCTTCTTGCGGCCGGCATTATAGCGAGGCAACGGGTGGCTTGGCCATAGCAGCGTTGCCCGGCTTTCATGATTATCGGCCGAACGGCTCGGGTAATTGAATTGACGGTCCGGGGGCGTTTGCCTAAACTCGCGTCCCGTTCGTTTTAAGAGGAGTGCCCAATGGCGTTTCAGTGTACCGTCGTGACCCCCGAGAAGCAGGCGTTCGACGGCAAGATTGTCGGGGCGGTGGTGCCCGCGCATGATGGCCTGATCGGCATCCTCACCCATCGCGCCCCCCTGCTGGTCAAGCTCGGCATCGGCCCGTTGCGGCTGGATCTGTCCGACAGCAAGAAGGCCTTCTTCCTGATTGACGGCGGAATTGCCCAGATGAAAGGCGACAAGCTGACGATCCTCAGCGAAGCCGCAACCCCTGCGGATGAAATCAATTACGAGACAGCGCGGGCCCAGTTTGCCGAGGCGCAGGCGCTCAAGCCGGCCGATCCCAAGACGACCGCCCGGCGCGAACACGACCTGGCGGTGGCGAAGGCGAAGATGCACCTGGTCGAGCAGCCGCACTAGACTGGCGGGGCCAGCGTCCTCGCTGGCCCATGCTTGAAGCTTCCGTGCTTTCCGAGGGCCGGCGGGCACGCCGGCCCCACCTGAATCGACTGATTGACCGATGTGAATGCCGATGGGGTCAGGCCGTGGTGTCGACCGACATGCCGGCGGGGAAATTCTGGAACGCGGTGGCGGGGTTTACCTGGCCGCCCTGGGCGTCTTTGATGGCCGCCATGAAATCCTGGCGGAACTACTGGGGGTCTATCCCGTGATCTTTTAGGAGTTGGCGATCGATGACATTGGGGGGGCCTTTCACTGAGAAGAAGATTTCCGAACGCTGATACGAGTGTCTCTTCTGCTCTTGCCGGCTCGAAAACGTCGAGCACCGGAGGAGATTTCGGCCGCGATTCCGCGCGGACTTGAGGGAATCCCGCAGATGACACGATTGATACGTTTGTGTTCACGGAAACGTTTGCGAAACCGATCGGTCGCGAGAACGCAGCGGGACGGTCGTCGCGGCGGGCGGGCGCCAATTTAGGTGAGATGCGCAGCTTGGGCATCAAGTACGGGTGACAGATTGGGGACGGCCGGATCTTCTAACAACCGCCGAAATAGGGGAGAACGGTGATTTATGGCTGAAATCGCGGCTCCCGGCGACTCGTACCAGCGATTATCGCACCATTCCAATCTTGTTTTCTTTTTTTGCCTTACGCGGAAGCGGGGGTAGGTTCGACTGCTGAGAATACAGATCCCGCCAGCGGAGGGTCTGAAGGCGTTGGAGTCTTCAACCGTGGCGGCGCACAAATATCCGGCCCGAGCAAGGCCAGAGGAGATTGAGCATGAGACACGCGTTGATTACGACGGTGGCGGTGTTGGTTGCGCTGGGAGCGGCGACGCTGCCGAGCTACGGTGATGCGGGTCCGTGGACCATGAGTTCGCCGCGCGATGGGACGTTGTACTTCGTTCAGAATGCACCACAGATCTACACGAACTACAACATGCTCGCGAGCAACTGGTCCGAGCACGCGGCCAGCAACACGAACAACTCGTTCCTGCAGTTGGCCGATGATGGCAATGCGTCGTTGACATCCGCGATCGCGGGTTGGGATGCGAGCAACACGGTGTTCTCGATGACCGTGACGGGCGCCAACGCGCCGTATCCCTATTCCCGCTTCTGGCAGCCGGACAAGGGCATGGCGTGGGGCGTGAAGTTCCTCAATTACACCTACAGTTTTACCGCAACGTTCGACACGCCTGCGATCGGGGACGGCAACGATTTCCTCGTCAGCAGTGGCACGGCGACATCCATCGTCGGCTCGTTCACGGGCACGTTCCAATCGACGGACGACGTGAACAAGAACCCGATCACCAACGGTGATGTTTACGGATTCAACGTCGATTTCAGCAAAGCACTGTTCACCGCCAATCAGGTGCAGACGCCAATCGGCGACCCCTATGGCTATGGAGGGACCACGGGGATCCCGTTCACGCAGTTTGGCTCGCGGGGAGACGGTGCGTGCTTCGGCGTCACGAACGAGCTGGGCTATCAGGGGACGGTCTGGAATATCACGCAGGCGAGTGCGTTGCCTGCCGACGTGTCCGTGCCGCTGCCCGCGGCCGCGTGGGGCGGGATTGTGCTGCTGGGCAGTGTGGTTGGCGCCAAGGGTCTGAAGCGTTTGCGCCGCCAGGAAGCCTGATCGGCGAATGCGGTTACAGGCGTGGCAGCATCGCGTCGATGACGCGCTTGCAAACATCATCCAGCGGGGCCTCGACCTTGAGGCCCGAGGCCCGGGCGTGGCCGCCGCCGCCGAAGAGTTCGGCGAACTTGGCCACGTCGACCTGGCCTTTGCTGCGAAGACTGACGCGCACGGGGCCGAAATCGCGCGGTTCGGTCGCCACGATCGACACCTGCACGGCGCCGATCTGCAGCGGGATGTTCACGAGGTTCTCGGTGTCGGCGACGCTGGCGCGCGTGTCCTCGAAGTCCTTCTTGGTGATGCTCATGACGGCCAGCTTGCCGCCAGCCAGGAGTTTCATCGACTGCATGGCCCGCGTCTGCAAGGCCAGTCGCTCCGGCCGCTCGTTCTGGTAGATCGCCTGATACATGGCGTCGGTGTCGACGCCGGCTTCCATGAGCATGGCGCAAAGCCGGTGCGTGTACGGCCGGGTGTTGGAGAACTGGAACCAGCCGGTGTCGGTGACGATGGCGGCGTAGATGCAGGTGGCGATGGGCTTGTCCAGCGGGAGCCCCCATCCCTGGATGAGTTCCGCGACGATCTCGGCGGCGGCGGCAGCCTCGGGGATGACCAGGCGGATATTGCCCCAGGCTTCCTGGGTCAGATGATGGTCGACAACAAGAATCGGCTTGGTCCAGCCGGCGAACTTTTCCTTGAGCCCGGGAAGCTGGCTCCAGGTGCCGGTATCGACAACCAGGAGGGCATCAAATGGGGACAGGTCGAATGCGGCGAGGCCGTCCTTCTCGAAGTCGGTGTAGGCGATGCCGGGGTCGCGGAAGATGAAGGCATACTTGGTCGGCAGGTGGCTGAGGAGCATGACATGGGCGTCAATGCCCTTGGCGCGCATGGCCAGCACCATGGCGGCCGACGAGCCCAGGGCATCGCCGTCGGGGCGGATGTGCGTGGTAACCAGGACGCGGCGGCAGCCGGACAGGGTATCGATGATCTGCTGGTACTGATCGGTCATGAACAGGGGCTCCTTTGCGTATGAGCCCCGTAGGGGCGACATAAGATAGCCCACGGCGCAAGCCGTGGGACCAGGCGTCAGCATAGCCACCAGCCCCGTAGGGGCGGCACAGTTTCTGTCGCCCCTACGGGGCTCGTTCTCGCCATTTCACCTATACCCACGACTCACGTCGTGGGCTAACATGTATCGCCCCTTACGGGGCTGAAACGACGCTTACGGCGCCGTCATGTCACGCGATCCTCGCGATCAGGCGCGCGGGATCAAGCTCGCTACGTACAATGGTCCATTCAATATCCCGCGCCAATTGCCTCTTCAGTGCCTCCACCCCATCAAACTTCCGCTGCTCGCGCAGCCAGTCGACGATCTCCACGCCGATGGTCCGGCCGTAGAGGTCGCCGGAGAAACCGACCAGGTGCGCCTCGATCTGCCGGCGGTTCTCGCCGAACGTGGGCATCGGTCCGATGCTCAGGGCGGCCGGCCACACGCGGCCATCGACCTTGCACCGCGCGACATACACACCGTCGCCGGGGATGAGTTGGTTCGCGCAATCAAGGTTGGCCGTGGGGATGCCAATCGTGCGGCCGCGCTGATGACCCATGATCACCGGCCCGCGCAGCTCGTACGCACGGCCCAGGCAAATGGCCGCATCGCGCACGCGACCCATCGTCAGCAGCCAGCGTATGAGCGAGCTGCTCACGGGCGCTCGCTGCATGTCCAGCAACCCCACTTCCGCGGCCGTGCCGATGTGGACGCCGATGCCCGAGTTGACGGCCCACTTCTGCAACTGCCGCACATTTCCGCCCCGGCCTTTGCCGAAATTGAACGAGTCGCCTTCGACAATATGCGATGGGCGGACCTCGTCCCGGAGGATTCGCCAGAAATCCTCGGCCGAGAGGTTGAGCACGGCGGGTTCGGGCGGCAGTTCGACAAGGAACTGGATGCCCAGGGCGGCCAGCAGCTCGCGTTTGATATCGACCGGCGTGAGCCTCGGCGGCGCGGCCTCGGGCCGCAGGACGGTCACGGGGTGCGGTTCGAAGGTGACCGCGGCAATCGCCCGGCCGGGCGCCTCGCCCGCCAGCCGATGAACGAGGTCGACGATGCTGCGATGGCCGAGATGAACCCCGTCGAAATTGCCGATCGAGACGACGGTACCGGCCGGCAACGAACGTAAACCATCCAATCCAAAACGCAGTTCCATCGGCAAACTCCAAATCAGTCTTCGTATTGTAGCGAAGAATTGATCGGTGTGGCGTGGCTCGATTGACTGCCTGCGCGAATTGGGGAATATAGACGGCCGGAGCGCCGCGGTCCGCGATCCAGAAGCTCACATGAGTTGTCGATCTCAGCAAAGTTGGAACCCATGCAAAAAGTCCTGAACCTTCTCGTCGTGGCGATGGCGGTCGTCTGGCCGAGTTTATTGGCTCACAGGCTGTGGGCGGCGGAGAAGCCTGAGCAAGCGGCCCAGGCCGCCCCGAACAACACGAAGGAACTAGAAGCCCGCGTGGCGGGCTTACGCCGACAGTACGCGCCGTTTCTCGAGAGCCGGCCGGCCGCCGCGAATCTGCGCCAACGACAAGACCTCTGCGGCGACGACTGGCTGACGAAGTTCGAAATCAAGCGCGTGTCGGACAAACCGGCCCTGTCGCTGGCGGCGCGTCCCGAATCGCCCGGCTGGGAGAAGGCCGACCTCGACCCGAGGGGCTGGGAGCGGACCAGCGTCCCCGAATGGCGCTACGACATCCTCGCCAGGACGCAGCCCGCATCGTGCATCCTCTGGTATCGTAAGACCTTCGCCGCCAAACTCCCGGCCGCCGGCCAGCGTGTCTTTCTCGTCTTCGAGGGCGTGGACTGGGAAGCGGAAGTATGGCTCAACGGCAAGCGGCTGGGCGGCCACAGCGTCTACTTCGAGCCGTTTCGCTTTGACGTAACGGGGATCATCGCCGAACGGAACATGCTCGGGGTACGCATCATCGACGGGCCGCAATTCGGCGAGCCCGCGGCCTTTTGGACGGTGTTTCCCGTGCCGTCCGCAACCGAACAACGCTATGTGCGCGACCGGGCGCGTTCGCTGGCGGGCCTCAAGAACGGCGATTCGCACAACGGCAGCGGCTACGGGATCCATCGTGACGTCTATCTGGAAACGACCGCCCCGGCCGTGGTCAGCAACGTGCGGGCGCGCGGCTATCCCGCCAAGGGCGACGCCGTGGTTCAGGTCGAAACCGACGTCACCGGCGACAAACCGGCAAAGGTCAAGGTGGAACTACTGCCGGAGAATTTCGCAGGCCCAGCCTTCAGCCGCGACGTGCCGTTTGCTCCGGCGGCGACCGGCGGGCAAACGGTGACGGTACCGATGCCCGACGCCCGACGCTGGTCGCCGGCAACGCCGTGGCTCTACCGCTGCCGCGTGAGTCTGCTGGACGGCACCGGCCGCGCTGTGGATGTGCGTGACGTGGTTTTCGGCCACCGCACCTTCGACATGGTCAGCGAACTTCATCGGCGCCCGGGGTTGCAGCCCGGCGCGCTCCTGCTGGACGGCGAGCCGCTGTTCCTGCGCGGCGCGAACATTCAGGGCCTCAACGCGCTCTGGCTCTGGGGCGAACGCGACAAGCTGCTGGACATCCTGCTGCTATTGAAGGCGGCGGATTTCAACGCCGTCCGTTCCTGCCAGCATATGACCTTCCCCGAGGTGCGCGAGTTGCAGGACCGGCTTGGCATCATGTCACAACAGGATGTGGGCAGCCGTTATCCCAAGCTCGGCGAGCAGGTCCGGCCCGGCCTGCTCAACGCCTCCGCCGCCATCGCCCGCGCCTGCTACAACAATCCGGGCGTCGTCCTGCTCTCCTTCGCCAACGAGACAGATTTCGATCCGACCGACATGCTCTGCGCCGCCCTGGCGGTCGATCCGGATCGCCTGTTCAAGCCCATCAGCGGCCATCCCCATGGCGGCTCGGCCCACCCGAATACGGGGAAATCGGGTTATACCCTGACGGACGATCTCTGGTCGCACGTCATTGACGACGTCCATCCTTACTGGGGCTGGTATGGGTTTGCGGGCAAGGTCGCGCAGTGGTGCCAGGTGCTGCCGCCGGATCGGATGGTGACGGTCGGCGAATACGGCAGCGAAGCGCTCGACGGCTACGAAACCATGTCCCGCTATCCCGCCGACTGGGGGCCGCGCCCGCCGCAGGATGCCGACGTGCTCTGGGGCCAGGTGCAGGTGACCAGGAACGATGTCCGTCAACAGGTGGGCATGCGCGGACGCCGGCCGGCCAATCTGGGCGAGTACATCGCGGCGAGCCAGAATTACCAGTACGACCAGCTCGCCGAGGTGACCAAGTCATGGCGCATCTCCGCTCGCCGCGTGGCGGGCTACTTCCAGTTCCATTTCGTTGACGTACTACCGGCCAACTGGCCCAAGTCGATCGTCAGCCACGACCTGACGCCCAAGCGCGGCTACTTCGCCATGGCCCAGGTCAACCAGCCACTCGTGCCCTTGCCGAGGCTGGTCAAGGGCGGCCGGGCGATGGAACTTTGGGCCGCCAATGACCTGCCGCAGACTCATCGCGGCTGCCGCATCCGCTGGCAGGTTCTGCGGAAGGGTAAGACGCTCGCTGAAGGAACGCAGGCGGTGGACGTGCCGGCATCAGATGCCGTGCTGGCGGGCGTGGCCGATTTGTCGACGCTGCCCAAGGATGCGGATCTGGTGGAACTGCAACTGACGCTGGACAGCAACGACGGTCACCGGCTGGCGGTCTACACCCAGGAAGTGTTTCTTCCCAACTGGATCACGCATGATGTATCCTCTGCCGTTCGCGAGCAGGCCGCGGCCTGGGTCGAAGCTGAAACGGCCGCCACCGGCGCTGAGGCGGGATTGCGAACCGACTCCAGTAAGGCCGACATGGCCAGCGGCGGGCAGAACCTGGCCGTGGATGCCGACAAGCACCCGGCGCTGGCGGCACGGTGGAAGCTGTCGCTCGGCGCCGCACTCGATAGGCCCGAGTTGCTGATACGTCACGCCAGCGAGAAGCCGGTCGAGATACGGATCCTTCTGTCGGGAAATCCCGTGGGCACGGCTTCCCTGGAACCAACGGGCGGCTGGGGCTACAAGAACGACGACTGGGCATGGAGCGCGATCCCGCTGCCGGGCGCGCTCGCCGCGGGCGATGTTGAGGTCCGCATCGAGTTTCTCAACCGCACGCCGGTTACTCTCGACTGCCTCGCCCTCGCTTCCGCCGCCGCGCGGCCGCCCAGGACGCGCGTCGTCACGATGGCCGCGCCAATCAAACGGTGAAACCTGGACCAACCTCTTTCGTTCGCACGGAACTTGGGTCCGCCGAAAACATCCTGCTCCTGGCGAACGATGGCGGGCGGTGCCAGCCCCCACAGGAAGATTTCGGTCTTGACTTGTGCGCTCAACGCTTTAGCTTGCCCGGCAGACGGTTTTTGAAAGGACCTGAATGCCTCATCCCATGGCCGGAAAACCCGCAACCGCGGACATGCTCATCGACGTCGCCAAACTCAACGGCGAATACCTCTCGCGCAAGCCCGACGTGGCCGACGTCAACCAGCTTGTCTCCTTCGGCACGTCCGGCCATCGCGGCACGCCGGGGAACGGGTCGTTCACGGAGGCGCACATCCTGGCGATCACCCAGGCCATCTGCGAGCACCGCAAGTCCAAGGGCATCACCGGGCCGCTCTTTCTCGGCAAGGACACGCACGCGCTTTCCGATGCGGCACAGCGGACGGCTCTGGAAGTGCTGGCGGCCAACGGCGTGGAGACGTTCATCCAGGAGCACAACGGCGTCACGCCGACGCCGGTCGTGTCGCGCGAGATTCTCGTCTATAACCACGGCCGCAAGAGCGCGTGGGCGGATGGGATCCTCATTACGCCCTCGCACAACCCCCCTGCTGATGGCGGGTTCAAGTACAACCCGCCCAACGGCGGGCCGGCCGATACGGACGTGACGTCGGTCGTGCAGGATCGTGCCAACGAGCTGCTCAAGGCCGGCAATCGCGATGTAAAACGGATCACCTACGAGACCGCTTTCAAGGCGGCGACCACGCACGAGCACGACTATATCCGGCCATACGTGAAGGACCTGACGCACGTCATCGACATGGCGGCCATTCGCTCGGCGCGGCTGAGGATTGGCATCGATCCGCTGGGCGGGGCGGCCGTCCACTACTGGCAACCCGTGGCCGAGATCTTCGGGCTGGACATCAAGGTTGTGAACCCGGGCATCGATCCGACCTTCGGCTTCATGACCGTGGACCACGACGGCAAGATTCGCATGGACTGCTCGAGCCCGTTCGCGATGGCCGGGTTGGTGAAACTCAAGGACCAGTTCGACATTGCCTTCGGCAACGACCCGGACTCCGACCGGCACGGCATCGTGACGCGCTCGACGGGACTGATGAACCCCAATCACTATCTGGCGGTCGCGATCCAGTATCTGCTGGGCCACCGCCCGCAATGGCCGGCCGAGGCGGCGGTCGGCAAGACGCTGGTCAGTTCGAGCCTGATCGACCGCGTGGTGGCGTCGCTGGGCCGGAAGCTGAGCGAAGTGCCGGTGGGATTCAAGTATTTCGTGCAGGGGCTCTTCGACGGCTCGTATTGCTTCGGCGGCGAGGAGTCGGCCGGGGCATCGTTCCTGCGGCGCGATGGCACGGTGTGGACGACCGACAAGGACGGGCTGATCCTGGGCCTTCTGGCGGCCGAGATCACCGCCGTCACGGGCAAGGACCCCGGCGAGCATTACCAGGCGCTGACGGCGAAGTTCGGCACGCCGTACTACACGCGCATCGACGCCCCGGCCACGCCGGCGCAGAAGAGCACGCTCAAGAAACTGTCGCCGGAGAATGTCACCGCGACCACGCTGGCCGGCGAGAACATCACCGCCCGGCTCACGCGGGCTCCGGGCAACGACGAGCCCGTCGGCGGGTTGAAGGTGACCACGCAGAACGGCTGGTTCGCCGCCCGGCCGAGCGGCACGGAGAACATCTATAAGCTGTACGCCGAGAGCTTCACCAGCCAGCAGCACTTGCAGAAGATCGTGGACGAAGCTCAGCAGATTGTGCTGCGGTCACTCGGCGGGTAATCGACGGTGCTATGATGTGGGTTGTATCCGGGAAGGATAGGTCATGGTTGAGATTCAACAGAACAACGACACGGTCGTGGTGACACTCGGCGGTGATTTCGGCCAGCCCGAGGCCGACATTCTCGACCAGAAACTTCCGCCGCTGGCCGAGCAGAAGCCGCGGCTGGTGGTTTTCGATCTGAGCGGCGTCACACTGATGGCGTCGGTGGCGCTGGGGGCGATTCTGGCGGTCAACCGATCCATCCGCAAGTACGGCGGCAAAGTGCGCCTGGCCGCGCCGGGACGAAATGTGCTGGGAGCGCTGCGGTTCACGCGGATTGACGACATCCTGGAAATCTGCGCTTCGGTGGACGCGGCAGTGGGAGGGTGAGATTCGCCGGCGCTGTGCGGCTCATCAGCCGTGTGCATTGGCCGACCCCGATTGCGGGACGAGCAATTTCCCCGCGCGATGCCAGTACTCGTCGCCAAGGCCCAGGCGCCGCTTGGCCAGCACGTCGCGGCGCATCCAGTTGGGTTCGCACATCAGTTCGAGCGATTCGATCGTCCCCAGATGCGACGCGGGCGGGATGGAGATGATCGGCCAGTCGCTGCCATGGACGAGCCGGTTGCGGGCGATGGCGTCTTCCAACAGGGCGTCCCAGCCATGCCAGCGCGAGGGGAGATTCAACGCGGCGGTGTCGCCATAAAACTTTTCGTAGGCGTGGGTCATGGCGATGAACTCGCGGATGTACGTGCGCTCGCGCGGTGAGGAACGCGTGGCGCAGTGGGCGGCGATGACGGTGACGCCGCGCTGCAACGCGGGGACGAGCAATCGCGGGTCGGCCGTTTGTGGACTGAGCACGGGCAGGGCCTGCTCGCCGCCGGTGTGGCTGAGCAGCGGCAGGCCGTGATGGGCCATGACCTCGTACAGCGGGAAACAAACCGGGTCGGAGGGGTCGAAGCCCTGGGTCAGGGGGAGCCATTTCATCAGCACGGCGCCGGCCGCGATGCAGCGTTCGAGTTCCTGCACGGCGTCCTTGCGATAGGGGTTCACCGAACAGCCGAAGAGCATCTTGCGATGGCGGCGGCAGAGCTCGATGACGTAGTCGTTGGTGACGTGGAGATGGGTGTTGGCCGGGTCGAACTCGCCGGAATCGGTGTAGACCGCGTCAAAGGCCAGCACGACGGCGGCGTCGAGTTCGGGGGTGCCGAGGATGGTGTCGGCAAGCTGTTGCTCGATCTGGCGCTCCGTGCGTTCATCCGCGCCGCGAATGCCGAGGCACCAGCGCATGAAACGAAACGGCAGCGAATCGAGCAGATGGCGGGACATCAGACCGTGGGCCGGGGTGAAGGCGGAGACGTGGGTGTGGACATCGATACGCATCGGAGCACCTGGGGGAAATTCGAAATCCGAAACTCGAAAACCGAATGAAATCCGAATGACGAACTGGTTCGGGAACGACACAGTTCAGGTCACACGGAGATGCTTCGCTGCGCTCTGCATGACGCTCCTAAGGTGGACACAAGCATGGCGCAAGTCCATCGCACGTTGCGCTCGCGAACGGAGATGCTTCGCTGCGCTCTGCATGACACGCCCTGCCTTCCGATCACACATCCAACTCCCGGAACCGGGCGTAGGCACTGTCCCATTTAGCGGTGTCCTTGGGTTCGTACCGTTTGACCGGGAAGCTGGCGCGGATGATCTGGCGGATCTCGGCCAGGGACTTGACCTTGCCGACGGCCATCGCCTGCACCAGCACGTTGCCGATAGCGGTGGCTTCGACGGGGCCGGTGATGACCGGGCGGCCGCAGGCGTCGGCGGTCATCTGGTTGAGCAGCTCGTTCTGCGAGCCGCCGCCGACGATGTGGATCGTGCGGATCTTCTTGCCGCGGATATCTTCCAGGGCCTCGATGGTCTTGCGATAGGTGACGGCCAGGCTTTCGAGAATGCAGCGGGCCATTTCGCCCTTGCCGGCCGGGGGTGTCTGGCGGGTTTGCATGCAGTAATTCTCGATCTTGATGGGCATGTCGCCGGGCGACAGGATGGGACGGTGCTCGAGGTTGAGCAGCGAGCCGAACTGCTTGGACGCGAACGCCATGTTGGCGATCTCGGCGTAGCTCAGTTCCTCGCCGTTGCGCGTCCAGTGGCGGCGGCATTCCTGCAGCGGCCAGAGGCCCATGATGTTTTTCAGGAAGCGCGTCGTGCCGCCGACGCCACCTTCGTTGGTGTAGTTGTACTCGGCGACCTTGTCATTGATGATCGGGGCGGGCAGTTCCAGGCCCATGAGCGACCAGGTGCCGGAACTGATGTAGCACCAGTCGTCGCCCTCGGCGGGGACGGCCGCGACGGCGCTGCCAGTGTCGTGCGTGGCCGGGGCGATCACGGGGATGCCGCTGACGCCGCATTCGTCGGCCACTTCCTTGCGGATCGGGCCGAGCACCGTGCCCGCGGGCACGATTTCCGGCAGGATGTGCGTCGGCAGTTGCAGTTGGTTGAGCAGATCAAACGCCCAGTTCTTGCGGCGCGGGTCGTACATCTGGCTGGTGCTGGTGATGCTGTATTCGCACTTGCGCACGCCCGTGAAGAGGAAGTTGAACAGGTCGGGCATGAAGAGCAGTGTCTCGGCCGCCTTGAGTGCGGATGAGCCGCTTTCCTGCATGGCGACGAGCTGGAAGAGCGAGTTGAACTGCATGAACTGGAGGCCGGTGGCCTCGAAGATGTCGCGTTTACTGACGCGTTGGAAGGTTCGCTCCATGACGCCGTCGGTGCGCGAGTCGCGGTACATGTACGGATTGCCGAGGATCTCGCCGCCCTTGCCGACGAGGCCGAAATCGACGCCCCAGGTGTCGACGCCGATGCCGTCGACCTGGACGCCGCCCGCCGTGGCTTTGCGCAGCCCGGTTTTGATTCCTTCCCACTGGGACAGCAGGTTCCAGTGCAGGTGGCCGTTGAGTTTGCCGTTGGGGTTGGCAAAGCGGTGTTTGTCTTCGAGCGTGAGCCTGCCGCCGCTGAGTGTGGCGAGCATAGCCCGGCCGGATTCGGCCCCAAAATCGAACGCGACGAACCTGCTGTCTGCCATGCGAGGTGCTCCCTTCAAAAATGACGTGGCGTATAGTAACCGGAGGCGGGGGAAGGCTCCACAGGCAGCGGCTCGGTCGTTAAAAACGAAGAGGATTAAACACGAAGACACGAAGGCACGAAGCGGGGCGTGGAGTTGGTGAACGTGTATGCTGGCGGACGCTCGGGTTGATGAGCTGGAAACACAAATACGGATGAGAACACAGCGCGAGCTACGCCCGCAATCCAAGGCAGATAGAGGTAGAACAATGGGAGGTAAAAGATGAATCAGTTGGGTCGACGGTATTCATTTTTTTACCTGCCATGTTTTTGCCAGCGATCCGGCCTCCAGGCGGCTGAACTCGTCGCAAGCTACGACGATTCTGGTGGATTGTGTCACAGAGGAGGAAGCGGGAAAGGCGAATTGATACCGGCCTGGCGGACGAAGAACCGCGATCGGGAATCGCGGCTACAGAGAGGGCGGCCGGGGACGGCCGCGCTCCCAAGGGAATCGTGCCTTTTTAGCTGAATCCCCGATTCGGCATCGCTAAGATATGGACATGAGACGGGGTTTGTACATCGCCCTGTTCTTGTGGGTCGGGCCGTGGGCCATCGCCCTGGCTGGGGAGGTTTGTACGATCAGGATTGATGGGGCGATCGGGCCGGCAACGGCGAGCTATATTGCGCGAGCGATCAGCGACGCGTCCGCGCGGAACGCGGAGTGTCTGATCATCGGGCTGGATACGCCCGGGGGGCTGCTCGATTCGACCAAGGATATCGTGCGGGAGATGCTGGCGTCGCCTGTGCCGGTGGTGGTGTATGTGTCGCCGGCGGGCGCTGGCGCCACCAGCGCGGGGTGCTTTATCACCATGGCGGCCGATGTGGCGGCCATGGCGCCGGCGACGACCATCGGGGCGGCGCATCCCGTCGCCATCGGCGGCGGCAGCGAGCAGCAACTCAGCGACACCATGAAGGAAAAGCTGGAGAACTATTCCGTCAGCTATATCGAGGCCATCGCCAGCAAACGACAGCGGAATGTGGAGTGGGCGAAAGCATCCGTCAAAGAGAGCGCGAGCATCACCGCGGAGAAGGCGAAGGAACTGAAGGTGGTCGAGATCATTGCGGCCGACGAGCGGGATCTGCTGAGGCAGCTTGACGGGCGCGTGGTCAATGGCCGGACACTGCACACGGCGGGGGCGGCCGTGGTGGCGATACCGCGGCAACTGAGCGAGAAATTGTTCCAGGCGCTGTGGCGGCCGGAATTGATGTTCATGCTGATGCTGGTGGCGATGTACGGGATCATCGGCGAGCTGTCCAACCCCGGGGCGATCCTGCCGGGCGTGGCCGGGGTGATCGCGCTGGTGCTGATGCTGTACATGTCGGCCATCCTGCCGGTGAACGTGGCGGGGCTGGCGCTGATCGGCGTGGCGATGGTGCTGTTTGTGATTGATGTGTTTGCGCCGACGCATGGGATCCTGACCGGCGGGGGCATCGTGGCGTTCTTCCTGGGCGGGCTGATGATGTTCGACCGGGCCGAGCCGCTGTGGCGGCTCTCGCTGGCGATGCTGATCCCGGCGACGGCGATCACCGCGGCGTTCTTCATATTTGTGGTGGGCGCGGGTCTGCGGGCGCAGTGGTTGCCGTCGCAGGTTGGCGTTCACACGCTGGTGGGCAAGATAGCGCCGGCACTGACGCCAATCGACCACGCGGGCGGGAAGATTTCGATCGAAGGGGAATACT
Source organism: Phycisphaerales bacterium (assembly GCA_025361735.1). GTDB lineage: Bacteria > Planctomycetota > Phycisphaerae > Tepidisphaerales > Tepidisphaeraceae > JANYKD01. The sequence continues at coordinate 16,729 of JANYKD010000055.1, forward strand.
GGAACGCGGTGGCGGCCGAACCGCTGGCGCAGGGAGTGCCGGTGGAGATCGTGGCCGTGAAGGGACTGACGCTGACGGTGCGTGCGAAACAGTCGTGAACGAAAGGATGACGATGGACAAGCTGATAGCCATGCTTCCGTGGCTGGGTGTCGGGGTGGTGGCGCTGGCGGCGCTGCTGCCGCAGATGTTCCGCATTCTGCGCGAATACGAGCGGGCGGTGATCTTCCGGCTGGGCAAGCTGGTGGGGACCAAGGGCCCGGGACTGGTGGTGCTGATACCGTTCGTCGACCGCATGGTGCGGATGGATCTGCGCGTGGTGACGATCGATGTGGCCAGGCAGGAAGTCATGACCCGCGACAACGTGCCGGTGACGGTGGACGCGGTGGTCTATTTCCGGGTGGTCGATCCGAGTGCGGCCGTGGTGAAGGTGGAGAACTTTCTGAAGGCGACTTCGCTCATCGCCCAGACAACGCTGCGCAGCGTGCTGGGCCAGGGCGAGTTGGATGAACTGCTGTCGCGCCGCGAGAAGGTGAACCTGACGCTGCAGGAGATCATCGACCGGCACACGGATCCGTGGGGGGTGAAGGTGGTGTCGGTGGAGGTGCGCGATGTGGTCCTGCCCGACAGCATGAAGCGTGCCATGGCCAAGCAGGCCGAGACCGAGCGTGAGCGGCGGGCGAAGATCATCAATGCCGAGGGCGAATACCAGGCGGCCGAGAAGCTGGTGATGGCGGCCACGTTGATCGCCCCCCAGCCGATCGCCCTGCAGTTGCGCTATCTGCAGACGATGGCTGAAATGGCCAGTGAGCACAACACGACGACAATCATTCCGTTCCCGATTGAACTGTTCACGGCGTTTATGAAACCCCAGGCCGCTGGGCCGCCGGCGAAACAGGAGTAACCCAACCAAGCCCAAAGGAGGCCGTTATGCCAGTCAGAACAATGAAGGAGTTCCTGGATAAGGAAGGGATCAAATACGTGTCGATCATCCATTCGCCGGCCTTCACGGCCGCCGAGACGGCGGCCACGGCGCACATCCACGGGCAGTCGCTGGCCAAGGTGGTGATGGTCAGGCTCGACGGAGACATGGCGATGGTGGTGGTGCCATCGACGAAGAAGGTTGACGTGGCCTTGTTGCGCGAGGTGACGGGGGCCGCGGAGGTGGACATCGCCACGGAGAAACAGTTCCGCGACCTGTTCCCCGATTGCGAAGCGGGAGCGATGCCGCCGTTCGGGAATCTATACAACATGGAGACGTATGTCTCGGCCGACCTGACCGAGAACGAGGAGATCGTCTTCAACGCCGGATCGCACACGGAGCTCGTGAAAATGTCGTATGTCGATTTCGAGAGGCTGGTGAATCCGCGCGTGCTGGTCGGGTCGGCGTGGCACTAAGGAAACATGCAGAAACAACTTCGCAGAATACCCTCGCCCCAACCCTCTCCCGGAGGGAGAGGGAGCAGGAGGAGCGCGGAATTGTTCTTGCGCGACCACTAACTCAGAAGAACCCGTACCCAATCATGAAGGCGACCCGGCCGTCGGGCAGGCGTTCGATGTTGGTGATGTAGACGGGCAGGCCGCCGCCGACTTCGGCGCGGCTGTTGGGGATCGTGTACGGGGTGAAGGAATGGTTGGAGACGCTGGGGAATGGGACCGCGGTGACGAACGTGGATGGGCCGCCGGGGCCGTCGAGGCCGTGGCTTTCTTCGAGCTTGAGCCGGCCGCGGGTCACCGGCCAAATCAGCAGGCCGTCGGCCGGGAGGGCGCGGTCGAAGCCGATCCGGCGGCGGTTCTCCAGCAGGAAATATTCGCTGCCATCCTCGCGGGCGAGCACCTTGAAACATTCCTTCGCTGAGTTCTCAACCGGAGAGAGAATGAGTTTTTGTTTCACGCGCGGGTCGATGACCGTGGGCGTGAGCCAGCCAAGTTGTTGTTTGCACCAGGCGCCCATGTGCTCGGGTTCGCCGTCGGGGTGCTGCACGGACATCAGGCACCACATGCCCAGGCCTTCGCTGCCGGGGTTTTCCGGGCGGGCGTAGAGGTCGGGGAGGCTGAGCATGTGGCCGAATTCGTGGCAGAAAGTGCTGATGTTGCTCATCTTGTCGCCGCCCTCGGGCATGATGAAGAAGGTCCAGCGGCGGTTCTGGTGCGTGAAATTGCCCTTGTGCGGCCAGTAGAGATTGCCGCGATTGGTCTGGATTCTGCCGCCGGAATAGATGAAGCAGAGGCCGTCGAAATCCTTGAGAGCTTCCTTGCCTTCGCGAACGAGGAACTTGTCGAGGACCTCGCTGAGCAGAATGCTGTCGCCGCCGGTGCCCTGGCCGTAATCGGCGCGTTTCTTGGAGACCTCGACGGCGTCGAAGACCTTGCCTTCGACGTGGAACGCGCCGCAGGATTGCTCGAGGTAGTAGTCGTTGACGCTGCCGTAGACTTTCTGGCCTGTGGCGCTGGATGTGGTGTACGTGTGTTTGCTGAAGAGCGAGGAGTCCCAGTCGGCGAGGGTGATCTTCGGATTGTGTTTGGCGTCGGGGTACTCGATGCCGATGACGGCCAGGCGATAGGCGGGCTTCTTCCAGTAACCGACTTCGCGGCCGGCCTGGCGGTTGCGGGTCGGGGCGTTGTCGGCGGCCAGCTTGAGCTTGAACTGCTGCACCTGGCCATCGCGCTGGATGCGCAGCGCGAGAACCTGGCCGGGAGCGCGCGTGGCCAGCAGATCGGTCACTTCCTGCCTGATGCCGACGGGCTGGCCATCAACATCGACGACGACATCGCCCGCGTGTACGCCCGCGTCGGCGGCCGGCTGGTTGGGGGTTACCTTGTCGATCAGCACGCCATCTTTGTTGGGCGTATCGGCCAGTTGCACGCCCATGACGGCGCGGATGGCGCTGAGTTTCAGCGGCCGGCTGGCGGCATCGAGCAGGGCAAAGGTCTCAAGCTCGCGGGATTGGCGCTCGAGGACGAGCTGCAGTTTATCGCCGGGCAGACGCGACATGACGGCGTCGGCGAGTGCGTCGGGCTTGTCCACGGACTTGGCGGCGACACGCAGCAGGAGATCGCCGGCTCGGATATCGGCCTTGGCGGCGGGCGAGGCGGGATCGACGGCGTCGACGCGCAGTTTGCCGGCCGGGGTGCGGGTCACCTCAACGCCGAGATAGGGCACGACGCCCTCATCGCGCGGAGGGACAGCGCGGATCTCGCCTTTCACGGCGGTGTCCACGGTGCGATAGTCGGCCCATTTGCCCGTGGGCTGGGTCGACGGCCGGGTCGTCGGGGCCGCGGCGATGCTGGCGATGAGCATTGTGGCGAGGCAGGCGATGCAAATTGGTTTCATGGCCGATTTCTCCGAGGTGTCGAGATGTCCGGAGCATGATAACACGGAGGGGCGTGTGTGCTCAAACGAGCGGGGCAAGTGGGGCCAGCGTCCCCGCTGGCCCGGATTGGCAGTCGGCTCGCGCTGCGGGCAGGCCAGCGGGGACGCTGGCCCTACTCTGGCCAATCCGTCTACAGTATGTTGACAATCGCGATTCTTCACCCCTTCACGCGGTATACGTGCACCTGGTATCCATCGAACTCATCGGCCCAGCCGCCGCTGACTGCCTTGATCGTCCGTTTCTCACCGACGGCTTCCACGTCGCCGGCGGGCAGGCCGGGAACGGTGAAGGTAACCTTGGCACGGGCGTCGGTCATGCTGACGGCGAAGATGTAGGTGTCGGAGCTGCCGCGACGCGCCAGCAATGCGACCTCGCCGCCGTCGATCTTCACGCCTTCGATCGCTGAGCCGTCATTGATCACCTTGGCATACGAACGAATCTCGGCGTTGATTTCGCCCACCTTTTTGGCGATGAGCTCGTCGGCCAGCAGGCCGGCCTCGACGAACTTGGGGGCGAACTCGTGCGCGAAATAAGTGATGCCGCGGGCGCCGTGGATGATCGCCATCCAAACTTCGCTGCGCACCTGGTCGGGCGTCGGCCTGCGGGCGGCGTTGCTGATGTGCGTGGTCTCGATGCAGGCCCAGACGGGCTTCTTCCCGTCGACCCACTGCACCAGCCGCCTGGTGCCATAGCCGACGTACCACAACTTTCCGGCGACCTCCTTGCGGTCGTGGGTCACGGGGTAGATGTCGAAGGAAAGAATGTCGCCGGCCTTCACGTACTCGGGATAATCCTCGGGCTTGTTGGTGCGCACGCCCCGGCCGTGCCAGCCATCCCAGGCGACGGCCTGACCGAGGTTGAGCAGCACGGGCCGGCCCGCGGGATCGCCGGACTTCATGGCTTTGTAGCGGGCGACGACCTTCTCGGGCGGCACGGGCGGGCCGTAGCCCTTGCCCTTGCCCAGGCTCTGGGCGTTGTCGGGTTCATCCTCCTGAAGCCAGCCGGCGATCACCTTGTTCCAACGCGGCTTGAGGGCCTCGGCGTTCTGGTCGCAGACGACGTTCATGCCGGCCTTCTCGAGCGCCGTGAGTTGAGCCTCTGTCGGGCCGTCCCACAGGCCGACATAGGTGTTGATGCCGATGGCCTGATACCTGGCGATGTTGCGAGGTGCCTGGAGCCAGACGGCGATGGGGAAATAGTCGCCTTTGGCCTCCAGGCCGTCGGCCAGCGCGGCAGACGTCGCGGAGAACAGAAACGCACTGAGCAAGAACGCGGGTGTCAGACGCATGAGGCTCCTTTTCTGCGCAGAGCCGGCTTCAGCGGATGCAGTACGGCGTGGCCACGCACCTGGCGTCGGCTGAGGCAGACTCCACGATGTTCAATAACAACACTGATTGGGAACCGTTGCGAAGATGGAAGCAACGGCGGCGACTCACGCTGACATCCAAGAACGCGAGCCGCGCCCGGCAATCAGAATGTGTCGGAGTACCGACCGCATGGGCGAGACGCCCATGCCACGAGATTCTGGCGTCCAGACAGGCTATCCCGGATTCTGCACACGCCCACGGCCCGCGATTGACGATCGCGGCCACAGCGCATGGCCGTCTCGATTGTACAGAGGTTGATGCAATTGTCCGGATGTACCAAGACTCGACGCAGAACCTGTTGCGAAGCGCTCCGCCGCTTCGCGCCAGCGCGCCTCCGTGCCTTCGTGCCTGCCCTGCTGGCCGCTGGCCTGCTGGCCGGGTGCGCGCCCGACGATTACCGCAACTGGGCCGACATGCAGGTTGAGAAACTGCTGGCCGATCGCGAGAAGCAGACGATTGATTATCTTCCGGACTCGGCGCGGCCGGTGGGCGAGCCGACGACCCGGCCGATGAAGCCGGCGTACGAGAAGATTCCATTCACGCGGATTGCCCCGCCGGCGGACTCGCCGATGGAGCGGCGCGTGGCGCATCCCAGTTTCGGCCCGCTGGGACCGGACGTGAGATTGCACACGGCACCGCGCGTGGAATCGGATCGCAGCGGCATGGAGATCCTGCAGAAGCGGCTCAACGCCGAGGCGGCGCTCGGGCCCGCAGGTCCGGGCGAAGAGGGAATGGCACTGGATCTGTTCGGAAGTATCGCGTACGCCGTGCGGCACAGCCGGGCCTACCAGAACACGATGGACGACCTGTACATATCCGCACTGGATGTCACGCTGCAACGGCATCTGTTCGAGCCATCGCCGTTTGCCAGTTCGCGGCTGGAGTACGGCGGCGCGGACAGCCCCGAGCCCAAGGTGGGCTACGAGTCGGCGATACGGGTGATTAACACCGCGGGTGTGAACCAGAAACTGCCCTACGGCGGCACGATGACGGCATCCGTTGTACACAATTTTGTGGAGACGCTGACCGGAGCGGCCGAAGACGGGAACTCGGCGCAGGCGACACTGACCGGATCGATCCCGCTGCTGCGCGGGTTTGGCATGGTGAACCTGGAGCCGTTGATCCAGTCGGAGCGAAACCTGGTCTACCAGGTGAGGACATTCGACGACTTCAGGCGGGGCTTTGTGGTCAGCGTGGCCCAGCAGTATTTCCAGTTGGTATCGTCGCAGCAGTCGGTGCTGAACCGGCGGTTGAACCTGCGCAATCTCGATGAATTGACCGAGCGCACGCGGGCTCTCTATGACAACGGCCGGATCAGTTTCCTCGAAGTGCAGCGGGCCCTGCAGTCGAGGCTGTCGGCCGAATCGTCGCTGATCAACGCCGAGGAGTCGTACGCGGCGGCACTGGACAATTTCAAGATTCTCCTGGGCATGCCGCCGACCCAGCCGCTGGACGTGGTGGCGGTGACCATGGATACGCAGTCGCCGCAGATAGACACGAACGAGGCGATTCGTCTGGCCGAGCAGTACCGGCTGGATTTGCAGACGGCGATGGACAAGATCGAGGATGCGCGACGAGGCGTAAAGAATGCGGAGAACGGGCTGCTGCCGGATCTGAACGCGGATGCGAAGGTAACGGCGGGCGATTCAAGCAATGTCACCAGCATCGAGCTGGACCGGCGCACGGCCGACTATCAGGCGGGAATCACCTTGAACCTGCCGCTGGACAAGCTGGCCGAACGGAATGTTTACCGCCGGGCATTGATCAGCCTGAACCAGAGCAATCGGGCGGTGGTTTCGCTGCACGACAAGATCGTCTCCGAGGTGCGCGACTCGCTGCGGCAGATCCGCGCGGCTGAGATCAACCTGAAGATCCAGAAACGCGGGATCGAGCTGGCCGAGAAACGTCTGGAGTTCTCCAATGAACTGCTGAAGCAGGGCAAGATCACAGCGCGCGACATCGTCGATGCACAACAGTCGTTGCTGGATGCGCAGGACGCGTATGAAATCGCGCGCTCGAGCCTGCAGACGCTGACCCTGTCGTTCATGCAGGCCACCGGCACGCTGCGCGTGGACGCCGAGGCCGGGGCGATCGGACGGGCGATGGATCGCAAGGGGCCGATGGGACAGAAATAGACGCGTTTGTGGTCGCGACGCTTACCCCTGTTCGTACAAGGCGAGTTTGCCGAGGTGATTCAGGAACACGCGCACATCGCCATCCTGGGAAACGACGATGGCCATCGTTCCCGGGCATTTGTGGCAGATGCCGGCCGCGGAATTGTGCCGCTCGCCGGTCTGCTCCAGCAGCCGGGGGATGTCGGGGTCCGGCTGCCCCGTGATGGGATTGATACATGCCTCGATGGTCGGGCCGGAGGAGTCCCGCTTAAGCCGGACGCCGAACGCCCGCAGGTCGAATTCCGGGCCGAAGACCACGGCACCGTCAACCCGGGTCAGGCCAGCCGTGAGGCGAATGGCCTGTTCGAGCGGCCCGAAGAGTTTCTCGGTGGCACCGGTGCCATGATCGCCATCGTTTCTTACCTGGTCGTACAACGCAGTCACGAACTCGGCCGCGAATCGCCCCACGGGAAACACCACGCGGCGCGCGGGGCTGATCTCCATCTGGTCCTCGACGCCCTCGGCCTGTGTGAACATGAGGCAGCCGCCATGTCCCCAGCGGACCATGTCGCCAATCACCCTGTCGCAGAATTCGCAGAGGACATCCTCCACGATTCGAGCTTCGGGCTGGGATGCCTCTTCCTCGCCCAGAAGCCGTTGGGCGATGGTCGCGAAACCGCTCCAGATCCGGTGCCACGGCACGGGTCCGTTTCCGGCCGTCAGGATCCGCCCCGACCGCAATTCGAAATGCCCCAGGTCCTCTTCGACAATGAGGTTGCCCGGATCGCATATGGTGATGCGCATGCCGTCGACGAGCCGGCGCAGCGTTGGAAACAACCCCCCGGCCAGATTGTGCAGCTTCCACAACTGGTGAAGGTCGAGGATTCCCACGATATCAACGCGCTCGCCGTCACAGGCAAGCAGCAGCGCCGCGTCGGGATAAGACGTGGCCGGAGCCAGCGCACGCAGGGTCGACACGGCCTTGGAGAGCGGTTCGTTCTCCAGCGAGATCGGGTCGCGCAGCATCATGGCCAGGGGGCGCAAGACGTCGATCTTCTCCTTGGGCGGAGCATAAAGAACGCATCGAGTCGGCCGGCCTTCGTCCTTGGTGAGACTCGCGGCAAAGGCCACGGAGAGGAGGTTGTCGATGGCCGATTCCGAAAGGCTGGCGGCGAGGAAAAACCCCTTGGGCCCCTCGGACGCGGCGAACTGGCGGAAATCGACGAGTACGCGCGCCAGTTCGGCGGGTCCGCACATCTCGGGCAGATCCCTGGGGGGTGTCCAATATCCTTGACTGATACGCATGTAGGTCTCGTTTACAGCATAGCATAGGGCGCGGCGGAAACCCAAGGCCACACCTGCATCCAGAAATGGCGGAACATGTTACAATGGAACCCGACTGGGAATAGTACAAAGGAACTCGACAGGGAACTGAGCATATGAATATCCAGCAGTTGCTCGATGCGCCGCCTTCACAACAAGTAGGGAAGGCACTCATGGACTGGGCGAGGGATCTCCCTGGGCGGATTCTCCGGGGAGACATGATGATTGGCATACTCTCAGTGGACGACGTGGGACTGGCGCCGAAGGCGATGAGAAAGGCATGGGAGTGCGGCATCAAGGAGGCACTGCTGGACTTGGGTAACTGGCTGGCCTCGCCGCCGTATGGCGACCCTGATCCGGCGGGGGCACGCACGGCATTTCGCGAGGCGATTGGGGCGGGGGTTCCCGGCGCGAAGCTTCGGTATGTAGAGTTTCTGTGGTTCTACTGCCGGGATACCGCGACTGTCACGGAACAACGCGAAGCGTTTGAAATGGTGGACGCGTTGGCGAAAGACGGAGAGGACACGGGCCGCGTGTTCTATGTATTGGGGCTGCTGACATGCCAAGGCTTTGGGGCTCAGGCTGACCCGGTGCGGGCGTGCGAACTTCAGACGAAGGCGGCGGAAATGGGCGACGCTGACGCCATGTTCGAGGCATATATTTATCACGAGATGGGGATGGGAGTCGAGAAGGATTCAGGCACGGCGATGAGATATCTTCAACGCGCTGCCGAGAAGGGTCACGGCCGCGGGATGTACAACCTGGCGGCGTACCTGGCAACGGGACGGGGGATGCCGAAGGATCTGGTTAAGGCGGCGGAATGGTACACTCGGGCGGCGGAGGCCGGCAACGTCCGGGCAACGCTGAATCTGGCGATGATGTACGCCAAGGGCGAAGGAGTGAAGAAGAACTTGGAACAAGCAAAGCAACTCTTCGACGAGGCGGATTACATGGGCCTGGACGTGAGCGGGGCGCGGGCTTCAGTTGGGTTGTAGGACAAAGGAGGTTGCCAGCAACGAAATGGTCGGCCATGCGGACCCAACAGCAGCGAGCCAGCACTCACTCCATTGTCAGCAATACCTTCAGAATCCCCGGCCGGGCGGCCAGGGCCATCGCTTCGACTCCTTGCTCCAGGCGCATCCGCCGGTGAATCAGGGATATCACGTCAATCTGGCGGGCGAGCAGAGCTTTGATGGCGTCCTTGAACGGGCCGCAGCGCGAGCCGACTACCGTGATCTCGTCGATCACGAGCGGAGCGAGGTTCAGCGGCTTGCCACCGGCGAAGGTGCTCTTGAGAACCAGCGTGCCGCGCGGGCGGACCATCTGCATGGCGATCTCGAAACTCTCGGCCGAGCCGGTGCAATCGATCACCACGTCCTGGTCGTGACGGGGAACGATGTCGGCCAGCGGGCGGGAACGGATCGACCATTTCTCGCACAGGGCGAGTTTCTCGGGGTGTTTGCCGATCAGGCGGACGGGGGCGCCGGTGGTTTGCAGAACCTGGGCCACGAGCAGGCCCAGCCGGCCATCGCCCAGAACCGTCACCCAACGACGGCTGTCGAGCTTGACCTGCTTGAGAATCTGAAACGCGGCGGCCAGCGGTTCGACGAAGACGGCCTGGTCATTGTCGACGGCGTCGGGGATGAGGTGCAGGTTGGTGGCGGGGAGACGGACGTGATCGGCGAAGGTGCCGTTGTGATTGAGAATGCCCAGAACGCTGCGACCGCGGCAGTGCGAGGAGAGGCCGGCCATGCAGAGGTCGCAGCGGCCGCAGACGATGTTGATTTCGCCGCAGACGCGTTTGCCGACGAGGTTCTTGTCGGGAGAGTCGAGCACCTGGCCGACGAATTCGTGGCCGAGGATGCCGTTGAAGGCCATGTAGCCCTTGCAGATTTCCAGATCCGTGGAACAGATGCCGGCCTTGATGACGCGGATGAGGGTGTCGCCTTCGGCCGGTGGCGGTTCGGCGGCGCGGGTGTCGAAGGAGAGGGAGTTGTTGAAGCGTAATGCTCGCATTAGTCAGTAGTCCGTAGTCAGTGGTCCGTAGTGGGCAGCGAGCGATCGGCAATCGGTGATCAGTCATCGGTCATGCGTAACCTGTGGTTGATGCTTGCTACTGACTACTGACCACGGACTACGAACTATCCGAACGGCTTCTCCGACTTGGTGAGATGCTGCAGCCAGGCGGCCTGGTCCCAAGCGTAGTCCTGGCCGGTCATCAGTTTCAGGGTCCAGCGGGCCTGCCAGGCGAGGCCGAAATTGCGGTCGCGGAGCAGGCCGATGATCGCCTGGGCTGACTCGGCTTTCTTGTAGTGTCGCAGGGCATCGACACAGGCGATGCGCACGTCGATGTTTTCCTCGGCGTTCTTGAGATGCTGGATGAGCGGCTCCATGGCCTTGGCGTCGGGCATGTTGGCCAGGGCCTTGGCGGCCTCGAGGCGGACCAGTTCGTGTTTGTCGTCCAGCGCCTTGATGTAGAGCGGAGTCTGATCGGCACAGCGAGCGCGATTGAGGGCACGAAGGGCGATCGAGCGGACGAGATGTTCCTCGTCGGACTTGACCATTTCCGCGTAATACTTGGTGTAGGGCTCTTCGCGGCCCCACTCGCGCTTGGAGAGATACATCACCGCCTGGCGGCGCCGGTCGGGGTAGGCCGGGTTCAGCAGTTCCTTGGCGGCGTTGAAGGGCGAATCGTTGGTGATCCAGTAGTAGATGCGGACGAAGGAATCCCAAATGCCCTGATTGAGCTTGTCGGTGACGGACCAGCCACCGGCGCCTTCGCGCTGGGTTTCGGACTTGGCACGCTCGGCGTCGATCGCCTGGGCCTGCTTCCAGATCTGGTCGTTGAATGGTTCCTGGACGCGGATGTCGGGCTTCTCTTTGGAGCAACCGACCAGCAGCATTCCGGCCAAGATCACGGCGCAGTTGATTCGACGCATAGCTTCCCGGTTCTGGGGACCGCGCAAAGGCAAACGCCCGGCGCCGTCCGGTCTTACTTGCGACCGCGATGTCCGAGCAAGGGTCACACAGGCCACGCAGAACCGGCCGCCAAGGCGTGCAGTTCGTCGGGCGAGACCCACGTCGGAGCATCGAGCTCCAACCCGAGGAACCGCCTGGCCAGACTTGCAAAGCGCGGCGAATCGTCGGTGACAAAGCTCTTCAGCCACCCGTGTTCGCCGTCGGCTTCGCGGTCCAGTTCGGCGGCCCGCAGACGTTGGCGCACATCTTCGGCGCATTTGTCCGCGGAGTCAATCACCCGAACGCCGTCCCCCACAATTCGTTGGATCAGTTCCCGGTAAACCGGGTAGTGCGTACAGCCCAGCACCAGCGAGTGAATGCCTCGCTGGAGCATCGGCCGGAGATATTGCTCGAGTGCCAGCCGCACGAGCGGGTCGTCATCGGCCCGGCCTTCCTCGACGATCGGGGCAAGCAGGGGCGTGGCCTGGCAGACCAGTCGGGCATCCGGCCGCAACGCCAGGATCGCCCGTTCGTATGCGGCGGAGCGGATCGTGCCCTCGGTGCCGATGATGCCGATCACCGGGGCGGCGCCCGGCCCGCAGACCTCGACGGCGGCTTTGGCGCCGGGTTCGACGACGCCGCCGATCGACAGATGAGGGAATTCCTCTCGAATCGTCGTCAGGCTCATGGCGGTGGCCGTGTTGCAGGCGATGACCACATGCTTGGGCGCGTGGCCGGCAAGATAGGTGATGATCTGGCGGACGAAAGCGGTAACGGTGGCGGCAGACTTGGAGCCGTAGGGCACCCGCGCGGTATCGCCAAAGTAGAGGATGTCATCGTGCGGAAGCACTCGGCGCAAAGCCCGCACGACGGTCAGACCACCCAAACCAGAATCCAGAACCACGATCGGTGAAGATGCGTACAGCATTGACTCTCAGGCTTCCCGGGGAAACAAATCCTCGTTGGGTCATATCGGCAGGTGCGTTCCGGCCGCTTGACTTTTCCACAAGACAAGGGACACTCATGACTTGCACACGGGGGGAAGTTTTTTTCTGCGCATGGAGAGTTCCCGATGAGTTCCGCATTGGCCGGCAAACGCGTGCTTCTGGTTGACGACGACAACGACATCCTCGTGTCGATGCAGGCGGCCTTTGAACCCACCGGGGCGACGGTCGAGCTGGCCAACAACGGCAACAAGGCCGTGGAGCTGGCCGAAAAGAACCCGCCCGACGTGGTGGTTCTGGACATGATGCTCCCCGGCCGCAGTGGGTTCCTGGTGCTGGAGAAGATCCGGTCGAAGCTTGGCCGGAATCAGAAGCCGTTCGTGATCATGATCACCGGCAATCCCGGCAAACGGCACCAGATGTACGCCGAATCGCTCGGGGTTTCGGAGTATTTTCAGAAACCCGTGAAACTGGACACGCTGGTGGCGACGGCGGAACGGCTGGTCAGCCCCCCTGCTGCGCCGGCGGCGCCGGCGCAGTAGCCGGGGTACCACAAATGGATGATCCGATACGCATCCAGACCACTCCCACATTCGGCCAATATCTCCAGTTCTGCCGGCTCGGCATCGGTCGCAGAACGCGGATGATCAAGCCGTTTGCCATTCTGTGCCTCATCTGTTTCCTCCTGGCTCCAACCCTTCCGTCTGAAGGGAATCCGGGAGCGCTCGCCCAGTACAAGTCATCGGCCATGGTGCTCATCTTGCCAGCCTTCGTGTTTGTATTGTTGCCGCTCGTCACGTACTTCGCAGCGAGACAACGCTGGCGAACGGCCGCCGAAGCGCGCGAGCCCCGCTCTTTCGAGTTCAATGATTGGGGCATATCGATCAAAGGACTGACCTTCAGCGCCGAGGCCGCATGGACGAACATCCCCCGCGCTGAAACCGCCGGGCCGCTGATCCTCCTGTATACGCGTCAGGAACTCGGATACCTGATCCCCCGAGATGCAATGACACCGGAGCAGGAGGCATCACTTCGCGTGCTGCTGCGGAACACGGTCACAAACTGCAAGCGGCTTTAGCGGGTCTACGAGGCGATTGCTTCCCAATTCCAACGACCCGTCTGATGACATCAGATAGCACTTTCGCCCCATCTGGTTAGACTCAAAATGCCCGTCCGGGTCATGCCTGAATCCAGTGGACGCCCCAGTGAAGCGTGCGTGATCGACATAGCGAAGGAATGCGGCCGGAAAGTATGCCCCCATATCCAACGGACTCTCCTGGGCCCAGCGTGGGCTCGTTGGGGCGATATTGGAAAATCAGCTTCCAATAACTTGAATACTATATTCGCCATAATTGAGCATTATCTTCCATTCTAACGGTCGGTGGAGTACACTGGAGCCATGGAGACGTTCTCGCAGTTTGCACGAACACTGTTAGAAGAACTCGCCGATTGGCTGGTCTATGAGGACTGCCAACCGGTGGAATGGGTTGTCTGTGGCGGCGTGGCGCTGGCACTTCAGGATCTCACGGCCCGCAGCACGCGAGACGTCGACGTTATCGGACAATGGGATGCAGTGCTCATGCAGATAACCCGCGTTGAAGAGTTTCCGCAGAAAGTCCGGTATTGCATTGGGCAGGTCGCCAAGGCACACCCGGAACTGAAGGGCATGAATGAGCACTGGGTAAACCTTGGCCCACGCAGGCTGGCCGAATGGGGTCTGCCCAGAGGATTTGAGCAACGCATGACCAAGGTTCAGTTCAAGGACCGGTTGACACTGCATCTGCTCGGCCGGGCGGACCTGATCCCGCTGAAACTCTATGCAGCAGCAGACGATCTCGCGAGCCGACAGCGAATCCACATGAGTGATCTCAGGCTGCTGAAACCCACGTTTGACGAGTTGGATGTGGCTCTGGCCTGGGTGCTCAGCCTGCCAGATATTGACGCGAAGAAGATCGAACTCCAGTCGATTGTTGAGGAACTTGGCCATGGTGACCTCGCCGACTACATTTGAAACTGACCTTCGACGGAAACTGCTGGATGTCATTTACGGCCAGTGGCTATCACTGGGCGTTGCGGTCTCAGCTTCGCCATCGGCGGAAGCGCCTGAAGTCATCGATCCCGAGGCACTGCTATGGGTTTCTATGGAGTTTCTGCCGACGGAACCCCGTCTAGCGGAGGCCGTGTTGTTGTGGCTGCATGGCCATTGGAACGACATCATCCGGCAACGACTGAAACACCGACTTGGCACAGAGGAACCGCGTGCGTGCATCTGGCGCACGATCGAACAGGCGAAGCTTCCTGGCAACGATATCCAATCCCAACCGGTGCTTCCTGATGAGCCGTGTTACGGTCTGGATTCTCCCGAGCAGGTCGTGCAATTCTGCGAAACGCTCGCTCAGCACATACACACGCTGCCGTCGTCGCTCCTGAACCGCGTGGGCGAACCGGCCGGCGGACCATCAACCACGCTGCTGCGGGCCCGAGACATCTTCGGCAGTGATGGCCGGCATTTCTTGCTCTTGTACCTGCTTGGCAATTCTCGCGGTGCACCGCGAGCGATCCAGGAATGGACCGGGTATTCCCTCAGAACGATCACCGATACCGTTGCGCGCTGGGAGAAGGCACGCGTTGTGTCCGTGGAACATGGCGTCTGCCGTCTGCTTGCGCCTGATGCGTGGGACGCGATCCTACAACAACCGTCCCGGAGATTGATTCTTGTCGACTGGTTCAAGGCATTTGATGCGTGCATTCGACTGCTCCGCACACTTGCGAAAGCAACGCGCGCGAGCTTACCACCGGCCAGTCCCGTCATCACCGCTTGCCATCGTGAAACTCGTGACGCCCTGTCCGCATCACTGTTGAATAAGCCGCGAGCAGAGGCAACGTCATTGAGCAAACTGCAGTCGCTGTTCTCTGAAGGTGATGAGCGAGAAGACTTCACGCCGTCGTATGCGCGCCCGCCCGCCCGATAACTCTCCGGCCTACGTATTGGGACTCACATGCCTGGCCGGCAAGTGTCTGAATGTATTGGACAAACGCGCTGCAAACCGCATGATAGATCAGGCGTATGGCATGCGGGCTGCCGCGGTCTACTGAGCGGCGTCGCATCCGGGGGTTGTCCGACGGGGAACGGCGTGATGCGGGCGGCGATTGGGCCGTCGCGCAGGGAGTTTCATCATGGATCGGCAGCGACCGTCATTCATTCTTCTCTTGTTGTTGGTGTCGATGATCCTGGCTTGGCCGGTCAGGTCTTCCGCGCAGCAGGTTCCGCACGACAAGATCGAACAGGCGATGCAGAAGGCGATCAAGTACATCCAGAGCCAGCAGAAGAACGGCAACTGGGAGGTGGTCAATCGGCCGGATATTTCGCCGGGGCACCATCACCTGGTCAACGGCTGGCAATGGGGCGGGCTGTCGGGCGTGGCGCTATGCTCGCTGCTGTATGCCGGTGAGAGCCCGCAGGAGATACACGTCAAGCAGGGAATCGACTGGCTCAAGGGCCAGGAGGTTTACGGCGTCTATGCGCTGGGGTTCCGCTGTCAGGTGTGGGCATTGGCGCCATACAGTCCGGGCGTAAAGCAGGCGGCACAGAAGGACAAGGAGATCCTCATGGCCGCCCTGCTCCGCGAGAAGAACGGCGGGTTCTACGGCTACTACTACGATCCGAAGCTGCGTCGCCCGGGACCGGATGAGGACAACGGCATCCGGCCGCGCTGGGATGCCAGCGTCAGCCAGTACGGCGTGCTGGGCATGTGGGCCGTCGCCCAGTTGAACATCGAGATCTCGGACGAGTACTGGCGCTTCACCGAGAATGCCTGGCGGAACACGCAACTGGCCAATGGCGGCTGGGCATATGTCTTCAAGCATCAGGGCGACTGGGGCAAGGACACGGTGGCCATGACCGCGGCCGGGCTGGCCACGCTGTTCATCACCCAGGAGCGGGCGCACCAGATGGAGGGACTCGAATGCAAGGGGAACATCGTCGATGCGAACATCGAAGCGGCGCTGAAGTGGATGAATCAGAATTTCCGTCGGTTTGACCAGGCGCACCCGTTCTACTCGCTCTACGGCGTGGAACGCGTGGGCGTCGCCAGCGGATACAAGTATTTCGGCAACCTGAACTGGTTCGAGGTCGGCGCCAACTACCTGCTGAGCAAACAGAATCCCGATGGGTCCTGGGGTAATGCCGACGCCAACGACAACGCGAAGAAGATCCCCGATACGGCGTTCGCGCTGATGTTCCTGGCCCGCGGACATGCGCCGGTAATGATCAACAAGCTGGACTATGTCTGCACTGGACCCAACGGCAAGCCCGCGGCGCTGACCTGGAACCAGCGGCCGCGCGAGGTGGCAAACATCGCCCGCTGGACCGGCCGACAGATGGAGCAACATGTCAACTGGCAGGTCGTCAACATGCAGAGCGCGATGGACGACTGGCACGACGCGCCGATCCTGTGGATGAGTGGCCGCGACGAAATCAGCCTTAAGAAGGACGAGATCGAGAAGCTCAGGCGTTTCATCCTGGAAGGCGGACTGATCTTCGGCAACGCCGACTGCGGCAAGAAGCAGTTCGCCGACAGCTTCAAGAAGCTCGGGCAGCAGATGTTCCCGATGTACGAGTTCCGCGAGCTGCCCGAGTCGCACATTGTTTACACCGGCCAGCAGTTCCGCCGGGAATCCTGGCCCAAGCCGCCGTTTCTGCAGGGGCTGAGCAACGGCGTGCGCGAACTCATGGTGCTGGCGCCCAACGATGTCGGCCGGCTGTACCAGGTGCAGAGTTTCGCCGGGCCGAACGAGGGCAACGCCCAGGCTTTGGCGAACCTGTTCCTCTACACGATCGACAAGAAACTGCTCGACCGCGGCGAAAACCACATCCTCCGCCGGCGAGGCGATGCCAAGGCCGAGAAGACCATCAAGATTGCCCGACTGGAATATGCCGGCAACTGGGACCCCGAGCCGGGTGGCTGGTGGAGGCTGGCGAACTATATGGTTAACCAGCACAAGACCGACCTGCAAATCGAGACGGTGAAGCTCGGCGACGGGAAACTGGCCAGCGGCGGCTATAACGTGGCGCACCTGACGGGCAC
The DNA here is from genome assembly GCA_025361735.1 of Phycisphaerales bacterium. GTDB lineage: Bacteria > Planctomycetota > Phycisphaerae > Tepidisphaerales > Tepidisphaeraceae > JANYKD01. Next base: position 33,893 of record JANYKD010000055.1, read on the forward strand.
GACCAAGCTCAAGCTCCCCGAGGCTCAGCAGCAGGAACTCAAGGCGTTCGTGGACAAGGGTGGCACGCTCATCGTCGATGCAGCCGGCGGGGCCGCGGAGTTCGGGCTGACGTCGGAGCAGATGCTCAACACGCTGTTCCAGCAGACCGGGGGCATCCCCGTGCTGGCCGCCAGCCATCCAGTCTACGCGGCGGCCGACAAGCTGACGGATTTCGGCTACCGGCCGTTTGCGAAGAAACAGATCGGTAATCTGAAGGCCCCGCGTGTACGCGTCGTTGAGATTGGCAAGAAAGCGCGGGTCTTCTATTCCCCCGAGGACCTCAGCGCGGGGCTGATGGGCGAGAACATGGACGGGGTTTTCGGCTACGACTCCAAGACAGCGACCAGCATCATGACGGACATCCTGATTTATTCAACTCAGAAGTGACTGCTAATATTGAAGTTGCGCATATATGGAAATCTTCGTGCGATTTCGACTTGACTAACGGACTGAAAGCTCCACAATCCGCAAAAGGCGGGTTCACCCCCGTCAACTGACCAAGGAGTTCAAGTTGGATCGTGCGGATAGCCACTCGCACGCCTCGAAACTGCTTTCCGAGACGATTGCGGCCCGTGTCGCCGAGGCGACCGGAACATCGGTTCAGAACTGTTATCAATGCGGACGATGCGCTGCCGGATGCATGCAGAATGTGTCTGGTGAAATGGACATCAGCCCGACGCGGATCATGCGCCTGCTGCAACTGGAGGCCGCCTTCGCGGACGACACGGAGCAGGCGGCCGGTTATGCCAGGAAGGCGCTGGGAGCCGACACCCCTTGGCTCTGTGCCGGCTGCTTGGCCTGCACGACCCGCTGCCCTCAGGGAGTGGACATCGCCGGGACCATGGATGTCTTGCGACAAGAGGGTCTCAAACGCGGCCAAACATCCAAGAGCAAGCGGGCGAGAGATGCCCAGGCACTTCATAAGTCATTCCTGCACGCGGCTTTAAGCAGCGGACGGGTCCATGAGCTTTCCATGATGATGGAATACAAGCTGCGGACCCAGCACTTCCTGGAAGACGCGATGCTCGGGGCGGCCATGTTCTTTAAGGGCAAGCTGCACCTCAAGCCGCACAAGGGTCCCGGGACCGACCGGGTTCGCGGCGCGATCGCCAAGCTCAAACAACAGAACAACGGGGGTGGCAAGTGAAGTCTCTAGGCTATTACCCCGGTTGCAGTCTCAGCGGAACGGCGGCGGAATACGACAAGTCGCTGCGGGCCGCGGCTGTCACGATGGGCATCGAGCTCCAGGAAGTCCCCGAGTGGATCTGCTGCGGGGCCAGTTCGGCCCATGCCGTGGACCACGAGGCGGCGTTGTGTATGGCGGCCGACACGCTCGCCAAGGCCAAACGCGGCGGAATTGACCGCGTGCTGGCGCCTTGTGCGATGTGTTACCAGCGGCTGGCTTCGGTATCGCACGAGATGAAACAGCAGCCGGGCCTGGCAAAACGTCTGGCAGAGGCATTGGGTGAATCGGCCGAACTGGGTATGGACCAGGTTCGGCCGATGAGCATTCTGGACCTGATGGCCGAGACCTCGGACGACGAGATCAAGGGCTGGGTGAAGAAGCCGCTGACGGGCTTGAAGGTGGCGTGCTACTACGGCTGCCTGCTGGTCCGTCCGGCCAAGATCACGGGGGCGACCGAGGTGGAATCGCCGCAGAGCATGGAACGCGTGCTGCGGTTGATCGGGGCCGAGCCGGTGCGATGGTCGATGGCAATGGAATGCTGCGGGGCGTCGTTCGGAGTGGCACGGACCCGGGTCGTGATCCGGCAAGGCGGCCGCGTGTTCAACGCGGCCAAGTCGGCCGGGGCGGATCTATTCTGCCTGGCGTGCCCCATGTGCCATGCCAACCTGGATATGCGGCAGAGCACCTACGGCGACGGCACGGCGATACCGGTGTTGTACCTGACCCAGCTCCTGGGGCTGGCATTCGGGTTGCCCGAGACAGCACTGGGCCTGGAAGGGCATTTCGTTCCGACCAAGGCGGCGCTGGCGAAGATCAAGCAGGCCGCCGCGGCGGTCTGAGCAATATAGAAGGGATGCGTACTCCCGTGTCGAGAATTGGCGTATTCATTTGTCATTGCGGCGAAAACATCGGAAAGACGGTCGACTGTCCGCGCGTTTCCGAGGCGGCCAGGCTGATGCCGGGCGTCGCGTATGCGGTGGACTACCGCTACACGTGCTCGGAGCCGGGGCAGGCGCAGATTCGCGAGGCGATCACCAAGCACAATCTGACGGGCGTGGTGGTGGGCGCCTGCTCGCCGCGCATGCACGAGAAGACCTTCCGCAAGACGGTGGCGGCGGCCGGGCTCAACCCGTACCTCTGCGAGATCGCCAACCTGCGCGAGCAGTGCTCGTGGGTTCACACTGACCGTGAGAAGGCGACCGAGAAGGCAATCCAGATCGTGCATTCGATGGTCGAGCGCGTGTCGCGCAACGTGCCGCTCAGCGCCATCAAGGTTCCACTGACCCGCCGGGCCGTGGTCATCGGCGGCGGCATCGCGGGCATCCAGGCCGCGCTGGACATCGCCGAGGGCGGCGTGCAAGTGGTCCTCGTCGAGCGTTCGCCGTCGCTGGGCGGGCACATGTCGCAGTTGTCCGAGACGTTCCCGACGCTCGATTGCTCGCAGTGCATCCTGACGCCGCGAATGGTGGAAGCGGCGACGCATCCGAATATCCGCCTGGAAACGTATAGCGAAGTGGAATCGGTCAGCGGCTACGTCGGCAATTTTGAGGTGAAGATCCGCCGCAAGGCTCGCAGTATCGACTGGAGCAAATGCACCGGTTGTGGGACCTGCTGGCAGAAGTGCCCGCAGAAGAAGCTGGCGAGCGAGTTTGACGAGGGGCTGGCCAGGCGAACGGCGATCGGCATTCCGTTCCCGCAGGCCGTGCCGAACAAGCCGGTGATCGACCGGGCCAACTGTACGAAATTCAAAACGGGCAAGTGCGGCGTGTGCGCCAAGCTCTGTCCGACGGGCGCGATTATTTACGATCAGGAAGATGAGATCATCACGGAGAAGGCCGGCGCGGTCGTCGTGGCGACGGGATTCCAGGTGCTCGGGAAGGAACACCTGCCCGCGTATGCCGTTGGCGATGATCCGGATGTGGTGACCGGCCTGCAATTCGAGCGGCTGGCATCGGCGTCCGGTCCGACCGCCGGTGAGATTCTCCGGCCGTCCGATGGCAAGGCACCGGGGACGATCGTCTTCGTACAGTGTGCCGGTTCGCGCGACGCGGCCAAAGGCCGGGCGTATTGCAGCAAGATCTGCTGCATGTACACCGCCAAGCACGCGATGCTCTACCGGCACAAGGTGCATGGCGGCCGGGCGTTTGTGCTGTGCATGGACGTCCGCACCCCGGGCAAGGGCTACGACGAGTTCTATCGTCGGGCGACCGAAGTCGACGGCGTGCAGTACATCCGCTCGCGGGTGGCTCGTATCTATCGCGACAACGGACAACTGGTCGTGCAGGTGGCCGACACGCTGAATGGCGGCGAGCGGATTGATATTCGCGCGGACATGGTCGTGCTGGGAACGGCCGCCATTCCGCAGCCGGATGTGCGGGCGATGGCGCAGAAGCTGGGCATCGGCTATGACGCCGACGGTTGGCTGAGCGAGGCTCACCCCAAACTGCGGCCGGTGGAGACGAACACCGCCGGCGTGTACCTGGCCGGTGCCTGCCAGGGACCGAAGGACATTCCCGAATCCGTTGCCCAGGCGTCGGCCGTTGCGGCCAAGGTGCTGGGCCTGTTCGCGGCGACCGAACTGAGTCGCGATCCCGTGGTGGCAAAGGTCAATCGCTGTGCCCCGCCGCTGTTCTCGACATGCATCGGCTGTTTCACGTGCGCCGCGGCCTGTCCGTACAAGGCAATCGAGCGCGATGAAATCCGCGATCGCAAGGGCAACGTGATCAAGACGGTTGCAAAAGTGAATTCCGGATTGTGCCAGGGATGCGGAACATGTGTGTCGCTGTGCCGGAGCAAGTCGATTGATCTGGACGGTTTCACGGATGAGCAGATGCTGGCGGCACTGGCGGTGTTGGCGGAATAGGCCATGTTTTTTGTGGCACGGGCTTCCAGCCCGTGTGCCGCGACAATCCGCGGCATCAGCCATTCGGTTCGCTTGGCGCATCGCCATGAATGTGTCGGAGTACCGACACAATGGGCTGGAAGCCCATTCCACGATAAACAGTCGCACCCAAGCGATCCAAACGAGGATGAAGATGACCGAAACTATAAAATCTGACCCTGCCACCACCTCGAACACCTCCGTGTTCGAGCCGAAGATCGTGGCGTTTGTCTGCAAGTGGTGTACGTATGCCGGCGCAGATCTGGCGGGCACGAGCCGCCAGGTGTATCCGTCAAACGTGCGGGCGCTGATGCTGCCCTGCACGGGGCGGATCGATGTGACGTTCGTGCTGCGGGCGTTTCTCCAGGGCGCCGATGGCGTGATCGTCAGCGGCTGCCATCCGGGCGACTGTCACTACACGGCCGGTAATTTCCGGGCACGGCGGCGGTGGATTCTCTTCCGCGATCTGCTGGATACACTTGGCGTGGACCTGCGCCGGGTCGAGATGGCGTGGATCTCCGCGGCGGAGGGCACCAAGTGGGTCAAGACAATCACGACGTTTACCGACCAGATCCGCGAGCTCGGGCCGTATGAGCCTATGCACAAGGTAGCCGAGGACCGCTCGCCGGACACGATTCTGCCGGTAGATCTGGCGTTGTCGTACTATTCCGGCGGCGAGAACCCGATCAGCGCCGTTGATCCGAAACTGCAGGAGGCGGTCGGCGAGGCGATGGCGGCGGGCAAGGTCAAGGTCGTCGTCGGCTGGGTGCGGAACACGACGCTGTCCAGGCCACGTCCAGTCTGGGTCGCCAGTGCCGAAGCGGCGAAGTTCCTGACTCAGCCCGGGGACAGTGGCAATCTGGCGCGGATGATCAAGAACCCGCAACTTCGCCCCGTGGGTCCGATCGGCATTGTCGCGCGCACGACGGAGATGATGGCGCTCAATGTGCTGATCCAGGAAGCACAGCTTGATCCGGCGAACGTAGTGATTTTTGCGGTCATGCCTGACGGCAAGTTCCTGGGCACGATGGATATGGCCCAGGTGGCGGCGCTGATCGGTGAACAGGTCAAGAACGTGCCGGCCGACCAGCCGGCGGGATTCTCTCCTGAGACGCACAAGTTGCTGGACGAACTGATGGCCAAGACGCCGGCGGAGCGCTGGCAATTCTGGGCCGAGCAGTCGGCCAAGTGCATCCGCTGCTATGCGTGTCGTGGTTCATGCCCGATGTGCAACTGCGAACAGTGCTTTGCCGAGAAGAACCAGCCGCAGTGGTTTCCGACGGCGGCCGACGGACCCGGCAATTTCGCGTGGCAGGCGTTCCGGGCGTTCCATCTGGCCGGGCGGTGCGTTGGTTGTGGCGCGTGCCAGGACGCATGTCCGGCGGGAATCCCGCTGAACGTACTGGGCGCGGCCATGGCGCGATCCTCGCTGAAACACTTCGGCCACCGGGCCGGGGTGGATCCCAAGGCGGTGCCGCTGCAGTCGGACTTCCGGCCGGATGACAAGGAATCGTTCATACTCTAGTGGCGTAGTGCAGGCTTGAGCCTGCATGCGCAAGTGAGAAGCAGGCGCGAGCCTGCACTACAAGATGAGCAATGCAATGGTAAGCATATCTGAAACTGTGACGACGGTGGAGCGGGTGGTCATATCGCGCCAAGTCGTGGAACAATGGCCGGGTGCGTTGATGGCGGCCGGACATCATGTGGTGGCGCCGGTCACGGTCGACGGGAGCGTCGAGTACCGCGGGCTGAGCAAGGAGAAGCCGGCCGCGACGGGCTTTGGCACGGGCCTGCCGCGCATGAGTCCCAAGGGCGCGTGGTTTCCCCGGACCGAAACAGTGCTGCGCGTCCATCGCAAAGATGGGCAGCAGTGGACCATCAATGATCCCAAAAATGAATTCCCCTCGGTGGTGATCTTCGGCGCCCGGCCGTGCGATGCTGCCGCACCGGAAATCCTCGCCCCGCTCTTCGGCTGGGATTTCCATGATGCCTTCTTTGAGGAGCGGCTGAAGAAGATCGCCTTCGTGGTGCTGGCGTGCAAGTCCGCGGTCGATGCGGCCTGCTTCTGCACGTCGGTCGGCATCGATCCGGCCGGTAAAGGCGCCGGCGATGTCGTGCTGAGCGAACTGGAATATGGCAGCTATCTGGCCGAGGCACGCACAGAAGTCGGCAGGCAACTGCTGGCGGCGATTCCCGATGCCCAGCGCAAAACCGTGGGCGAAGCACCCGCGGGACTTGAGGCACAGCGGGAGAAGACGCGACAGAGTATCGCCAAGAAATTCGATCCCGCGCTGGTACGGACGGCGCTCACCAAGCGCTTCACCGACCCCATGTGGCAACAGGCGGCCCAGTCGTGTCTGGCCTGCGGCACCTGTGCGTTCGTCTGTCCGACGTGCCATTGCTTTGACCTGCAGGATGAGATGACCGGCAAGAACGGCATCCGCCAGAAGAACTGGGACGCCTGTGCGTTCCCGCTGTTCACGATGCACACGTCCGGCCACAACCCGCGGCCCGACCAGCCCAGCCGCTGGCGCCAGCGGCTGAGCCACAAGTTCCGTTACTATCCCGAGAAATTCGGCCATGTCCTCTGCACCGGCTGCGGCCGCTGCATCCGCCTCTGCCCGGCCGGCATGGACCTGCTGGCGGATTTGCAGGAGCTGTCCAAAATACCTCCCTCGCCCGGTACGCCGGGAGAGGGCCGGGGTGAGGGTGCAACCACCCTGTTTACGCCGGTTGATGGCCTCGGTCCCGTCGCCGGCATTCTTGCGAAGACGGCCGAAGCATCGTCGAATATCTATCGCCCGTATCTGATGCGGGTGGCCATGATCCGCGACGAAACGCCCGATGTGCGCACGCTGCGTCTGGAATTCGCCGACCCCAAGGAAGCCGAAACGTTTGACTTCCGCGTGGGCCAGTTCGGGCTCTACAACGCCATGGGCGAAGGCGAAAGCACGTTCTGCATCGCCAGCAGTTCGACCCGCAAGGGATACATCGAATGCACCTTCCGCCAGGCCGGCCGGGTGACACGGGCCCTGCGCCGCCTGGGCGTGGGCGACAGTGTCGGCTTCCGCGGCCCCTACGGCAACAGTTTCCCCGTGGAAAGCTGGAAGGGCAAAGACCTGCTGTTCGTGGCCGGCGGCATCGCGCTGCCGCCGATGCGCAGCGTCATCCAGTATTGCCTGGACAACCGCCAGGACTATGGCGACATCACCATCGTCTACGGCGCCCGCACCTGGGCAGACCATGTGTACAAGGATGAACTGGCCGAGTGGGAAGCCCGGCCGGATGTGAAACTCTGGCTGTGCATCGACTGGAAAGCCGGCGCCGGCGGGCTGGTCGAAGAATCCGCGATGGAGGGCTGGCGGCCGCTGAACATGAAGAATCCCGGCGCGAGCACGCTCGATCCGAGCCACCGCCGCTATACGGGATTCGTGCCGCAGCTTGTCGAGGCGGCCAATCCGTCCCCGAATAATCGCATTGCCATCCTCTGCGGCCCGCCCATCATGATCAAGTTCACGCTGGCGAGCCTCAAGAAGCTCGGCTACGAGAGCGAGAACGTGTTCACGACGCTCGAAAACCGCATGAAGTGCGGCCTGGGCAAGTGCGGCCGCTGTAACGTGGGCCCGATCTACGTCTGCAAAGAAGGCCCGGTGTTCACCGCCAAACAAATGGAGATGCTGCCGCCGGAGTTGTAGCGTCGAGCCTTCGCCCGTCCTTAAGCCATTTACATTATGTCTGTACTTGCATAAACATACCGACGTTTGGTAAAATAGCCGCATGGTGGACCGGAAACTCAAGAGCATTGCTGCGATGGCGCGCCGCCGCGGGCTGCTGCGCCCGCGCGACTTGGCGGCTATGAACATCCCCCGGCAATACATGGTTCTGGCCAGCCGACAAGGGCTCGTCGAACGCGTGGGACGCGGGCTCTTCCGCGCTCCCGGCACCATGATGACCGAGAACCAATCGTTGGCCGAGGTCTGCAAAAGAGCTCCGGCGGCGGCGATTTGTCTTCTTTCGTCGCTGCGGTTTCACGATCTGACCTCCCAGAATCCATTTGAGGTTTGGATCGCCATCGGCCAGAAGGCACGCTCACCCCGCATCGATACGGTCGCTGTCCGCATCGTCCGATTCTCCGGTGCGTCGCTGACGCAAGGCGTGGAAACCCACGATGTTTCAGGAGTCCCCGTCCGCGTGTACGGCATTGCCAAGACAGTGGCCGACTGCTTCAAGTTCCGCAACAAGATCGGGATCGATGTGGCCGTTGAAGCCCTGCGGGATTGCCTCCGACAACGAAAAGCGATTGTGGATGAGTTGATGCACTACGCGCGCATCTGTCGTGTGGAGCGCGTGATGAGCCCGTATCTGGAGGCGATGCTGTGAGCGCCGAGAATGTCGACCCAATCGCCCGGTCAGTTCACGACCGCCTGCTGAAACTCGCCGTCGTCCGCAAGGAAGACTTCAATTCCATCCTGGCGCGCTATGGAAACGAACGGCTGCTCTACCGCCTGACCCGCACGAGGCATGGCAAGCGCTTTGTGCTCAAAGGCGCTTCCCTATTTGTCCTCTGGCTCGGCCGAGTTCATCGTCCGACGCGAGATCTGGATCTGCTCGCTTCGGGTCGGATCGACCCGGCCATCCTAACCTCCATCTTTCGGGACGTCTGCCAAATACCCGTTGAGCCCGATGGATTGAGGTACGACCCTGCATCGATCACCGTAACGGACATTCGCGCTGGGCAGGAATACCAGGGCCTTCGCGTCAAATTACGCGGCCTGCTGGGAACGGCGCGCCTGAGCATCCAGGTGGACGTCGGACTGGGCGATGCCATCACGCCCAAGCCGGAAGAGGCCGCCTATCCAACGCTCCTGTCCATGCCGGCCCCGTTGATGAAGGTATATCCGCGCGAAACCACCATCGCGGAGAAACTGGATACCATGCTCGAACGGGGCCTGAAGAACAGTCGCATGAAGGACTACTACGACATTGCCCTCTTGTCGCAGCATTTCGCGTTCGATGGGTCGGTCCTGCAAACTGCCATTAAGGCAACGCTGCAACGACGTGGTCACGCTGCCCCGGCATCTCTCCCGGCTGCGTTGACTGATGCGTTCGCGACGGATCGGGCGAAATCCCTCCAATGGAACGCCTTTCTTCGCACCCATCGCTCTTCCGGAGTTTCATCGGATTTGGCTGCTGTTGTCCGCCAGGCAAGGGAGTTCCTCGCACCGCCGCTCTACGCCATCGCCGGTGCTATTGTGTTCGATCGACAGTGGCATCCTGGTGGGCCGTGGCAGTCTATTGCGCGGGAATAGTCGCCACACCGGAGACATAGCCGGAACGTCACCACAAACAGATGGAGATGCGCCCAGCGTCTATTGGCGCACCAGGGCGGCCAGCCGCCGCCGTTCTGTACGCAACTCGCTGGACAACTCCTCGACGCTCCGGATCTTCCGTAAGCGAGACAGTGCACTGTCGATTGCCCGCAACACACGAGGGAGCAGCGGCCGGTGCGCGAGCCAGAACGAATCCGGCAGCCGAACGACTGCGGCCAGCAGGTCGCCGGGGTAGAAACTGCCCTCTGCCAACGGATGGGCCTCAAGGTGATCCAGTGCGCGGGGTACAAGATACTTGATGCCGATCTGCTGGCCGATCATGATCCGCAGGTCACCGAGCCGGTATTTTTTGAGCGGCACTCGCCGCAGCCGGTGAGCGTTTCGCACCAGCGAACTATCGCATGTGGGTGGTCCCCATTCAACGCCCTCCAGTTCGTCGAGCGTCTGGTCGGAGATGGAGCGTAACCGCTGCGGCATGAATTGCCACCATCATATTGTCCACTCTCCGCTACGCAACGCGGAACTTGAACTGATGCACGTTGCACTCGCCGCTGCGGAACAAAGCCGCACAGCCGGTGAGGTATTTCATGTAGGACAGATAAGTGTCCTCGCCGGCGACGGCGATGGCATCGGCGCGGCGGGATTCGAGATTCGCGGCCCAACGGTCGAGCGTCAGGGCGTAGTGCGGACGGAGGCTTTCGACATGCACGAGTTCCATGCTCGCGGCGCGGGCGGCGGCGATCAACAACTCCGGCGGAGGGACGTCGCCGCCGGGGAATATCTCGGTGGCGATGAAGTGGACGAAACGCAGGAAATCCCAGTCCTCATTGGGTTTGCCGATGGTGATGGTATGCAGCAGCAGCACGCCGTCCGGCGGGAGAATTGAGCGGCAGCGGGAGAAGAAAGCGGGATAACGGTTGCGGCCGAAATGCTCGAAGGCACCGATCGAGACGATGCGGTCGACCTTTTCGTCAAATGTTTCCCAGCCCTGCAGGCGGAATTCCAGCCCCGGCCGGCCGGCCGCCAGTTTCTGGTCGTGGGCCAACTGGTTCTGGCTGATGGTCAGGCCGATCACGTTCGCGCCGTAGTGCTCGTGGGCGCGCACGGCCGTGGCGCCCCAGCCGCAGCCAATGTCCAGCAGGCGGTGCCCCGGGCGCAGTTCGCACTTGCCCAGGGAAAGATCGATCTTGGCCAGTTGCGCGTCGGCCAGGGTTGTCTGCGGTGTGTCAAACTTCGCACACGAATAGGTCATCGACGGATCGAGGAACAGGGCGAAGAACTCGTCTCCGAGGTCGTAGTGGGCCTGCACGCGCTTGAAGTCGACACCGGCCGGGCGGCGGTTGGTATTCATGGGCAAGTATAGGATCGGCCGGAATGATCCCGCCGAAAATGTGCCGCCGGTGTCCTCACCGGCGGCACTGAATCGTCGCACGCGCCTGCCCTGCCATGCCGACGGAATCGGCCTCATGCAAAGATTTCCCGATCAAAGTAGCGAAGCTCCACATCGTGAATCCCGCACGACGCAGTTCCGCCGGAGGTGACCAGGATGATCTCATTGTCCCGGCCGAAACGGAACCAGGGCGTGACATTCAGGTCGATGTCGGGCCCGATCCAATGGTGGAAGCGCATCACATAGTGGCCGTTGACGATCACGCCGTGGAGCACGCCTGCTTTGGCGGCGGCGTGGATCACGACGTTGCGCGCCGCCTGCTTCGCATCGCCGCGGACCCCGCGCCGGGCGACCATGCAGGCCGACTTCTCCGTCAGCGGCGCCGGACTCGCGTAGGTCAGGCCATCGGAAGAGAGGGCCCAGTCGCCCGAGAGATCCTGACGGGCCGCGGGATTGGGGACGTGCGCGAGCCAGACACTGCCGCGCGGGCCGACGAGCGGCCGCTTGCCGGAGAAGATCACCGCGAGCACATGGGAACTGCCGGGCGTCAGGGTGTCGGTCAGATCATCGCCGGGGATTCCATCAGCCAGTGCTCGATCGCGCAGGGGCTTGCCGTCGAGATAGACGCGGCCGGTGTCGGAGAAGGTCCAGCCCGCCCAGCTTTGCACCCAGAGCATGATCCGGCCGGAGGTCCAGATCGCGGGAACCTTGAAATGCTTGCGCAAGACGCCTTGGCGCACATCGGGATGGTCGGGCGGATTGACGATCTCAAAACGCAGGCGTTCCCAGCGCGAATCGTCCACGGCGCTCGCCGCCAGTGCGGCCGCCTCTTCGGGCGTCAGCGCCTGGGCGGGTAACGGTTTGAAAGCCCAATCTTCGGTCAAATCCAATACAAGTTTCGGCTGGGGTGGCGCCAGCGGCTTGCCGGGCGACTGCGTGCCGCTCCACCAGCTGCGCTGAAGTTCGAACCAGCGCTCGGGAGCGGCCGCGATCTGGTTGCGCGGCGTGTAGAACGCGCGTGTTTCCATGGGCTCGAACTGGAGATTCGCCAGCCGGGACCCGTCGGCCGCGGATTCCACGGGCACGGCCGCCAGCGTGGTGACGTCGATCGCCGACGTGGGTTTGAGACCATCGCGGAAGACCAGGCTCGTAGTGGACGGTTTGTTCGAGTCGTTCCACAACACCAAGACATCGTAAAGACCATTGTTGCTGACATACCGCCGCATGAGCACGCGCGAGGTGGTCGCCGCGGGAATCCGCGGGATGCCCTGCCACTGGATGATCTCCGAGAACAGGCGGCTGGTGGCTTCGGGATTGCGGGCGCCGCGGTCGTCGGCCCATTTGACACCGACATGGATGATCGCGCCCTTGCCCAGCCGGCGCATGCCGACGGCCGTCGATCCGTCCGGCCAGAGCATCAGATCCTGACACTCGGGCAGCCGCTTTTTCAGGGTCAGCCCGTTGGCGCCATTGCTCGCCTTGGGCCAATCATCCCCCTTGAAGATATTCTGACCCGGCGCGGGAACCACATGACGTACATTGAGAACCTTGCCGTCCGCGCCATATTTGTCGATCGACGTCACCGCGTATCCGGACAGCTTGGAAATCGGCCAACTGTCCATCTGCGTCGGGCTGTGCCGGCCGGTCTGGATGAAGGTGACGAAGACACCGCCGCCCCGGATCCACTTTTCGATGTCTGACAATGTTTCGTCGCCCATGATGGACGTATTGGTGTCGATGACCACGCGGTACTTGGCGGCATTGCCGGAGCGGAAATCGCCCTCGTCCACCGAGTCCCGGTCATATTCGGCCAGCAAGCGGTCGCCCACGCGCCAGTTGTGCTCGCCGCACGGCAGGTTCACATTCGGATCCGCATGCAGCCAGGGGAAGCCGGTGATGCGCATCGTCTGATCACTGATCATGACCGCTACCTGCGCCGTGGGGACATGGTACTTGCCCAGCAGCCGCCAGAGGTTCAGGCTCTTCTCGAAGTAGGCGCGAACCTCCGGGTTCCAGAGGATGTCGCCGATGTGGATGAAGTAGTCCACGCCCTGGATGCCCTCCGTGCTCCACAGGCCGAGAAACCGCTTGAATTCCGGGACATCCTTGGCGCCGCTGCCGGGCTCGAGATCGGTCGGCAGGCCGATGCTGCGCGCCTGCATCGAATTCATATCCGTCCAAAAGGCGGCCATGTAACCCGTGTTGTGGAAGATGCCGCCGAAGTCGGCGCAGATGCGCTTGGTGCCGGCGGCGTACATGTCCGGGTGCATGAACACGATCGGCCGATCGGGATCGGCCTGGCGGATCATCTCGGCGCCGCGGCGAATGACCCGCAGCCGTGACCACGCCAGCCACTGGCTGAAGTCGGCCCACTGCGCGTTGGCATGCTCGCCCAGATTCGGATACTGCCGCGGCGGCTGCGGCGAGAGATAGGCGCGATAACCAAAGCGCCCGTCCGGAAGCATGACGGTAATCACGTTCTCGCCGTCAAGCAGCGAATCGGTCACCTCTACCGCCATCCAGTGCCCCTCATCGTGGCCGGGCAGCGCCTCGGCCGCGGGTTTGCCGTTGATAAACGCCAGCACCTCGTTGCCCTTCTTGCGGGTGTCGTTCATATCCCACACGTACAACCACGCGCGCGGATGCGCCTTGCGCCAGCCCGTGTCCACCGCGATATGGCGGCGGAAGACGGCCGGCTTTTTCGGCAGCAGCATGGCGATGTCGTGCCCGGGGGCAACGACCGTGGGCCACTTCGCGTCATCGAGCGATACCGCGGCCGACGCGGCCTCGCGGGGCGCGTCGTAGCTGATGCGCCACGACCCGGTGAGATCGAGCGCCTCCGGACCCCAGCCTGCGAATGATGCCAATTCCGGCACACGCACCTGGTCCCACGACTTCAGTGCCGCCGCATCGCCGAACCAGCGGCGGGCCACGGTGCCGACCTCGCCATATTTGGAACGCAGGAACTCGCGGTAGCCGATATCCGCCAGCGGGCCGTAGTCGATCAGCGTATCGCAGGGCCCGTGATACATTTCGCCGCGCGGCTCGAGCCAGTTGACGACGTTCTCGAACTTGCCCAGACTGCGAATCGTCGTCTGGATCTGGGCCAGCGTCGCTTCCACAAGATCCGTCGAGCTCCAGGAGGGGATGCCCTCGTCGTAGTTCATCAGGCCGTAGAACCCGCCGATGTACTGCGGCATGCGCTGGATGGTCTGCTGGCGGTAGCGGTTGAACAGCGGCGACGGCTTGCCCTGGTCGGTGTTGATGCCGACGGGGAGTTTCAGTTCGCGGCAGCGCCGCAGGCCCCAGTCCCAGAACGACGTGTTCATGATCCCTTCCGCGGCGTCCAGGGCGACGGGCGTCTGCCAGAAGACAAAACCCAGGCCGCGTTCCTTGGCGAAATCGAACTCGGGCAGCGGATTGTAGTCTTTGATCTCTTTTCCGGCCGCGTCCCTGGGACAAGCCCACGGCGAGTAATAGAAGCGGAATCCGTAGCGATCCCAGCGATCCAGGAACATCGGCACGGCCACTTCGGGCTCGCAGGCGTCGACCTTGCGAGCCGCGCCAATACGCTCATCACACAACGCAGGCAGACGCGCCGCATCAGCGCTGGCCACAATGAGCACGTCGCGCCCACAGCGCACGGCGACGATACCCCCCTGCCCGTCCACGCTCCGGCCTGTCAGTTTCCGCTGGCCGCTGTCGGCCGAGATCGACTTCACACCGGGGAGCAGGCCGAGGTCGGAGAGATACTTGGTATGCAACACTTTGGCCCGCTCGGCGTTCTCGCAGACAATCCGCAGGGATGACGATGCGCCGCCGGGCGCCGTCCAGAGTTCGCCGGAGAGCGTGCCGTAGCCGCGCAGGTTTACGGCCGGGAATTCCCGCGCCTGGCCTGCGGCAGGCTGGGCGATGGCAACACCTGCGCACATCGCCATCAGGACCAGCGATGACAGCAGCAGGCTTGGGCGACAATGATTGAAGATCGTACGAAATCCGGCGACCGCGGCCGCGACACACCCACATGGCTCAAACATCCTTAACCGCCTCTCGAATACAGCTCGGTGACATTCACCAACTCCACGCCCGCACGATACCACAGCGCCCACCATCCGCCCACTCCACATACGTGTGAACAGGACTTCGGGCCTCACTGGCAGTGTTTGGAGTGTTTCAGGCATGTCCCGGGATTCCGCCGGTGAGGACACCGGCGGCACCACATGCGATTGCCCTGCCCGCCACACTCCTTGTCGGCACTGATCTGGCATCATCTCGCCCCATCGGCTAGACTGCGGCCATCGCCAATACACTTGGAGGCACGCCATGATTATCGTCTTTGGCTCGCGGCTCTTCGGCAAAGTTGATGAGATCCCCGGGATCGGCCACGTCGCCACCAAATTCGTCCACCTCGACTATTTCCCGCTGGTGCCCACCGAATCATGGTTCATCATCGAACAATCCGGCAACGGTTGGCGCGGCGCGAGGGTCGGCATCAGCGCCAAGTCGATTCTGATCGCGTGGTTCCGGGTTGCCCTGGTCCTGGCGATCGTGATCGCGAGCATCACAGGAGCCCTGTTTGTCGCCGGCAATCGCGCGGGACTCATGGACGGCATCCTGCTTCTGGCAGGCGCTGTCGCCGGCATTGCCCTGTTCATCGGCACGTACAAACTCCGCGGGATCGGCAAGGCCACTCCCGCGCGGGCCGAGGCGCTCCTGCAGGGTCTGGGCATGTCGCAGGATGCGATCACCGCCATGATGCAGCAGATCTACGCCGAGGTGCCCGCCGGCGGTTTCCCCGTCGTCCCGATCCGGCCGCCGCAGTTGCCGCCCGCCGGCACATTCGAGATTCAGTCGTCAGCGACGACGCAGCGGTAACCCCTTCTCTGCGGCCGTGATCGCGAGACCGCTATTCCGGCCGTGCAGAAGCACGGCCCTCCCGGATGTCTGGTCACGCCTCCATTGATCGTCGACCACTCTCTTTTGCTCCCGCTGTCGGCTCGCCCTACAATGTCCGACTGCTATGTCCCTGCCCCTGAAAATACTCGAGGCCGCACCGGCCGGTGTCGTCCGCAAACCCGCCTGGCTGAAGATGAAGATGCCCGGCGGCGAGAGCTATGGCAAACTGTTGAACCTGGTCAACGGCCACCGGCTGCACACGGTCTGCCAGTCCGCCAAGTGCCCGAACATGGGTGAGTGCTGGAACGCGGGCACGGCGACGTTGATGATCCTCGGCGATGTCTGCACGCGCTCGTGCGGGTTTTGCCACATCGCGACCGGGCGGCCGCCCACGCTGGACACGGACGAGCCGCGCCGCGTGGGTGAGGCCGTGCGGCTGATGAACCTGCGCCACGTTGTGATCACCTCGGTCAACCGCGACGAACTGCCCGACGGCGGGGCGGCCATCTGGGCCGAGACCATCCGCCAGATCCGCCTGCAGTCGCCCGGCGTCACCATCGAAGTGCTCATCCCGGATTTTTGCGGCGATGAGAAGGCGATCCAGGTTGTCCTGGACCAGCGGCCGGATATTCTCAATCACAACCTCGAAACCGTGCCCCGGCGGTACAAGGGCGTCAGGCCGCAGGCGAAGTATCCGCGATCGCTCAAGGTGCTGCAGATCGCCAAACAGCAACGATTCACGACCAAGACCGGCATCATGCTGGGCCTGGGCGAGGAAGAGGCCGAGGTCGACGCCGTGCTGGATGACCTGGTGGCCATCTCCTGCGACATCATGACCATCGGCCAATACCTCCAGCCGACGCCGAATCACCTGGCCGTCGAGCGCTGGGTACACCCGGATGAATTCGCAATGTGGAAGCAGCGAGGCGAAAGCCGCGGGTTGAAACACGTCGAATCCGGGCCGATGGTGCGATCGAGCTACCACGCGGAGAAGCAGGCGCAACCACACCCTGCGGCGTAGATCTGGCAAGGCCAGGGCGGTGTCGGCGACGCGACTGTCCATGTCGTGCGACAGACCGCTCGGCGAGCGGTCCCTACCGAGAATCTGGGGCAATGCGAGGTAGATCCTGAGTTTCACTCCGCCGCTCCACTCGCCTCGCACCTCCGGTTACACTGCCATTATGAGACACCTCACGCGAAGGACGATCACGCTCGTTCCGGCTGTCCTGGTTCTCTTTACACTCGTTGGCTCGGCGCCAGCCATCGCCGGGGATGCGAAACAACCGCCGCAACGCGATGTGACGTTCATCTCCACATCCGACTGCCATTACCGGGAACTGGATCGGAAGGACAATTACAACGAACTCAACCGCGCCTCGGTCGAGGCGATGAACGCGATCGAGAGCGCGAAATGGCCGGAGAAGCTGGGTGGTGATGCGATCGGGAAACCGCGTGGCGTGGTGGTGCTGGGGGACTGCATCGACGACGGGGACATGGTGAAGAATGGCCGGGTGATTTCGGAGGAACAATACAGGTGTTTCATTGCTGACTTCGGGCTTGATGGGACCAACGGGTTGCTGAAGTATCCGGCGTTTGAAGGCTGGGGGAATCACGACGGCCCGCCTGAAGGCAAGAGCAAGTCGGGATTCAGTTTCCAGGCGAATTTGAAGAAAAGAAACCAGGCACGCAAGGAGAAAGGGCTCATCTCCAACCTCTCGGAGAATGGGTTGCACTATTCATGGGACTGGGACGATGTCCACTTTGTGCAACTCAACCTCTATCCGGCCGACCAGCAGCGAGAAGGCGTACGCTACTCGCCGGTGTGGCACGACCCGCAGGGGTCGCTCGCGTTTCTGAAGAAGGACCTGGCCGAGAAAGTCGGCAATAGCGGCCGGCCGGTGGTGCTGCTGAGCCACTGCGGCTTTGACACGAACTGGTGGATCGAGCCTGACTGGAAGGATGCCTACGACGCTGCCAAGGCGTTCAACGTGATTCTCTTCATCTACGGCCACACCGGCACCGGCCTGAAGGACTGGGCGCCGGCGGGCGAGGCGAAGAAGTGGACCTGCATCAACGACGGCAACCTGACGGCCGGGTTTTTCGTGATCCAGATCAGCGGCGACCGCGTGCGCGCGGCGTATCGCACGAAGTTCGAGTTCAAGACGACCAAGCAGGCCGACGGCACTGTTGAGCGGAAGTGGGATGGAAAGTGGGAATGGCGCTGGCCGCTGGATCGGCGGATTGGTGCGACATCCGGAGAAAGACGATGAATATGGCGCGATCTCTCTGTCTACTATTTGGCATGGCATTCATGGCCGCAGTCGCTCGTGGACAGGATGCCGATGTCTTCTCCCCTGCTGAGGTGCATCGGCTGATGGTCCTGGTCAACAAGTGGCAGGTGGCCCATCCGACGATGAAGCCGGGCGATCGGAACTGGGAGCGAGCCACCTGGTACACGGGCGTGATGGCGGCTTACAAGGCCACGCGCGATCCGCGGTTCTTCGAGCAGGCGATGGCGTGGGGCAAGGGACATCAGTGGCAGGTGGGAACTGAGACATCGGGGTCCAACCGGCTTTTCTGCGTGGAGACCTGGGCCGAACTGTGCTTGGAAACGGGCGACAAGCGGCTGATCGAGCCGGCGGTCAAGTGGCTCGATACGCCCGCGCCGAACTCGCCGGCGGGGGCGAGAGTCTGGTACTTCGAGGATGGGCGGCGCTACGCGGATTCGCTCTACGGGGCGCCTGCGCTGGCGATGCTGGCCAAGGCGACGGGCGAGCACAGATACCTCGACACGATGAACGCGTTCTGGCAGGATGTCAGCGAGGAGATCTTCGACAAGGAAGAGGGGCTATATTACCGCGACAAGCGATTCATCGGGCAGAAGTCGCCGGCCGGGAAGAAGGTGCTCTGGTCGCGCGGGAACGGGTGGGTGATGGGCGGGATTGTCCGCGTGCTGGAGTATTTGCCGGACGACGAGCCCACGCGGGCGAAGTATGTCGAACTGCTCAAGACGATGTCGGCGGCCGTGGCGCGGCGACAGGGCGCAGATGGGCTGTGGCGGCCGAATCTAGATGATGCGGATCATGTCCCCTTTTCCGAGAGCAGCGGCACGGGATTCTTCTGCTATGCGATGACGTGGGGCATCAACCGCGGGATCCTGGATCGCGCGGTCTACGAACCGGTGGTGCGAAAGGCGTGGAAGGGTTTGGCCGGAGTGGTCAGCGCTGATGGCAAGGTGCAATGGGGCCAGCCCGTGGGCGATCGGCCGGCGAATGTGAAAGAGACGCTGACACATGAGTACGTGAGCGGGACGTTTCTGCTGGCTGGCAGCGAGATGTACCGCATGGTTGGCGGTAAGGCGATGACGACGACACGTCCGGCGAAGGAATGATGATCGGAAATGCGCGGGAGCCTGCCGGCCAAGGGAGGAGAGAACACACGGTGATGCGGATGGGCGACACACGATCTCGGTTGTGATAAAGTGGGGCCTACGGCAGTGAGGTCATTGCGGAGCATGATGATGGAATCACGGTCTTCGGACGAACGAGGCGAGCCAACGGAACTGGGTCCGAGGGTCCAAGTATCACATCCACATGGTTATTTGCTGCCGATGACAATCACCACAACCCAGCGGCAGATTGACCTCGAAGATGCCGCCGCGGCTTTGGGCGGGATGACGATGCCTCGCATTATCACGGACCATGTGGGACCCCGCGCTTCACTCGTGATCCTTGGCGCGCATTTGCTGCTCGTTTGCGCCGTCCTGTGTTTACTGGGATTCCATACCAAGGCCGCGTTGCTCGATACGCAGAGCACCGTATTGGCGTGCCTGCTTCTCTTCGTCGTTTCGGCAGGATTGACCATTGGTCTGGCGTATTCCGGCATCATGGCGTTCCGGAAGGCCCGCCGAATGGGTCAGGATGATGTCGCGGTAACTTTCGAGTTGATGGAGGAGGGCATACGGATTGCCACGCCGTCCCGCGAAACGTTCTGCGCCTGGCGGTTCTTTCGCGGAGTTGTGTTGTCTCGAAGATCCCTAATACTTCAGGGGCATCCTGCGACGTGTACATCTATCTCGGTGGCCATTATCCCAAGGAACGTCTTCGCGGATCCAGCGAGGAGCATGGAATTATTCGAAACACTAAAGGCGAAGGTTCGCGGTTGGAAGGGGATAGAATGCGAATGGTAGCGAGCTTCGAATATGATTATGAGGACTTCTATCGGCGTGGAACCCATCGTTCCGACTTTTCGGGATGGGGGCGTGTGGTCTGGTTTCGACTATGGATGCTCTCGCTGGGTGCCAGCGTCTTGGCGATGATATGGGCAAGTGTACTGCTTGCCTGCAAAGCACACTAGACGCTGTGCATTCTCGGAGTCCTCCCTTTGCTGTTTGCAGGAATTGTAATCAAGAAGCGGTGGCGAAGCCGAAGTCATTTCGTCGGGCTGCGGAACGATTGGGATTCATCGTGGTTCTCCCATCTGCACTTTGATCTCGAGTTGGATGAGCTTCGCGCTCAGCTTTCGTCCGAGCTGTTTGTCGTCAGATGGTCTTGGGAAGATGTGCGCCTTGCGATCGAATTGCGCGAGGTGTTCATCATTGTCCATCGTGACCAAGTATTCAACGTGATACCCAAACGAGTACTCGGCCCGCAACAGGCCGTCGAATTGAGGGAGTTCCTTCGATCTACTGTGACACGGTTACACATCAGGACGTAGCCCCGCGACGACTGCCGCACCAGCGAATCGCACCTCGTGGCGCCACTTCGGCTTTACGCACGATTGAGGAGGTTCATTTGGCCGAGGTCAACCGTTGGGCGGCCCAGGCGGTCTCGGTTCCTTCCAATGGAGGCACGCAGGGCTGGGGATGATCAATCGTGCGATCGAAACGTGAAGCAGCGTACGCGGCGGTGACCAGGGATTGAAGATCAAGCACGGTGTCGGGATCCGCAGTACAGAGGGGGATGCGGATGACCGGGAGGGCCTCGTGAAGGTGCCTGGCGTAGAGCCCGACACGACCGGGCTGGGCGGGTCGCCAGACGGATGCCTGATAAGTGCTGGCGTGGCCGGGGACGCCGACCCAGCGTTGGGCCAGGAGTTCGCGCTGGCCGGCGCGGGTCAGGTCAACTTCGACAAGATTCACGCCGGCTTCACGGCACTCTTGCTGTTTGCGCTGTGTTCAACCGTATTGCGACAGGGCACGACCTTGAGTTTCGCCGCGCCGGCCCGGTCGAACCAGTAGACCAGCCGGATGCGGTCGAACTCTTCCAGGTCAAGCAGATCCGCCGCGTGAGTTGGGTCGAGCACCACCCGCCCGGGCGCGCCGTGTGCCCGGGCGGGCTGAATGGGAGTGCTCGTGGCTTCTTCAAACGCGCTGTGGATGGTTCCCATTCGAATGAGATGCAGAGAAGTCTCCAATCAAAACGCGCGTTTAGACCGGCCGGCGATACCGTCGGGACAGTAGCGAAACACATGCCATGCCAAGCAAGCCAAACGAGGCCGGCTCGGGAACGTATTGAACACCACGCAGGACGCCGCTGGCGGTGAAGGTCTGGCCGGAGTACGCGGTATTGACGTATGAGCTCCCGGTAAAATCGGTGATCTGCTGCGTGTCGGTGAAAGTAGCGCCATTGAACAGCGCGGAACCGGTGTTCATGAAGCCGGGAATCGTCCCGTAGGCAAAGAGAAGATCGGTGGGCGTGCCCGGGATGTAGTGAATTCCCAGGTCAATGATGAGCGGCTCCTTCGAGAAGTAGTAAATCACCGGGGTGCGAATATCGCCGGCCCCGTGCATCACACCCCAGACCGCACACATCTCGACCAAGTGACGATGTCGTCTCCAGGGCACAGACTGTAGACCTTCTGACCCCACTCGAAGGGGACAATCGTCTGTTCAATCGTCTTGCTCTCAACGTGGCCATCGACGTAGAGAAAGCCGGTGTAACGCCGGCCGCCATGATTGCGGCCAAGCCAGTTGAGCCGGGGCTGGCCCCATCCTGGAGCGACCGGCCGCCAACTCGCCCAGGGACAATCGTCGCAAACGGGCGGAGCC
The DNA here is from genome assembly GCA_025361735.1 of Phycisphaerales bacterium. Taxonomy (GTDB): domain Bacteria; phylum Planctomycetota; class Phycisphaerae; order Tepidisphaerales; family Tepidisphaeraceae; genus JANYKD01. The sequence goes on from JANYKD010000055.1 coordinate 55,665, forward strand.
CGTGGAGATCGGCGCGATCAGCCTCAGGTCGCAGGGATCCCGGGCACCGCCAGAAACAGGAGCGAAGCCATGAACCGGACGGTAACTCAGGCTCACCGCCGACGCGGCATTGCTGTAACCCGGGCCGGACACCATGCGCCGGTTCTGGTGCCATTCGCTTGCGAGAATGGTGCTGGAGGGGCGAGCCACTTCCGCAGATCGAACGGTTCGATACAGACGGCAATCATGGAGATCGATATTCGTGGCGCCCACGTAGTGACACATCCCCATGGGCACCCTGGGGGGCGGATCGGCTCGGAAGAAGGGCTGCGGACAAAGCGCCTCCATCACGGTGCAGGCACAGCGGGCGGCCTGCAGGTCCACGCAGGGCGCCTTGTTGACCTGGCCAGCCTCGCGGTTGTCCTCGGTCCTGTCGGTGGGAGGAAGGCCGCCGCGGTCGAACGCGGGGCACATCAGCGACTGCTCGCCAACCGCCTTGCCCCCGTGGACCAGGCGAGCCCAGTGGGTGATGCCCGGCCCTGGATAGTAGTTGTTGCAGTTGAATGTGTATGCCGCAGGGAAACAGCCGGCGCTGTCCGCCATGTAGATTTGGAATGCCTGCCCGATGCTGCGCAAATTGGCGGCGCATTGCACCGCCCAGGCGGCGTTTCGCGCCCGCGCCAACGATGGAAGCAGAATACCGACGAGCACGGCAATGATGGCGACGACAATCAGCAATTCCACCAGCGTAAATGCACGCCTGCGAGTTTGGCCTGTGCGGCTCGAAAGGAACATGGTTACGCGACACGCGACTGCTCTTCGTCTATAATCGCTGATTCGTGGAATCAGCCCGTTTTGGAGATCTACTTTATGCCTCTTAGCGCTAGAAACCAGTTCAATGGCAAAGTCTCGTCCATCAAGCATGGCGCGGTCATGAGTGAAGTGGTGATCGACATCGGCGGGCACGAGATTGTGTCGCTGATCAGCGTCTCCTCGGCCAAGCGTCTCAAACTCAAGAAAGGCTCTCCGGCCATCGCCATCATCAAGGCGACGGAAGTGCTGGTCTCAACCGACATCGAGTAGGCGAACAATGGCCAACTCAAGCCATAAAACACAAGAGTTTGTTCTGCGCGGGCGGATATGGGTCGAGGTCGCCGATGCGCCGACCATCACCGAGGCCGGAGCGGACCTGCTGGAACAGATTGACGCGCTGGGATCGCTTTCGGAGGCAGCCCGGCGACTTCGGTTCAGTTACCGCAGGGCGTGGCTGCTGCTGGATGGCATGAACCGCCAGTGGCCGACACCCCTGGTGATTACCAGCACGGGCGGCCGGCATGGCGGCGGAGCCTGGCTGACTGAACCTGGCCGGGCGGTCCTGCGGGCATTCCGCGACCTGCAGCTTCGCCTGGAGCATCTGTTGGATCACGCTTCCGCGGGCTTCGCCAAGGCTGTGGGATATCCAACCGCCTGAAATATGTCACTCGCCCCGCTCGTTCGCCGAGTCGTGGGCCGCCCGGTTTGCCTGGGAATCACCAAACAGTGTTTCGTAGTCGATGCCGAGCTTGCGGATCTTGTAACGCATGATGCGCGCGGTGATGCCCAACTCCCGTGCGGCGGCCGCGGCGCTGCCGCCGCTGCGCTTGAGGGCATCGGTGATCATGTCGCGCTCGAGGGCTTCGACGCGAAACTCCAGCGTGCCCAGCGCGGCGGCATCGTTGCGATTGGGAATCTCCAGCGTCGGGGGCAGATTGTGACTGTGGATCACGCCCTCCTGGCTCAACAGCACGGCGTGCTCGATGCAGTTCTCGAGTTCGCGCACATTGCCCGGCCAGTGATAGGCGATCATCGCATTGATTGCGGGCGTGCTGATGCGGTGGATGTTCTTGCCCAGGCGCTGGCCATACTTGGCGGCGAAATGGTTGGCCAGGAGCAGGATGTCATCGCGCCGGTCGCGCAGCGGGGGCATGAAGACCGGAAAGACATTGATGCGATAGTAGAAATCACGCCGGAACGCCGCGGTCTGCACGGCTTTTTCAAGATCGCGGTTGGTGGCGGTGATGATGCGCACATCGACCTTGACGGGCGTGTTGCTGCCAACCCGCTCGAGTTCCCGCTCCTGGAGCACACGCAGCAGCTTGGCCTGCAGCGCCGTGGAGAACTCACCGATTTCGTCGAGAAAGAGCGTGCCGCCGCAGGCATCTTCGATCCGGCCGATACGCCGCTGCATGGCGCCGGTGAATGCGCCCTTCTCATGTCCGAACAGTTCGCTTTCGATGAGCGATTCGCTGAGGGCGGCGCAGTTGACGCGGACGAAGGGGCCCTTTGCCCGTCTTGATGAGTAGTGAATTGCCGAGGCGACAAGTTCCTTGCCCGTGCCTGATTCACCGCGGATGAGCACGGTGGTATCGCCCTCGGCCACCTGGCGGATGCGCAGGTAGACGTCGCGCATGGCCCGCGAGTTGCCGATCATGTTCTCGGGCCGGAATTGCTCCTCAAGCGCATTGCGCAATCGCAGGTTCTCATCCTGCAGAGCCTGCGTTTCCTCACGTTCAAGGCGCCGCGCCCGCACGTCGTAGCCGATCATGCCGGCGACAATGGTCAGGCAGCGCAAGGATTCGTTCATCCAGTGCCGATCCTTGGCGGGCAAATCGGCCGAAAGCGTGCCGACAACCTCGGACCCCAAAAGAATCGGGACACAGATGAAACCGACGTCGCCGAGATTGCGCGTCTGGCGCGCATGTATACGATCGCAGAAGCGGGGATCGTCGGCGACGCTGGCAATTGAAAGCGGCTGGCCGGTCTGAAACACCAGGCCGATGATTCCCTCGCCGGGCTGGTAGCGAACAGCTTCAATAACCGCAGGCTCGGCATCGCGGGCCGCAGCCACTTCAAGTGCCGCGCTATCTGCACTCAGCAGCATGATCGTGCCGCGCACCATCCCCAGCCATTGTTCCAGGACTACTAGAATGTCCTGCAGCGTCTGGCGCTGGCCGGAGCGATCCATGAGCACGCGCGCAATGTCATAAAGGGCGCGCATTTCAGATTCGCCGCGCTCCTTCTGATGGGCACAGGACACGATGTCCGCTGAACCCTTGGGCAATGGGCAGTCGTCTGTGCAGACAATATGCAGATTTCGATCCACGAAGGCACCTCGCGCCGACAAGAACATATAGCGGCTCGCACGCCACCATGCCGCCAGTACCGGACCAGACGCCATCGCAGGGGCGATTGGCGCTGTCCGGAGCCAGACCACGACATGGTTTCCGTCCCAGGAAGGACGGTCTCATCCAGAGGACGTGCAAGTCCTGTGCCAGTTTGCAGCATCTGGATTAACGTTGGATGTGTGCGTTCAATGAGACGTGCGGGTCGGGGCAAGCTCCTTGGTCCAATAATCGTACGGAGGGTTTCCCGGCGCGATGCCGAAGTTCCGATAGAGGGCTCGGGCGGCCGGATTGTCAGCACGAACTTCCAGCGTGAGGCGACGGCATCCGCGCCGTCGGGCCAGTTTTTCGACGGCATCGAGCAATGCCGCTCCGACGCCTTGGCGGCGATGTTCGGGCGAGACGGCGAAATCGTGAATATTCAGTATCGGCGCTGCGCTGAATGTCGAGTAGCGGATGAAGCAGACGGCGACTCCCGCGGGTTGCCGGCCGCTCCAGGCGAGAAACACCAGCGCCTTGTATTTGCGAAGTCCCGCCGGCAATCGCCGGCGGACGGCCGGATCCAGCGGGCGGCCAGCTCCCATCGCGTCGGCCGCGTACATGCTCAACATGTTCAAGGTTGCGCGAACGTGTTGGGCGTTCTTCAGGTCGGCGAGGCTGACGCGAATATCATTTGTCATGGAGTAGCAGATCATGGCCGCCGGCGGCACTGAGTGCAACCTCGCCGGCCTCGCCGATTGTCGCCGCAAACAGGTCGCGAAGATCGGATGGAGTCAACGTCCCTTGCTTGTTGACTGCAAATCGGCGGACATGCGGGAGCAGCAAGCGAACGGTGGTCTCATCGACATCGATGCCAAGGTCGGCAAGGGCATGGGCCAGCGAGGCCGCTCCCGAGTGTCGGCCGACGAGCAGCCGCCGGCCGGTTCTGCCGACTGTTTCCGGTGCAAACGGTTCGTAGCTCCGTGGGTCGCGCAGGATCGCCTGCACATGAATCCCCGACTCGTGGTCGAAGATCGCTTGGCCGACGATCGGCTGATTTGGCCGGATCGGCCGCCGGGCGGCGGTCGCCACCAGCCGGCACAGCCCGCCGAGGCGCTCGGTGCGCACGCGGCAGCGCAGACCGCTCAGGGCGGCCGCGACGGCGAGCTGTTCGAGCGGTGCGTTGCCGGCGCGCTCGCCGATGCCCAGCACGGTGACATCGGCTGACGATGCGCCTGATTGGAGAGCGCTGAGACTGTTGGCCGTGGCCATGCCCAAGTCATCGTGCATGTGGGCGCCAAGTTGCAGCCCAGGTGCGGCGCGATGCACGCTACGGTAAACCCGTCGCACGGATTGGGGATTCCAGACACCGACACTGTCGGCGAGCCGCAGGCGATGTGCCCCCAGGTCCGCGGCACGCATCGCGAATCGGCTGAGTAGGAGCCGGTCCGCGCGGGCCGCGTCCTGGACGCCGATGGAGACGAAGTCGAAACGGCCTCGCACGATGAGAACGAGCCGCTCGAGTTCATCCAGGAGCCACGATTCGCATTTGCGCAACGCGCGCAGCAGAATTGCCGAGATCGGAAACGAAAGGTGAATGGCCGACACGCCCGTGGCGGCGGCCAATTCGATATCCTCTTCCCGCGCGCGGCACCACGCCGTCACGCGGCAACCGAGCCCGAGGCCAGCGATGGCGCGAATTGTGCTGCGTTCATCCTCGCCCATCGCGGGAATGCCAGCCTCGATCTCGTCGATTCCCGCATCCGCCAGCGCTCCCGCGATTGCCAGTTGCTGTTGCCGCGTGAACACCACACCGGGAGACTGCGCGCCGTCGCGCAACGTCGTGTCGATCAACTCCACATGGCCGGGATGAGTCGATGGTTCAGGCATGGCGTTCTCGAGGGATCATTCAAAGAGGAGGCCCTCGGCCGGTTTACCTTGCTCCATTGCGTCGAGAATGTCATCGACGCGCCCTTCGTCAACCTGTTCGTACCACCAGCCCTGTGGATAGACCACAAGGACCGGGCCTTTCTCGCACATCTTCAGGCAGCCGGTGGTTGAGACCATGGCGTCGAGGCCGCGATCGCTGATTTCTGTTTCGAGGTACTGCGACAGCGAGGACGCCTCCTTTTTGTGGCAGGTGCCTTTCGGCTCGCCGCTGGTGCGAAAGCTGTTGCAGACGAGAACGTGAAATGCTGGCTTTGGCATGATTAGGATCCTTATGTAGATCGGCAGACCATTCTTAAACACGAAGGCACGAAGCCACGAAGCGGTTCTCGGTTGATCAAAGGGCAATGGCGTACGTAAACCCAATTCCATTCAGCGAGGATAGAACCGATTATTCGTGCGGTGCGTGTCGGAATACGATATCCCGCTTCGTGCCTTCGTGTCTTCGTGTTTAATCTTCTTCGCTCTCAAGTAGCAGTGATTCAACCGCAGCCGGTTCCCGGGCCGGCGCAACTGCCGCAACCGACACCGTCGACGTCGGTGCCGCTTCCACGAGCCAGCACGCGCGCTGGCATCCGCGGCTTGTGGCCGGCGTACACGGCCTCCATCGCCTCTTCGATCAGTCCCTCGGCAACCAGCAGGCGGATGCCCTTGGCGGCGAGGATAACCTTGGGCCGTTGCCCGGCCGCGGCGCAGAGGAGTGCCCTGCAGTCCGGCAGGCGATCGGCGAGCGCTGTCCATCGCTCGTCGCCGCCCCCGGGCTGCGGCGCGGGGCGCGTATCCACATGTTCGAAATCGCCCGCGGTGGTGCGTTCGAATATCCAGATTCGTTCTGTCTCGCCGAGGTGCTGGTTGACCAGCACGCCTTCTTGGCTAGCGACCGCGACATATGGCCGATTCTCGGTGGGCCGAAGCGGCAGGCTGGCCGCCTGGCTGAGGGCTGCCTGCACCAACTCGGCATTGTCCTGGCCGAGAATTCCCGCGGCGTCGGCCCGGCAGCGCGAACAGTGCGTCATCTGCGGCATATATCCAACGCAGCGTGCCCGGAGCATTTCCATGGCGGGAATCGACGGCTCGGGCAGATGCTCGAAGGGAGTATCCTTGACGGGGTAGAGCGGGATGCAGTTATGAACATCAGCGTCGAGACCCGCGACCGTGCGGGCAACTTCCTCGACGTGCCCGACGTTCACCGTCGGGATGACGATGGTGTTGATCTTCACGGTAACGCCGTTGGCCTTCAGCGCACGAATGGCGCCGAGTTGCCGTTCCAGTAGCAATTGCGCGCCTTCTTCACCACGGAGAACCTGTTTGTCCGGACGCACGAAGCGGTAGATGCGGGCACCGACGTTCGGATCCACGGCGTTGACAGTGATGGTCACATGGCCGACCTTCAGATCGGCCAGTTCCTTCGCATAGGGCGTGATCCCCAGCCCATTCGAAGCCAGGCAGAGCAACATGTCCGGATATCGATCGCGCACAAGGCGAAGCGTCTCCATGGTGGAGTCGGGCGTGGCGAACGGATCTCCAGGGCCGGCGATGCCAACGACCGTGACGGGAGCATCCAGGACATCAGTAATGTGTTCGAGATAGGCGATGGACTGGTGCGGAGAAAGAAGCGTGCTGGTGACGCCGGGACGCGATTCGTTCAGGCAGTCGTTCTTGCGGTTACAGAAGTTGCAGCCGATGTTGCAGTCCGGCGCTACCGGCAAATGCACGCGGGCATAGCGGTGGTGCGCTTCCGGACTGAAGCACGGGTGTTTGGAGAAGTCGGCGGACATGACAGCCTCTTTCGTTCAGAGATACGAGTATCCGATCTCATTGGAGTCCTGTGAGTGTTCGAGAATGGCATTGGCGATGCGGTCGAATAACTGCTGCGTGCCGCGATAGCCAACATGCAATATGCGTGCCGCACCGAGCCGGTCGTGGATCGGCATGCCCACGCGCACCAGCGGCCGCTTGAGGCTCTTGGCCAGCTTGTATCCTTTGGAATTGCCGAGGATGACGTCAACATCGATCTCGCCAGACGCATCGGCAATGTCCTCGAAATCCACGTCATCCAGCGTGCGACAGTCCGGTGCGACACGGGCGATTTCGGCGGCAAATCGGCCGCTGTGCCCGCCGGATGCGCAAAGAACGGGCTTGAGCCCGATCTCGGCCGCGAATCCAGCCAGGCTGATCACCATGTCCTCTTCCCCGAAGATCAGCACGCGCTTCTCGGCGATGTACTTGTGACCGTCGACATAAGCATCGACCAGCCGGCCACGCTCGTCGGCATGCCGCCGCGGCAGCGGCCGGCCACTGACTTCCTGGAGCGCCGTGCAGAGCGCGTCGGTGGCGTCGATGCCGATCGGCAGGCCCAGTCCGATGCGTCGCACGCCGAACCTGGCCGAAAGCGCGCCGCCACCGGTCTTGGCAAAATCCGCAACGGTTGTCATTTCCAGCGTTGCCGCGGCCCGGCCCATCCGGCGAATGTCGGCCATCGGCGTACCACCGGCCGGGATCTTCTGGTATTCGGCCCAGGCCGACCCATCCAGACGCTCGGCGTAATCCGGAAGCAGATTGCACTTGAGCCCGAAGTCCTCGACGAGTTCTCGGATGTAGCGCAAGTCGGCCGGCGAGACCATGCCGGGAATCACGTTGACAAGATCGGCTTCGCCCTCGCCGCCCTGGGCGAGTTGCTCGACGATGGCGCGAACGGCGGCGATGTATCCATCGAAGTGGCTGCCGTAATAGCTGGGTGTCGATGCGTGGACGATCGCCGGGCCGCCGTCACCGGCGCCTTTTCGGAATTCGCCGACAATCGCCGACACGTTGTCACCAATGGTCTCCGAGAGGCAGGTGGTGCAGACGCCCACGCAGGTCGGCGAATAACTGCGAATCACGTTGGTCAGTGCGGTCTTAAGGTTGTCAGCACCGCCGAAAATGGCCGACTGTTCGCTGAAGTTGCTCGAAGCGATGTCCATCGGCTCGCGGAAATGGCTGATCAGATAGCGACGAATGTAGGTCGAGCAGCCTTGTGAACCGTGTAACAGGGGCACGGCGCCTTCGATGCCGGTGAAGGCCAGGCAGGCGCCGAGCGGCGTACACATCTTACACGCGTTGCGCGCGGCCGTGAACGCCTGACGCGACGGATGGACTGGGAGTGTCGTGTGAGTCATGACGCACTCTCCGTTCCTGCGAACTTCTGGCGAAAGGGAACGAATTTCCACACCGGGCTCAACACGGAACGATGCACTTCCTCTGCGAAATTCACCATGCCACTGAAACCGGCGAGGCAGAGTTTTCGTTCATGATTGTGATCACAGAAGGCGACGCCGAGTTTGAACGCGATCGGCCGCTCCTTCACGCCGCCGATCAGCAGGTCAGCCTTCTTTTCGGCGATGAACCGCGCGAGCTCGAGCGGGTTGGTGTCGTCCAACAGAACTGTGCCGTCGTCGCAAAGTTCGGCCAGGCGCTTGTAGTCCTGCGGGTTGCCCGTCTGCGAACCGGCGATAACCGTCTTCATGCCCAGCGTGCGCAGCGAACGCACCAGAGAGAACGCCTTGAACGCACCACCGGTGTAGACGGCCGCCCGCTTGCCGTTCAGCGCCGCTCGGCAGCGGCGGATTTGAGGCATGATCGCGGCCACTTCCTCGGCGACAATCGCCTGCGCTTTTCGCTTGAGTTCGGCGTCGTTAAACCACTCGGCCACGTCGTACAGAGCCCGGCTCATATCTTCAATGCCGAAGTAGGAAACCTGGGCAAAGGGAATGTTGTACTTCTCCTTCATCAGCCGCGCCAGTTCCTTCATCGAACCGGAACACTGCACGACATTGAGCGAGGCGCCGTGGGCCTTGCGGATATCGTCCACCCGGCCATCGCCGGTGATCGTCGAGACGACGTGGATTCCCATGCGGCGGTAGTAATCGCGGATGACCCAGGCCTCGCCGCCGATGTTGAACTCGCCCAGGATGTTGATGCTGAGCTTGGGGATGGCGGTGGTGTCGCCGGTGCCGATGAGCCGTGCCAGGCCGCGGCAGGCGGCCGAGTAGCCATCCTTCTTGGATCCGGCAAAGCCCTCCGACTGAATGGGGATCACGTCGATCCCGGTTTTCGCGGAAACCTTCCGGCAGACGGCCTCCATGTCATCGCCGATGAGCCCGACGATGCAAGTGCTGTACACGAAGGCCGCCTGCGGCGAGTATTTCTCGATCAACTCCAGGAGGGCAGCCGCCAGCTTTTTTTCACCGCCGAAGATGACATCCTTTTCGCGTAGATCGGTCGAGAAGCTCATGCGATGCAGTTCCGGCCCACTGGAGACCGAACCGCGAATATCCCAGGTATAGGCCGCGCAGCCGATCGGTCCATGCACGACGTGGAGCGCATCCACGATCGGATAGAGCACGACGCGCGACCCGCAGAAGACACATGCCCGCTGACTGACCGACCCGGCGACGCTCTGCTTCTCGCAGCTCATCGCGAACGGCTCGGCGCCGGTCGTATGAATCTGCGAGCGTCGCTCGTCGAGCACCGGGATGGATATCAAGGTGGACATGGCTGTCTCCGCGGCCATTACGCACATCAGGTGCTGCCGCAATCGCAGTTGGCGTTTCCGCAACACAAACCAATCATGACGTCGCTCGCCTTGACGACGGCGAACGCCTCTTTGCCCTTCTTCAGGCCCAAACTCTGAGCTGAGGCCGCGGTAATCACGGCCGTGACCTGCACACCGCCGGGCAGTTCGATAACCACCTCGGCGTTCACCGGTCCTTTCACCAGGCTCTTGATCTTGCCTTTAAACTGGTTTCTTGCGCTGATTTTCACTTGGACTCCTTACATGGTCAGTTCAAAACTCTCTTCAGGCGACTCGCGGTCCTGCTTGTCCATGAACGCCGCGAGCATCATTTCCAACAGCCGGATCGCGCCCATATAGCCCACGGTCGGGAAGTACTGGTGCCCGATGCGATCGAGGATCGGGAACCCGTGGCGGACGAACGGAATGTTCTCGTCGCGGGCGATGTACTTCCCGTAGGTGTTGCCGATCAGCAGATCCACCTTTTCGTTCTTGATCCATTGATGCAGCAGGAACATGTCGGCCTGCGGACCTTGTCGCACCTGCGTGTCGTGGGCTCGGTCGCCGAGGATCTTGCCCATGCGCCGCAGGAACACCTTGCCAGGCGATCCCGTGACGACGTATTTCGGCAGCATGTCGACCGACATCAGGAACTGGCTGAGCGGAACCAGCTGATCCGGGTCGCCCCAGAGGCCCACCGTCTTACCGTAGAAATACTGATGCATGTCGGTCATCAGATCGAGCAGCCGGCCGCGTTGGCGAGCCAGTTCATGAGGGACTTTGCCGCCGCTGATTTTCGCCAGTGCCATCACAAAGCGGTCGGTGGCCTGGAGCCCGATGGGAATGGGCAGGGCAATGCTCTTGACCCGACACTTCTCTTCCAGCAATTTCGCCGCCGGACCGGCGCAGGTTGGTCCAAGCGCGATCGAAGCGATGCTGTCGCCGGACGAGCGGATCTGATCCACCGTGGCGCCGCCGCGGGGATACATGCTGAATACGCCGGTCTGCGGGGAGTCCAGCACATCGGATGTATCCGGGAATGTCACCGGATCCAGCCCGAACAGGCGCACGATTCCCTTGATCTCGCGTATGTCGGCCGGTTCGACCCAGCCGGGGATGATCGTCACCTGTCTGGATCTCACCTCGTCGCTGGATTTCGCGAGGTACTTCACCATCGCCCGAGCCATGTTTGCATATCCAGTCACGTGCGAGCCGACGTAGCTCGGCGTGTTGGCGTGGATCAGGAACTTGCCCTCGGGCACCAATCCATCGGCCCTGGCCTTTTCGAAGATCTGCGGGATGTCGTCGCCGATCGTCTCTGACAGGCACGTCGTATGAACCGCGATCACTTCGGGCTTGTACAAAGTGAAGATATTCTGTATCGCCTGCAGCAGATTGGCCTGGCCACCGAACACCGAGCTGCCCTCGGTGAATGAACTCGTGGCCGCCATCGCCGGTTCCTTGTAATGCCGCGTCAGCGTTGAACGGTGATAGGCGCAACACCCCTGGGATCCGTGACTGTGCGGCAGGCAGCCATGGATGCCCAAGGCCGCGTACATGGCTCCGATCGGCTGGCAGGTCTTGGCCGGGTTGACGGTGAGTGCCAGCCGCTCCTTGATTTCGCCACCTTTTGTATGTCTTAATAAGCTCATGGGATTCTCCATTGCTTGGGTGACACAGGCCAGAGTACTTGCCCATGCCACCCAGGTTTCGTCTTGCGTGAAGCTGTAGCAGGACCACAGCCGTTTCTACGCCGCCTGCGCCGCCATCTTCTACCTACTCTTCATCCTGAGCCGCTTTGCACCGGCTCGAGGCCTCGACCAGTTCTTCGATCTCCTCGGACCCGTCCAACTCCATCGCGGCCAGTTCCGCCCCACCAGCCGTCTCCCAGGGCGGGGTGATCATTTTCCACGCGGTGGCGTTCACGAGGCGGTCGATTTCGGCATAGAAGTTGATCGCGCCTTTGAAGCCCGCATACGGCCCGCCGTAGTCGTAACTATGAAGCTGCTTGCTGGGCACGCCCATCTTCTGCATCACGAACTTCTCCTTGATGCCCGCGCAGAACACGTCGGGCCGGGCACGCTCGATCAGCTTCTCCACCTCCCAGTGGTTGATGTCGTCGATAACCAGTGTGCTGCTGCGCATGTCGTTCATCATGCCGTCGTAGTCCTTGAACCGATACCCGACCTCTTCCTCTCGCTTGCGGGCGTGCTTCTGCAGTTCCGGGTTGTACTTCACGGGATCGCGGTCGACGTGCAGTTCTTCGATATTGCGGCTGTCGGCATCGACTTTGATCGTCGGGAGCACCTCGCGGCCCTCATAGTCGTCGCGGTGGGCAAACTCGTAGCCGGCCGCAATCGTCTGCATGCCCAGCTCGGTGAACAATTCCTGGTAATGGTGAGCCCGTGAACCGCCGACGAACAGCATCGCCCGCTTGCCCTCAGTGCGCGGCCGATACTTCTGCTGTGCCGCCACGACGGCCGGGTATTCTTCGGTGATCACGTTCTCGACCTTGACTGTCAGCTCGCGGTCGCCGAAATACTCGGCGATCTTTCGCAGGCTCTTGGCCGTCGCCGCCGCACCGATGAAATTCACCTTGATCCAGGGCGCGCCGTATTTCTTCTCGATCATGTCCGCGACATAGTTGATCGACCGGTGGCACATCACCAGGTTGAGCCTGGCCATGTGTGAGTTGGCGAACTGGTCGTAGCTGCTGTTGCCCGAAAACGTCGCCACCAGTTCAATGCCGCACCGTTTGAAGAGATCTTCGATCACGAACGAGTCGCCGCCGATATTGTATTCGCCCAGCAGGTTCACCGAGAACTTGCCGCGCGGCGTGTCGTCGGTGCCGACCACATGCTTGAACACCTGGTTGTTGGCGATGTGGTGCCCTGCCGACTGGCTGACACCTTTGTAGCCTTCGCAACTGAAGGCGAACACGTTGATACCCAGCTTCTCTTTCATCTTCGCCGCGACCTGATGTACATCGTCACCGATCAAGCCGACCGGGCACGTCGAGAACACCGCGATCGCCTTGGGATGGAAGAGGTCGTACGCCTCCTGAATCGCGGCCGCCAGCTTCTTCTCGCCACCGAAGATGATGTTCTCATCCTGCATGTCTGTCGAGAAGCAGTACGGGATGAAGTTCTCGTGCTCATCCGTTGGGGTATGAGTCTGGTTGCGCCGGGTGAGCCACGAATAGTAGCCGCAGCCGATCGGTCCGTGCGTGATATTTATGATGTCTCGGGTTGGACCCAGGATCACACCCTTGCACCCGGCGTACGTGCAACCGCGCTGGGAGATGATGCCGGGCAGCGTGCGGGTGTTGGCCGCGACCTGCGGCAGCGGCAGCCGCTTGCCCTGCTCGTCGACCGGCTTCTCGTTGACCAGGATCTGGCCTTCGCGCTTGCGCCGGGATTTCTTCGGGTAAGCCTCGAGCATCTCCTCGCGAATGCTTGCGGCGGTGATCGCTCCGCCGTTCAGCGTATTGTCGTCATCATGGGGTTTCATGGGATACTCCTTCAATTCAAGGGCATGTCCGCTCGCAACGGGACGGACACGCCCGGTCACGCGCGACAGAATGCACAACGTGTTGGCGGGATTCGTCTGTCGCCGGGCGGGCTCAGGCCACGCCTTCCAGCACGCCGAAGTCCATCAGCAACGATTCGAACGCTTCGGTGGTCATGGGGCTGGGGATGACGAACTTGTCGTTGGCATCCATGCTCCGAGCCAGCGCCCGGTACTGATCGGCCTGGGCACAGCCCGGATTCCAGTCGATCACCGTCATCTTGCGGATCTCGGCGCGCTGCACATCGTTGTCGCGCGGCACGAAGTGGATCATCTGCGTGCCCAGCCGCCGGGCAAACTCCTCGATCATCTCTTTTTCGTTGTCGCACTTGCGGCTGTTGCAGATCAGCCCGCCCAGCCGCACCACGCCGGCCTCGGCGAACTTGCGGATGCCCTTGCAGATGTTGTTGGCCGCGTACATCGCCATCATCTCGCCGGAACACACAATGTAGATTTCCTCGGCCTTGCCTTCGCGGATGGGCATGGCGAACCCGCCGCAGACCACGTCGCCCAGCACGTCGTAGAACACGTAGTCCAGCGCCTCGGACTCGTGGTAGGCGCCAAGCTGTTCGAGCATGTTGATCGAGGTGATGATCCCGCGGCCGGCGCAGCCGACTCCGGGCTCCGGGCCGCCGCTCTCGACACAAAGTGTATCGCCATAACCGGGACGGCGAATGTCGTCGAGCTCGACATCTTCGCCTTCCTCGCGAAGCGTATCGAGCACGCTCTTCTGCGCCAGACCGTGAAGAAGCAGTCGGGTGGAATCGGCCTTGGGATCGCACCCGACAACCATGACTCGCTTGCCCATTTCGGCCAGCGCAGCGACTGTGTTCTGTGTCGTGGTCGATTTCCCGATCCCACCCTTACCATAAATGGCTACTTTACGCATACGACTACCATTCCTTTCGGGAATTGCCGGAGTTGATTCACGCCGGCTGACGCGATTGTTCGAAAAGGGACAGAGCGAAGGCTGTGCCACCGGCCTGGCAATCGCACCTCAGTATTCTGGTACGAGCCCTCTTCCTCTCGCTTTGGTTATCTTGTAACTCGCTGTTCTGATTGCAGTTAAACATCTTCCACCTCGAAGATTATCTGCAATTCAGATTCACCTGTAACAGGCTTCATTCGTTGTCATCAATCGAGAATTGCGATCCGGTCGGAGTAACAGAAATGTTGCGTCGGACGCAACCCCCATGCCTGCCTGCCTCGCGATGCTGCTGTAACTCGCGTAACATCAACCACTTGTCACGACAAGACAAAACCGTCACATCGGCCCGACGTGCGACGACGCCCCACCGCCAACGCTCGAAGGCACCAAAGTGGCCTCATCCCATTTCGATTCTGCGCTCTGGCGGCTTGTGGTCCTCGCTACCGCCAACCCCAGGCGCTACGCTCAATGCACAGCACCGGACCTATTCGTCCTTTGATGTGCCTGTCCATAAGGCAGAGCGTCTCGGCTCGTCAATCCGGAACAATTCCGCACTGGAATGGCATTTGCATTAGAGCCTTATGCACTGATCGGCCTCGCCAGACGGTTGCCGTATGCTCAATAAGCAGGCAGCCTCATGGCACGGCGAGAATGCTGCGTAAGGAGCGAACGTCATGAAGTTCAATGGATACCAGCTCGACGGGTTCTTCGACGAGATGTTCGAGGCAAGATCCTTGCCTCGAGGTGCCTCCCGGCCGCTTATGGAGCTGATCGAATCGCTCCCCGAAGGCGATCTTGCCCGCCGGCAGAAGGCCGCCGAGGTGTCTCTCTTCAATATGGGCGTGACCTTCCTCGTCTACGGCCACGACTCCGGGACCGAGAAGATCTGGCCGTTCGATGTCGTGCCACGCGTTATCGGAGCCGCCGACTGGCGTATCGTGGAAACCGGACTGAAGCAGCGCATTCGGGCGCTCAATGCGTTCGTTAACGATATCTATCACGAGCAGATGATCCTCAAGGACAAGGTGGTGCCGGAGGACCTGATCCTGGGACACCCGAGTTACCTCAAGCAGTGCGTTGGAGTGAATCCGCCCAGGGGCGTGTGGTGCCACATCAGCGGAATCGACCTGGTGCGCGATCAGACGGGCAAACTCCTCGTCCTGGAAGACAACCTGCGCTGCCCTTCGGGCGTGTCATACGTCCTGGAGAATCGGGAGTTGCTCAAGCGTACCCTGCCGGCCGCGTTTTCAAGGATGCGCATCCGGCCGGTGGATGAATACCCGAACAAGCTTCTGGAGATGCTGCAATCGATGGCGCCAAGCCAGGCCCAGCGGCCGACGTGCGTGCTGTTGACGCCGGGGATGTACAACTCGGCGTACTTCGAGCACACCTATCTGGCCCAGCAGATGGGCATCGAGCTTGTCGAAGGCGCCGACCTAGTCGTACGCGATGGCTGGGTGTTCATGCGTACGACGCGCGGATTCCAGAAGGTGGATGTGATCTACCGGCGCATCGACGATGAGTTCCTCGATCCTAAGGCCTTCCGCCCGGACTCGATGCTCGGCGTTCCCGGTCTACTGGACGTATGGAAGAACGGCCGCGTGGGCTTGGTGAACGCCCCAGGCACGGGCGTGGCCGACGACAAGGCCGTATACGCCTATGTGCCGCGGATGATCAAGTATTACCTGGGCGAGGAGGCAATCCTGAGCAATGTGCCAACCTATATCTGCGAGGAGGAGAACGACCGCGAATATGTGCTGAGCCACCTGCATGAGTTGGTGGTGAAGGCCACGAACCAATCCGGCGGCTACGGAATGCTGATCGGCCCGCATGCGACAGATGAGCAGCGGGCAACGTTCGCGGAGAAGATTCGCGCCAACCCGCGGAACTACATCGCCCAGCCCACGCTCGGCCTGTCGCGCGTGCCCACGCTTGTGGACGGGCACTTTGAAGGCCGGCACGTCGACCTGCGGCCGTATGTCCTGAACTTCGGCGACGACATCTACGTGCAGCCCGGCGGGCTGACGCGTGTGGCCCTGCGGAAGGGGTCACTGGTCGTCAACTCGTCGCAGGGCGGCGGAAGCAAGGATACGTGGGTCGTCGAGGATGCATTGCAGTGACGAAGGCCGGCAAGACGACCTCCGCGCGAGAAGACAACGGGTGCGGATTTGAGATATCGAATCTGAGATTTCACGTTTGAAATTTGAGATTCGGGATTTTGAATCCGAGGTTTGCAGCTTGAATTCGGCGAATCGGGATTTCGATTCGCCGACCTGGTGAAGGACGAGGATGCGATGCTGAGCAGGACTGCCAATGCGATTTACTGGATGAACCGATACATCGAGCGTGCGGAGAATGTGGCCCGCGCCATTGATGTCAACCACCACATGATGCTGGATATGCCCGGCCGGAGCAATCAGCAGTGGATGCCTCTGGTAACAACGACCGGCGACCACGGAGACTTCATCGAGCGTTATCAGACCGCGGAGCGCGAGCATGTGATCGAGTTTATGACGCTGGATCAGAAGAATCCCAACTCCATCGCCTCGTGCATCTTCACGGCGAGGGAGAACGCCCGCGGAGTGCGCCCGGCAATCTCCGGCGAAATGTGGGAGTACATCAACCGCTTCTACCTGATGCTCAAGGAGCCCACGACGCTGGAGACCGCACTGAACTCGACGTATGACTTCTGCACGCGGGTCCGGGAGTGTTGCCACCTCGTGAACGCGGCGACGGACTCGACAATGTCGCGCGGCGAGTCGTGGCAGTTCGCGCAACTCGGTCGCGAACTCGAGCGGGCCGACCAGACTTCGCGCATCCTCGACGTTAAATACTTCATTCTGCTCCCGGCGGTTGACTACGTGAACACGCCGCTGGACTCGCTCCAGTGGTCGGCGCTGCTCAAGAGCGTGTCGGGATATGCGATGTACCGGCGCGACTATGGCCGGATCGACCCGCACCAGGTGGTTAAATTTCTCCTGCTCGACGACAGCTTTCCGCGGGCCGTGCGGTTCTGTGTCGCCGGATGCGAGGACGCGATGCGAGCCATCACCGGTTCGCCCCGCGGCACGCACCGCAACGAGGCCGAACGGCTCGTGGGACGGCTCCGCGCCCAACTCGACTATCAGCAGATCCGGGAAGTCATGAACTCCGGCCTGCACGAATACCTCGACCAGGTACAGACTGAAATCAACGGGATCGACAGCGAGATCTATGCGGCGTTTTTCCAGGTGGATGGATCGCAGGCACAGGCGCAGACGCAAACTTCGCCGCCGATGCAGATGCAGACGCAGATACAAAGCGCCTGACAGGCAGGGGCACGCCCGCCCCTCCATCCCGGCAGTCCCGGCGGCATCACACGAGCCAGCACGACTACAATTGTTTGAGAGACACCCATGAGCATCCGAGTCGCACTCCATCACCGAACCGAGTACTGCTACGACCGACCCATCAGCCTGTCGCCGCAGATCATCCGCCTGCGGCCAGCGCCGCACACGCGCATGCCCATCGTCAGCTACTCGCTGAAGGTCGAACCGGGCGAACACTTCGTCAACTGGCAGCAGGATCCCTACTCCAACTGGCTGGCGCGATATGTGTTCCCAAAGCAAACCAGGAAGCTGGCCATTGAGATCGACCTCGTGGCCGATATCGTGGTCGTCAACCCCTTCGACTTCTTCATCGACGAGTGCGCGGAACACTATCCATTTGATTATGAAACCGCCCTCAAGAAACAGCTCGCCCCATTCCTGGAACTCGAGGAGGGCGGCGAACTCCTCGAGCGGTTCGTGGCGACCATCGATCGATCCCGGCGACGAAACGTCGATCTGATCGTGGACATCAACCAGAAGATCCAGCAGGAGCTGAAGTATGTGATCCGCCTGGAGCCCGGAGTGCAGACGCCCGAACACACGCTGGCGTTGCGCCAGGGCTCATGCCGCGACTTTGCCTGGCTGGCGGTTCAGGTTCTGCGGCGATTGGGCCTGGCGGCGCGATTCGTCAGCGGATATTCCATCCAGCTTCGTTCGGACGAAAAGCCGCTGGATGGTCCCGGCGGCGTCGAGCGCGACACCACGGACCTGCATGCCTGGGCCGAGGTCTACCTGCCCGGCGCCGGCTGGATCGGCATGGACGCCACTTGCGGCCTGCTCGCGGGCGAAGGGTACATCCCGCTCGCGGCGGCAGCCCATCATCGCGACGCCGCGCCGCTTACCGGCCTGCTCGATCCGTGCGAATCGACGATGGACGTCGAGATGTCGATCCGCCGCGTGCTCGAGTCACCGCGTTCGACGCTGCCGTATTCGGAAGCTCAATGGGGCGAGATCGACGCCATGGGCCACCGCGTGGATCGCGACCTGGTGGCCGGCGACGTGCGGCTTTCCATGGGCGGCGAGCCAACGTTCATCTCCATTGATGACTACGAAGCACCGGAATGGACCGTGGCGGCCGTCGGGGAACAGAAGCGAAAACTGTCGGATACGCTCATCCGGCGTCTGCGTGACGCGTTCGCGCCCGGGGGCCTGCTGCACTTCGGCATGGGCAAGTGGTATCCCGGCGAGCCGCTGCCACGCTGGGCACTGGCCTGCTTCTGGCGGAAGGACGGGGTTCCCATGTGGAACGATCCATCAATGATTGCCGATGAAACCGTCGACAACGGACACCGCCTGTCGCTTGCTGGGAAGTTCATCAATCTGCTGGCCACGCGGCTGGAACTGGGCACCCGGTACGTCATTCCCGCGTTTGACCCGCCCGCAAAGCCCGGCGGAGATCTCGGAGCGGTTGCCGGCTATGTGCTGCCACTTCACCGCAATCCCAACACCGGTTGGGTGACCAGCGAGTGGGAACTGCCCGGTGGAACCTGCGTGCTGATTCCCGGAAGTTCGCCGCTTGGACTGAGATTGCCCATCGCTGACCTGCCGGGCGATCCAGGCCTCAGCACCGTCTATGAGCAGGATCCGTTTGATGCCAGGGATGACCTGCCCCTGTTCTCGGCCGAGGACGACTGGGATTTCCAGCAGGAGCGCGTGGCCACCTCCGCTGGCACCATCACGCTCACCCGGCCGCAAACCAGGCCACGCCCCGCCAGGGCCAAGACCGCGAACTGGATCGTCCGCACGGCGCTGGCTGTGGAAGCTCGCGGCGGGACACTTCATGTGTTCTATCCGCCCGTCTCCACGCTGGAACATTTTCTCGAACTGACCGCGGCCATCGAGGCCACCGCCGCCGAACTGCATATCCCCATTGCGCTCGAAGGCTACGCGCCGCCCGCGGACCATCGGATCAACGTGTTGAAGGTCACGCCCGACCCCGGCGTGATCGAGGTCAATGTACACCCGGTCCTGAACTGGGGTGATC
>JANYKD010000120.1 GCA_025361735.1 Phycisphaerales bacterium
GGCGGCCAGCAGGGCACGACGTTTCAGATCAGGCTGGGCGGCCAGGGCATGGATGATGTCGATCAGATTTTTGTCTCCGGAACGGGTGTTTCAGCCCGTCTGGTGGAATATCAGAGGAGACTGAACCCGCAAGATATGCAGCTCCTGAGCGAGCAAGTGAAGATCCTCAAGCGGACCAAGGCGCCGGGGTCCGACATGATGGCGCCGATGATGATGACCGCCGAAGCCAAGCCGTCGGGCAAACCGGTCGCCGGGATGGATGAGGCGACAAAGCAGCTTGCCGCGCGCATCGAAACGCGCATGGCCGAATACGTCCAGAGGCCGGCCTGCAGCGCGATTTCCACACTGGTCATTGTTCAAGTCACGATCGCTCCCGACGCCAAGCCCGGCCGCAGGGAGTTGACGCTGGCGACGCTGCGTGGCGTGTCAAACCCGCTCGTGTTTTACGTCGGCCAATTGCCCGAGTATTCCCGGAAGCCGATGCTCACGGCCCAGTTTCAGGTGCTGGGCAAGGAGAAGCTGGCGCTGCGCAAAAGGCCGGACGACGAGGTGGAGCAGCGCGTCACCCTGCCATGCATCATGAACGGCCAAATCGCTTCCGGCGAAGTGAACCGCTATCGATTCGAGGCCCGCAAGGGTCAACGGCTGGTAATCTCTTCCGAGGCGAGAAGCTTGAATCCGTTTGTCGCCGACGCCGTCCCCGGCTGGTTTCAGCCGGTGATGATGCTTCATGACGCCGCCGGCAAAGAGGTGGCGTACGACGACGATTACCGCTTTAACCCCGACCCCGTGATCCTCTGCGAAGTACCCAGGGACGGCGAGTACGTGCTGACGATCACCGACGCCATCTACCGCGGCCGCGAGGATTTTGTGTATCGCGTCAGCATCGGAGAGCTTCCGTTCGTGACCAGCATCTTCCCGCTGGGCGGCCGGGCGGGAGTGGCGCCCAAGATCGACATGAAAGGCTGGAACCTTCAGGGTGCCAGACTCATGCCTCCGGCGCCCGACGCCGGGCCGGGTACCTACTCGATCGCCGCGCGCAAGAATAACCTGGTATCCAACTGCGTGCCGTTCGAATTGAGCACGCTTCCCGAGTGCCTGGAGCAGGAGCCAAACAACAGCCCCTCGGCCGCTCAGAAGGTCACGCTGCCGATCATCATCAACGGCCGCATCAATCGCCCGGATGATTGGGACGTGTTTGCATTCACAGGGCAGGCTGGGCAGACGATCGTCGCGGAAGTCGATGCCCGCCGGCTCGGCTCTCCACTGGATTCCTTCCTCAAGATCACCGACGCCAGCGGCAGCGTGCTGGCGTTCAACGACGATCACGAAGACGCCGAGGCGGGAACCAACACGCACGACGCCGATTCCTACCTCATGGTCAAACTGCCCGCGAATGGAACCTATTACGTTCACCTGGGCGACGCCGCGCGACATGGCGGCGAGGAATACGCCTATCGTCTGCGCATCAGTGCGCCGCAGCCTGATTTCGCGTTGCGCACGGTGCCGTCGAGCATCAGCTTGCGGAGCAAGAGCACGGCGTCCGTCAACGTCATGGTGATCCGCAAGGACGGCTTCAGCGCGCCCATCCAACTGGCCTTGAAGAACCCGCCGGCGGGATTCACATCGAGCCCCGTTGTATTGGCCCCGACCCAGCCGCAGGTACGGCTTTCCGTGAAGACTGATCGCGTTGAGACGAAAACGCCAGTCACGCTGAGCATCGAAGGCCAGGCAAAGCTCCCCAACGGAGTCATTGCCCATGTGGCGGTGCCGGCCGAGGACAGGATGCAGGCCTTCCTCTGGCGTCATCTCGTTCCCGCACAGGAACTGAGCATCCTGGTTTTCGACCCGGCGTACGAACCACCGTCCAAGCGTACCCCGCGGGTCTACCCGGCGCCGGCAACCCTCCCGTCGCCGACAACCGCACCGGCTACGCAGCCCGGCAATGCCAAACAACCGCAGTTCACCAAGCAGCAGGTCGCCAGCAGATTGCGCCAGCTTAAGTTGCTCTTTGAAGACGGGCTGATCACGGACGATTTCTACCATGAGAAAGTCGTGGAGTGCGAAGCCGCGCGTTGAGGCTCTCTGCAGGCGTGCTGGTCCTTGACTATATTCGCCCGACAGCCATAACCCCATATATATGCCCAATCACCCCCCTGCCGTGATCCTGCTCTCGGGCGGACTGGATTCCGCTACCACTCTGGCCATCGCCCGCGCCGAGGGCTTTGACCCGTTTGCCATCAGCTTCCGCTACGGCCAGCGGCACGCGATCGAGATCCAGGCCGCCACGCGGATCGCCCAGGCCATGCGCGTCCGCCGGCACGTCACCTGTGACATCGACCTGCGGACCTTCGGCGCCTCGGCGTTGACGGCCGACATCGCCGTGCCCAAGTCGCGGTCGCTGGACGAGATGTCCCACGATATCCCGATCACCTACGTCCCCGCGCGAAACACGATCTTCCTCTCCTTCGCCCTGGCATATGCGGAGGTTGTGGGCGCGTTCGATATCTTCATCGGAGTCAACGCCCTGGACTACTCCGGCTATCCCGATTGCCGCCCCGAGTATATCGAAGCCTTCGAGAAGATGGCCAACCTCGCCACCCGTGCCGGTGTCGAGGGCAAGTGCCAGCTGCGCCTGCACGCCCCACTGGTCCACATGAGCAAGGCGGAGATCATCCGCAAAGGACTGGAGTTGGGAGTGGACTATTCGCTGACGCGCTCGTGCTACGACCCCGCGCCCGATGGCACCGCCTGTGGCCAGTGCGACTCGTGCCTGCTGCGACTCAAGGGATTCAAGGAAAATGGAATCGCGGACCCGATCGAGTACAAGAAGTGCTGAGCAATGTAGGGTCCGCTTCAGCGGACGC
>JANYKD010000193.1 GCA_025361735.1 Phycisphaerales bacterium
CATTATGACGCTGCGAGACCGTGCCGACAGAACGGTGGGCCTGTCCGATGCACAACGCGGCCGGGTGCAGGGCAAGACGGCGACAGAGACCGACATCGTGCAAGGAAACGTCGATACACGCACCAGCTTCATGCGACAGCGGGTGCAGCGCCACACCCAACGCGTGCTTCGCCGGGTGGCATGGTACATGTTCTTCGACACCTCGATCGTCATGCCGGTGTCATCGACCGACCCGACCACAGGGCAAGTCACCGAATCGACGTTCCTGGGTGGCATTCAGGAGGGACAGGAAGGCATCGACTGGATCGACTTCTTCCTGGACATCGAACCCAATTCGATGCAGCACTCCGATGATGCCATGTATCAGCAGCGTGCGATGGAGACGATGCAGATGATGCAGCAGATCGGCCAAGTGATGCCCGCAATGCCGTGGATCAACTGGCGGTACATCATCAACATGTTCGGCGAATCGTTCAACCAGAAGGATTTGGCCGACCTTCTCATCAACCCCGCAGCCCTGCAACAGTTTCAGCAGCCCATGCTCGGCGCTGGACAGAACGCGACGCTCCCTCCGGGAGTCAGCCCGAATATCGTCGCCCAGGGACTTGGACAACCAAGCGGACCCGGCCCACAATGGGGACAGAATCCGATGATGGGCGGAATGATGAACGGTGGCATGACGCCGCCTCCGGCAGCATTCGCCCCTCGCAGCGGGCAGGTGGCACCGCCGATGGGCGCTCCGATGCAGCAGAACAGCATCAGCGGAGCGGGCAATCTCCCATCAGGGCCGCGAACGCAGGGCGCACCGTTCATGTTCATCAAGGGCGGTGGCGGTGCCGGTGCCGGAATGTCGAACAAGCCAATTGCCGGGGGGCATCGGACCAAGCAGGCCCACGGAACGGCGCGCCCATCAGGGGTTGGCAGCCTTCCGGCAGGACCACGAAGCAAGACGTGATGCGTGGGCAGGAAAGGAAAGGGATGTATGACGGTGAATGAGTGGATTGAAGTGTTGCAGAATATGCCGGGTTACATGCGGAACTACCAGATGGTTCTGGCGGTGGGACACCCGAGTGAGAGTACCTTTGCCATCGCAGACCCGTATGAGCCTGAGCGTGTGCTGGTGGAAGGGATCGGCTACACCGAAGCAATCGTAATCGGCAAGCACATGTCAGCACGACCCGTTACGTTCAGGTCGATGAAAGTAGGCCGACGAAAGGCTATCCGGGAGGAGCGGGAAAAGCAGATGGAGTGCTTCTGTCCCGAGGGTGTTCTGGCCTGACCCTATTCCCGACATAAGCAAATGCTCAAACCGGCGTGTCATCGCGACACGCCGGTTCTCATTTTGTTTTTGACATGGCCGATGTCGATGCGACAAACTCAACTGCAATGCCCGCATACGACTTCAAATGCGACACCTGCAAGCGTGTGATCGAGGAACGACACTCGATCCACCAGATCCCGGCATCGGTCGAATGCGTGTGCGGTGGCACAGCCACCAAGATGCTTTCGATCGGTTCAGCCGTGAACACTCAGCCGTGTTCGAGTAAGTACCCCTACGTTTCACGGCGACTGCCGAAAAACGCCGCAGGGTGCAAGACCGACACGGCGGGCAGGCCGGTGATCCAGAGTCGGCGGCATGAGGACACGGTTTTCAAGACCCTTGGGTACGCCCGAGAATGATTCTTTAAACGGACTTTGAATGGAAGAGGACCAGGTACAGGCAGATGTGGTAACGGATTCGACCCCGTCGACCTCCGATGAGTCTCCCTCCCATGAGGAATCAGGAGCTTCGCAACCCTCGACCGAAGCATCAACCGAACGTGCCCCTTCGGAAGATGCCAAGGTAGACAAGGATGCGTTGGCCCTTGCCCGACTGGACGCTGGAGAGTCGAAGGAGAGCGTTCGGCAGAACCTGGAACTCATCGACCCCTCACCCGGTTCCTCCACGAAAAAGCAGGCGGGCACGACGGAGAAGGTTCAGGGACAGGCCGAGACTGTAAGTTCGGAAGATACCTTCGCCGGTGTCGATCCCAAGGGACTCGACGCTCTCCGCCGCGCCCAACTGTTACCCGACTTGGAGACGTGGAATGCCATGTCTCAGAAGACCAAGGAAGGACTTGCGGCCACGGCCCGGCGGGTCATTCAGGCCCAGGGCCGAATCAGCCAACAGATGGGACAGACGCGCCAGCAGGCAGCGCATCCCGACACGAATCAATTTGAAGAAGGCGAGGGTGACGGCACGGTCACTCCTCCAACTCCTCGTGAATCCGCCGATGCGGGTCAACGCGGTGTCAGGGCACAGGCGCAATCGTCGGCACGGACGGATGCGATGCCCGGTGATTTAGACAGCCGTTTCCAGCCTTTCACGGAATACTTCGGCGACGATGTCGCCAAGCCCATGAAGGACGAATTGTTGTCTCAACGCCAGGCGAACGCGCAATTGCAGCAAGAGAATCAGCGGCTTTCCAATCAGCAAAACATGATGGCAACGCAGATTTTTATGCCGCAAGAGCGCGCTGGTTTCGAGACGTTGAAGGCGGAAGCCGGAACGATCACTTCAGACAAGAAGGATTTGATCCTCCAGAACGCCAACCACTTCTTCGAGACCGCGGCGCTCGCCCAT
>JANYKD010000197.1 GCA_025361735.1 Phycisphaerales bacterium
CTGTTGGCTTCCCGGCCGGTGGTATACGTAACGCCGGCGGCCGCCATGAGGTCGCCTTCGTACGTGGCGTCGATGAACATGCGCCCCGCGTAGCTCTTCCCATCCAGCGTCGCGATTGACAGGATGCGATGGCCGTCCTTCTTCACCCCGGCCTTGCGGTCGAGCCAAGCATCGCGCACGACCGGAATCTGATTCTCGCGAATCCATGCTTCGAAGGTCTGCTCGGCGACATGCGGCTCAAACACCCACATCGCGTCCTCACTGGCGCGGTAGTGGCTGTATTCCTTCGCCTGCTGCTGCACCCAGGCCTCGGGCTTGTCGTAGTGCTTCTTCATCCGCTGGTAGAACGCGCGCGAGAGGCCGCCGATGACCGACTTGTCGCCCGAGTCGGTCCAACCCAAGCCGCCGCTGGTCAGCCCGCCGAGATGCTTGTCCGGGCTGACGATGATCACCGTCCTGCCCATCTTCTTCGCCTGAACGGCGGCAGAAACGGCCGCGCTCGTGCCGCCATAAACGACCACGTCATAGACCGGCTCGGCGGCCGACGCAGTCAGGGAGAGCAGAATTGCCGACGCAACAGCAAAGAGACGTGTCATCATTTGTTAGCTCCGGGCAATCGCCTTATCGAGAGTGTATGTTGCGCACAGCATAATGCCACCGCCAGCGCATCGGCCACATCGGGCGGCTCGGGCGGCTTGGCCAGCCGGAACAACGACTGCACCGCCCGCTGCATCTGAACCTTGCTGGCGTGGCCGTGTCCCGAGATGGCCTGCTTGATGCGGTTGGCGGCGAACTCGTGAATCGCCAGCCCTTTGCGCTGGGCCACCAGGAGCAGGACCCCGCGGGCATGGCCCATCAGGATGGCCGTCCGCGGGTGGGCATAGTGGGCATAGAGCGTTTCCACGGCCGCGGTGTCGGGTTTGAGTTCATCAATCAGCGAGACCAGCTCACGCTCGAGTTCGTCCAGCCGCGACGCGATCGTGGCCTTGACGTCGAGCCGGATCACGCCGGCGTCGACCAGTTCCGGCAGCGCCGACACGGTGCGCACCTGCACCAGCCCGTAACCGGTAAGCCGCAAGCCAGGATCGAGGCCGAGGATTCGCATTATTGGTTGATAGTTAATGGTTGATAGTTGATAGTGATCTGTTGGCAGACTGAACTGGTAACTATCAACCATCAACTATCAACTACGCCTTTCTCCAGATCGTTCCGTCCGCGCGGTCTTCGAGCGTTACGCCGATCTCGGTCAGACCGTTGCGAATACCGTCGGCGATCGCGAAGTTCTTCTCCTTGCGGGCCTGCTGGCGAAGCTTGATCAGCAGTTGCATGAGCTTCTCGGACAGATCGTCTTTCGCGGCCGCCTTTGGCGCGGCCACGCCGACGCGGAACAGGCCGAGCACCACGCCGAGTTTGCGGAGCGTGCTCGTGGCCGCCGTCGCGGCCGACACCAGCGCCGGGGCCTTCTCTTGTTCGACGTGCCGGGCCTCAATGAAGCTGTTGATCTCGCCGGCCAGGTCGTGCATGGCCGCGATCGCACCGGCGGTATTGAAGTCGTCGTCCATCATCTCCAGGAACTTGGCCTTCTGCGCGATCACGGCCTTGGCAAACGCGGTCAGATCGGTTTCCGTGATCGCGGTTGAAAGCTGGTCCATGTCGGGCGTGTTGTCGGCGAGTTTCCCGCCGGCGATGGCCTCAACTCGCTCGAAAAGTCGCGGGAAAACGGCCAGCCCTTTCTTCGTCGACGCGATGACGTCATCTGAGAAGTCGATCGGCCGCCGATAGTGAGTCGACAACAGCAGGTAGCGCATGAGGTCGGCGCCCTGCTCGTCGATGAACTGCTTTGCATCGACGACATTGCCGATGCTCTTGGACTGCTTCTCCATTTTCCATTCGCCGCTGGCGGCCTTGGTCTTAACGCGCGTCAGGCCATTGTGCAGCCAGTATTTCGCGAACGTCTTGCCAGTGCAGCATTCGCTCTGGGCCAGTTCGTTCTCGTGATGCGGGAACTTCAGGTCGTCGCCACCGCCGTGAATGTCGAAGGTTTCGCCAAGATACTTGATCGACATGGCTGAGCATTCGATGTGCCAGCCCGGCCGCCCGGGACCCCAGGGACTCGGCCAGGTCGGTTCGCCGGGCTTGGCGGATTTCCACAGCGCGAAATCCGCCGGGTGACGCTTGCCTCCGCCTTCAAGCGTTCTGTTGCCCGACTCCTGCTCTTCGGTCGACCGGTGCGCCAGTTTGCCATAGTCCTTATCCGACATGACATCAAACCAGACGTCACCGCCGCTGGCGTAAGCGTGACCCCGCTGCATCAGTTTCTCGATGATCTGCACCATGTCGCCGATATGCTCCGACGCCTTGGGAAACCGGTCGATGGTGTCGATCCCCAAGCTCTTCAGGCAGTCCATGTACAGGCCCGTGCAGCGCTCGGCCACCTTCTGCGGCGTCTGCCCGGTATCGGCCGCCTCCTTGATGATCTTGTCGTCGACGTCGGTGACATTCACGACCAGCGTGACCTCGTATCCCTTCAAAGTCAGATACCGCTTGATGGTGTCGAAGATCACCGGACCGACCATGTGTCCCATGTGCGGCGGCTTGTACACCGTGGGCCCGCACACATAAATCCCGACCTTACCGGGCCGCACCGGTTCGAAGGGTTCCTTCTTCTGTGACAGCGTATTGTAAACTCGAAGACTCATAGACCCACAACATTAAAGCCCCGGCGGCGAAACGCCAAGTGGTCGAGCAGAAGTGCTGGTCGAACGGAAGTGCTGAGTCCTAAGCGCTGAGTGCTGAGTACGCGACACACAGGACTCAGGAGTCAGGAGTCAGGACTCAGCACTCCTGCCCTACGGCAGCGTCAGTTGCTCGATATACGTCGACTCGAAGTCGGGATCCAGGTTCAGCTCCACGACCTCGATTTTCCTGGCCACGCGCCGGACCTCGTCCATCGCCCGCCGGTCGACCAGTGCGAGATACGCCCCGCCCAGCGCGGAATTGCCTACGGGCTCGATCTGCTCGGCACGAAATCCCGGTAGCAAACCGCAGGCGATGGCGCTTTCCGGGCGGATTTGCGTGCCAAAGCCACCCGCCAGATAGACCGTCTTGATCTGGCGTGCCTCCAGCTTCTCCTGCGCCAGCAGCGTCAGTATCCCGGCCGCGATTGCCGCCTTGGCGGTCAGCAACCGCGACACATCGGCCTCGGACACCACGACAGCACCCTCCGGGCCTTTGCCCACGACCATCGCCCGGCCGAATTTTCCGTCCACGACGGCCGACATCGACTCCTTCTCGAATCGGCCAGTCGCTGACAACAATCCCGCAACCCTGGCTTCTGCCAGGAAATCCACGTACGCCGACCCGCACAAGCCCAGCGCCGCAGCACCCTCGCCACCCAGCACATCCGCCTCGAACTTCCCGTTTCGCCATTTCAGGTGCGAAATCGCGCCCGATGCCGCCCGCATCCCGCACGACAATCCCGCTCCTTCAAAGGCCGGCCCGGCGGCCGTGGCACAACCGTAAAACTTCAGCCCCAGCTTGAGAATAATCTCGCCATTGGTGCCGGCGTCCACGAGCAGGCTCGGCCCGTGGTCGTACGCCAGCCCGCTCGCGAGGCATCCGGCCGTCAGGTCGGCGCCGATATACGCGGATGCTCCCGGCAACAAATGCAGTTCCAGCCCCATCTCTTCCGCCGGCCAGCCGCGTATGTCCCGTGTCTGCAACACGCGATGCTCGAGAAACACAGGCGGAAACGGCGCCATCCCCATGGGCGTCGGGTCAACCCCGGCCAGCAGATGCAGCATCGTCGTATTCCCGGCCACCGCGCCGCAGACAAGCTGTCGCGCCTTGGCCCTGGCCGCCTGAAGTACCTCCCGCACCAGCGGCACAATTGTCTCGACCACTGCCTCCTGCAGCCGCGCCAGCATCCCCTTGTCATTGGCACACAGCGAAATCCGCGTCACTACGTCATCTCCCAGGCGCATCTGGCGGTTGAAATCCGACGCCCGCGCCAGCACCCGATCTTCGGTCAGATCCACGAGCATCACGGCCACCGTCGTCGTCCCCACATCAATCGCCAGCCCCAGCGCCGGACCCATCAATTCGCGTGCCCCCTGCCACAGCGGATCGTGCCCGCTGGACACGTTCAGGTTGAAATCCACCAGTGCGCTCGCCTTGTGTGAGAGCAACGATCGCGGTGGCACGCGCAGTTGCGCGGCCCCCGGGCCCACGAGGCACTGACACGCCTGCACGCAGTTACCCGTGTGGATCGAGGCCGCCCGGCGCGTGAGTCGATCCAGCAGGGTTCCGCCCAGTAGCTCAACCTCGCACCCGTCGCACAACCCTTCCTGCCCACAGCGCGTGTTCAACGGCAGACCGTGCTCGCTGAGGATATCGGCTAGCGATTTCATGCCCGGCTCGATCTCGAGCACGCGAGTGCCGCCGGGATGCTGAACATCCAGCCGTACCGGTTTCATCTGATCCATGGATGCACCTGCCTTAGCGGCCCAAGTTCCAGACGTGGAATCGGGAGCCCGTCATTGGCCTTTGTTTTCTCGTTCCACGACCCGCTGGTCCGCGGTCATCTTCATCGTTTCGCCGGGGCGCAACACCAGAAAGCGTTCATCATCCCACTTGCCTTCCAGCATATCGCGCATCAAGGCCGCGTCACCGGGCTGGCGGTCGAATTCCCAGCCGAGCCATTTCGCGCACTCCTTCGTAAACTCCACATCTGCCGGCGTCGCGCCGATACCCACGTCCACATATGTTGCCCGCGTATAAGCCTTGAACCACGCCTGTTCGGATTCCATCAGAAAATCCGCGTTGTCTTCGCCGTATTTCTCGACGTACTGCTGTCGCAGCAGATCGTAGCGCATCTTCCCCGGCGGCACGTGGTGCTTGTTCCATCCGGGCGAGTACCAGTACGTCCCCGGATACTGTTTCACATACTCCGCATACCGCTCCTTGCTACCCAGCAACAGCGTGATGCAATCATGTGCGCGCGGCAGCACCAGCAGACACCGCGTGGTTCTCACCCCTTCCACCCCCCTGCTGCACAACCCATATCCCAGAACGATTGCCTCCGCATTCGTCCCGGTTTCAACGCGATCGACGGCCTCCTGGAGTTTTTCGCGCAGGATATTGGGGGTGTTGTGCAGGCCCTGTGGCATCTTCTCGATATGCACGACATGGGCCATCCCCTGCATGAGCCCTTCAAGCTCCGCCTCCAGGACAGCACAGGTGATCACGGCGATACGCATGATGGAAGTGTACTTTCCGCACAGCGGTTCACAAATCCCTCGAATTCCGGGAATCCGGTGAGGTGCGATCGCGAGGGCATCGCTTCAACACCCGTTTCCGACAATCGGTAGTAGCGGTGAATGTACACAACCCTCATGGCGGCGAAATGAAGAACGAGACCTTTGCTCCAATCGCACAGACTGCAGGGGCGCGGCCTGTGATCCGGCCGGCGAGCCTGACGGATGGACACGTGCGCTGGAATGCGCCGGCGGGGACACCGGCGGCACTGCATGCGGTTATCCTGACGTTGCTCGCGTGGTCGTCGATCGTCGATACGGGATTCGCTCTCGCTGCGGAGAATCCGCGCGGCGCTGCTTTCACGGCGGCCACTACGCCTCCGGCACGGCCGGCGGCCAAGGAGCCGGAAATCACCTACGCCAAACTCCTGGGTCCCGCACTTGCGGGCCCGATGGCGGGCGTCGAGGACATTGTCTTCGCCGTTCGCGCGCCGGGCACCGATCACTGGTACGTTAACTTTGGCTACTATGCCGGCGGCCCAGACCGCAAGGGGTATCGCGAAGGTGGCCGGCTCTGCCGCCTCAACTTGCGGACTGGCAAGCTCGCAATCCTTCTCGACGACCCGCGCGGCGGCGTGCGCGACCCGCAGGTCCATTATGACGGCAAGAAGATCCTCTTCTCCTATCGCAAGGGCGGCACGGAGTATTACCACCTCCACGAGATCAACATCGACGGGACCGGCCTGCGCCAACTGACCGATGGCCCGTTCGATGATTTCGAAGCCTGTTATCTGCCCGACGGCGGACTCATGTTCGGCTCGTCGCGCTGCTGGCGCTGGGTTAACTGCTGGTCGGCGCAGGTGGCCATTCTCTACCGCTGCGACGCCGATGGCGGCAATATCCGGCCGGTGTCGGCGAATATCGAGCAGGACAATACGCCGTGGGTACTGCCGGATGGCCGGGTGCTGTACATGCGCTGGGAATACGTCGATCGCAGCCGCGTGCAGTATCACCATCTGTGGACCATGAACCCCGACGGCAGCGGCCAGATGATCTACTACGGCAACATGCACGCCGGCACGGTCATGTTGGACGCCAAACCGATTCCCGGCACGAACAAGGTCATCGCCTCGTTCTCTCCGGGTCATGGCATGCCCGAACACATGGGCGACATCACGATTGTCGATCCCGATGACGGCCCGGACCGGCGCGGATCGGCCCGGCGAATCAGCAAACAACTGTGGCGCGACCCGTATGCCTTCTCCGAGGACTGCATCCTCGTGGCCGGTCCGGCCGGCATCTTCCTCATGAACGGCAAGGGCGAGATGGAACTTCTCTACGCGTTGCCCGATCCCGGCGGGTTGCTGCAATGCCACGAGCCGGTGCCGCTGCTGCCGCGGGCGAGAGAACAGATCATTGCCGGCCGGGTCGATCTGTCAAAGCAGACCGGGCGCATCGTGCTGGCGGATGTCGCACATGGCCGGAATATGGAGGGCGTCAACCCGGGCGAGATCAAGAAACTTCTGGTGATGGAAACGCTGCCCAAACCGATCAACTTCAGCGGCACCATGGAACCCATCTCCAAGGACGGCACGTTCACACTTGAGCGCATCCTGGGCACGATTCCCGTGGAATCCGACGGATCCGCGTGCGCCGAAGTCCCGGCCATGCGCAGCCTCTTCTTCGTCGCCCTCGACGAGAATGACCTGGCCGTCAAACGCATGCAGAGCTTCTTCACCGTCCAGCCCGGCGAGACGGTGAGTTGCGCCGGCTGCCACGAGAACCGCAACGAAGCCGCTCGCAACTATTCCGGCCTCCTGGCACTGCGCAGGGCGCCCGCGCGCATCGAGCCGATCCGCGATGTGCCCGACGTCATGGATTTCACGCGCGACATCCAGCCCCTGCTGGACAAGCACTGCGTCTCCTGTCACAACCCGCAGAAGGCCGACGGCGAAGTCATGCTGACAAACGAGCCCAAAGACTGGTGGTCGCTCAGCTATGTGACTGTCATGGATCGCGGCCTGATCGCACACGGCCACGACGCCACGGGCAACCGCCCACCGCGCAGTATCGGGTCATCGGCCAGCCGCCTTCTGAAACTCTTCGGCAGCACCCACTACAATGTCAGCGTCACCCCACTCGAGCGAAAGACGATCCGCCTCTGGATCGAGTCCGGCGCCCCCTATGTCGGCACCTACGCGTCCCTGGGCATGAAATCCACCCATTTCGACCCGGCCAGCGGCTTCCGGCCCAACAAGAACTACGTCCGCGAAATGAAGCGCTACGGAATTCTCCCGCCACAATTCGATCTGGCGAAAGATCCCATCGATTGCTATGCGACAGATCGGGCGTATTGGAAGTTATTCTGGTGGCGGCCCGAGTAGTTGATGGTTGATAGTTAATAGTTGATAGTCGCAGCCCACGATCCCTGGCAACTGACTATCAACCATCAACTATCAACTATCAACTAACCCCTACTTGGCCTTCCCCGCAAGTTTTTCATCGCTGACGCCCAATGCCCGCAGGATGCCGATAGACATTACGGCGTTGCCCTTGTCGTTCATGTGGACGCCGTCGCCGGTGATCCAGTTGCCCTTGGCGTCCGCCGGCTTCTGTTTCAGCGCGGTCAGGAACATCTCGTGCAGGTCAACGAACTGACATTTCTTGTCGGCCGCGATCTGCTTTTCGGCCGCGATGTACATCGGCAGGCGCTTGTTGCCTTCACTCGCCGGGTCTTCTTGGATGAGCGTGGGGGCGATGATGATGACCTTGATCCCGGCCGTCTGGGCCATGTCTACCATCTTGGCGACGTTCTCCTTGTAGGTCGCCAGGATCGCGTCGTCGTGCGGGGCCTTGAGGCGATGCCAGACGTCGTTGATGCCGATGCTGATGGTCACGAACGCGGGCTTGCGATCGACCACGTCCTTCTGGAACCGCTTGATCAGGTCTTCGGCCTTCTGGCCGCCGATGCCGGCGTTGATGATCTTGGGGATCTTCAGGTCGGGATACTGTTCCTTGAAGAAGGTATCCATGTTGCGGAGATATCCGCCGCCCTGGGTGATCGAATCGCCGATGCAGACGATTTGATCGCCGGCCTTGATCTGCAATTCCTTGGGTGTGTCCGTCGGCGCGGGACCGATGAGGGCGAGGACAAGAGCAAACAGTTTCGTGATGACTGACTCCATGAATCAAACTCCTTGGGTTGAGGGTATGACGATTGTACCGGCGAGGAGACGTCGCGTTGGAACAAGTCCGACTGAGGCAATCACCCATAACCAGAGACTGGATGGCGATGGTGCGTGCGGTACAATTGCAGGCGTCGTCAAGCGACTGCCGAAGGATCTGGTGTGCCGATGCCTGAATTCATCGTGCCAAAGAATGTTGGCAACTGCATCGTCTTCCGGAACTGGACAGGGCACTGGATTGTCGCCAACAGTCAGGGCGGCCAAAGCCGTGTGTTCATTCCCTGTAACACACGGCCGGAGGCCGAAGCCATCTGCGAGCAATTGAATACTGGCGACCACAATGGCCAGATCAATGTGCCGCACCCCCACCGACATCCGACATAGCTGGCAACTCGCCTCGCCCCGTCCACGGACCACTGACTACGGACTGCTGACTGATCCAACTGCTGACTGATCCAATGTTGAAAACGCCCCCATCTGCGTTATCCTTCGGACTTTGCATTCCGTAGCAGCCTGCACGGCAGTCGTGCGATGTTGTGCCGCACGGAACCAAGCGCCTGGCCGCAGCGTGCTTTGAGGGTATCGTCGTCAGCACGAGCCAGCCTTGGACGCATGTTTTCCGGGCTGCGCAGATGTGTCGGAATACCGGCACCACAGGCGAGACGCCTGTGCTACAAAAGGAGTTGCATGGCACGAATGTTGTTAAGTGGTGATGAAGCTGTCGCGGCGGCCGCGTTTGATGCGGGCGTCACCTTGGGCACCGGATATCCCGGTACCCCTTCCACCGAAATCCTGGAGGCGTTCAGCAAACTGGGCGGTAAGGCCCAGTGGTCGCCCAATGAGAAAGTCGCCATGGAAGTCGGCCTCGGCGCGGCCTATGCCGGCGCCGCCGTGCTGGTCACCATGAAGCACGTCGGCGTCAACGTCGCCGCCGACCCGCTCTTCACGGCCGCCTACACGGGTGTCACCGGAGCGTTGGTGATGATCTCCGCCGACGATCCAGGCATGGCGTCGAGTCAGAACGAACAGGACAACCGGCATTACGCAGTCTCGGCCGCGGTACCGATGATCGAGCCGTCCGACTCGCAGGAGGCGTACGACTTTCTCATCGCCGCCTACGACGTCTCGCGCCGCTGGAAGATCCCCGTGATCTTCCGCATGACCACGCGCGTCTGCCATTCCAAGTCGCTCGTTTCCAGGCGGCAGTTTCCCGCGCCGCCGGCCGCCGACTTCGTCCGCGACATCAAGGGCCGCGTGATGATCCCCGCCTACGCCCGCGCCGCCCACCGCCGCCTGAGGCAGAAGCTGGCGGAAATGGCCCAGTGGAACGAGACCTCGAATCTGACCGTGCGCACCGCGGGCGACAAGTCGCTCGGCATTATCACCTCGGGCATCTCCTACTTCCACACCTGCGAAGCCGCGCCCCAGGCGAGCTTCCTCAAACTCGGCATGACCTACCCACTGCCGCTGAACGCCATCCGCGCGTTCGCGGCCAGCGTTGATCGCTGTTTGGTCATCGAGGAAGGCGACCCGTGGATGGTCGACGCGCTCCTGGCCGCCGGCATCAAGGTCGAGGGCAAGGCCGAGCCGTTCCGCTTCGGCGAGCTGAACGTCGACCGCGTCCGCCGGATCATCAACCGCGACACCTCGCCCGAGCCGGCGCCGGCGCGCGGCAAGCCGCCGCAATTGTGCATGGGCTGCCCCTACCGCACCGTGTTCGAAGTGCTTCGCAAGCTCGACTGCATTGTTTCCGGCGACATCGGCTGCTACACGCTCGGCGTGCTGCCGCCGTTCGAGGCCATGGACACCTGCGTCTGCATGGGCGCCAGCCTCGGTGTCGGCCTGGGCATGCGGCATGTGCTGCCCGAGGCGCAGGCCCGGCGCGTGGTCAGCATCATTGGTGATAGCACGTTTGTACACAGCGGCATCAGCGGCCTTGTGGAGATGATCTACAACCCCCCTGCCACGGGACACCTGCTCATCATCCTCGACAACGGCACGACGGCCATGACCGGCCAGCAGGAACACCCGGGCACCGGCCGGACCCTGACCCACGACCCCACGGGCAAGGTCACGCTGGAGAAGATCGCGCAGTCACTGGGTGTCAAGCAGGTTCAGGTGACCGATCCAACCGCGG
Organism: Phycisphaerales bacterium; assembly: GCA_025361735.1. Lineage (GTDB taxonomy): Bacteria > Planctomycetota > Phycisphaerae > Tepidisphaerales > Tepidisphaeraceae > JANYKD01. The sequence continues at coordinate 10,578 of JANYKD010000197.1, forward strand.
ACCCGGCCGGTTTTGAGCAACTGGTACGCGACCGCCTCGCCGGCAACGAGCTGTCGGTGATCATCGCACGCAAAGCCTGCCTGCTGGCGGCCGGCAAGATCCGCGAATACGAACGCCGGGCGGCCGAGCAGTGCACGACCTGCGACTGCGGCGACGCGTGCGCGCCGCGCGGACAGTAGGACAGGACTGGGAGCAACACTTTTTGGGACTGACCATGGGAACCTTCGTCGTCGAAAACCGTATCTGGGACCAGGCCGAAACCATGCCGCGGGCAACGCTCGCGGCTTTGCAGACGCAGCGATTGCGTGAGGTTGTGGCCCGTACCGCAAGCGTGCCGTTCTATCGCGACGCCTACGCCAAATGCGGAGTATCCCCCGACTCCATCCGCACGCTGGACGACGTGCGACGACTGCCCTTCACGACCAAAGACGATCTGCGCCAACACTATCCCCTGGGCTTTCTCACGGTGCCGCGATCGGAGATCGCCCGCATCCATGGGTCTTCCGGCACAACCGGAAAGCCGACGTTTGTTGCTTACACCGCCCAAGATCTGAAGCTCTGGGCCGATCTCTGCGCCCGCTTTCTCGTCGGCGGCGGACTCAAGAGCGAACACCTCGTTCACATCGCCTTCGGATACGGCCTGTTCACGGGCGGTTTCGGGCTGCACTACGGTGTCGAACGCGTCGGCGCTGGCATTGTCCCCGCCGCCGGTGGCAACACGCCGCGACAGATCATGCTCATCAACGACCTGCAGGCCGACGTGCTCGTCTGCACGCCCAGCTACGCCCTGCACATCGCCGAGGTGTCGCGTGCCGAAGGCTGCGACCCCAAGAATCTTCCTCTGCGCTTCGGCCACTTCGGCGGCGAACCCTGGACCGAGGAAATGCGGACCGAGATGGAACGCGAGTTCAGTCTCAAGGCCTTCAACAATTACGGCCTCAGCGAAGTCATCGGGCCGGGCGTCAGCGGCGAATGCGCTGCCCGCGAAGGCATGCACATTCAGGAAGACCACTTCATCGTCGAGTGCCTGAATCCCAACACGCTCGAACCCGTCCCCGATGGCGAACCCGGCGAACTGGTCTTCACCACGCTGACCAAGCAGGCTATGCCCGTCATCCGCTACCGCACGCGCGACATCGCCTCGCTTAACCGCACGGTGTGCGCCTGCGGCCGCACAACCACGCGCATGAGCCGCGTGATCGGCCGCACCGATGACATGCTCATCATCCGCGGCGTCAATGTCTTCCCCTCGCAGATCGAGGAAGCCCTGCTCCGCGTCGAAGGCACGGCCCCGCACTATCTCATCGAAGTCGATCGCCCCGGCACGCTCGACGAGATCGTCGTCCGCGTTGAAATCCGACCGCAGCAATTCTCCGACAAGATGCGCGAACTGCACCAGCTTCACGACCAGATTGACCGCGCCATCCACGCCATCACCGGCATCCGCATGAAGATCGAACTGGTGGATCCACAGACCATCGAGCGTTCGATGGGCAAAGCCAAACGCGTGATCGATCACCGGAAAGAAATCAAACCGTAGGGTGCGATTCATCGCACCATTCCTTATCCCAAGTGCGCGACCATGCATCAAAATCGGCAGATTCGACGAAATAGACAAACAATGGATTGAGCGCATCGCGGAGTTGCTCATCAGTGCCTGCCGTTGGCCGAGCGACATCGGACAATCCGCCTAATCCACCGGCCCCGGCCGCACGATCACCGGGGCAGTCTTGATTCGCGGGCGGATCGATAGCCACTCCATGCCCTGGAACACCGGGTCCTCGAGTTCGCGCACTTCCAAATCGCCACGATATGGCGCCATGGCGTCAACCCACGCGATCAATCGTTGCAGGCTCATCTCGTCCACGCGTGTGTCGTAGTGTCTGCCGCTGGAGGCAAGTTCGATCAGCCGGCTGCGATACGACAGGCGCTTCATCGGCTCGGGCGTGGCATAGGCGGCCGGGTCGGTGGTGCCAAAACCCTCGACCATCAGCACATCGGCGATGCCAAAACCCGGCGGCGCCTTGGCGGGCAGTTGGTACGGTTTCCCCCACGTCGGCTGGCCCGTGAGCAACATGTACGGTTCGCTGAAGCCGAGAAAACCGGGACGGTCCGTCAGATCGAGCGCCTTGCGGCCCTCGCCGTCACCCTGGTGGCATTTGCCGCAATAGCGATTCAGCACCGGCCGCACGTAGCGCGGATAACTCACGGTGTCCTGGCCCCAGGGCGGTGGGGTGATGGAGCTGGGCTCATGCAGGTTGGCCAGCGATGCCCCGCTCGCCGGCGGCATGCGCGTGTGGCCGGCGTGACAGCCGAGGCAGCCGCGATACTCGCGGGGCATTACGCCCACGAAACTGCGCATCGTCTGGAGTGCGCGCTGGTCCGCGTCAAGCAGTTGGAAATGCAGAGCCTTGCCGGGCGGGGCGTGGAAGGCGACCGAGCCGTCCTTCTCAACGGGCACCGTACCCAGCAATCGCTTGACGCCTTCGGACTGTACGATGGAGACCACCGGCCCTGTGGAGATGTACGGCCGCTTGTTCCAGTAGGTGTAGGTCTTGGGGTCAATGTGCCAGACACGCAGGTACTTCGCCTGGCCCTTCAGTTCCACTGGCGCACCTTCGTAGACATCATTACTGAAGATCACGCCATCTTTCGGGGCCAGCCGTTCCTCGCGGGTCGGCCAGGCGACGCGATCGGCTATTACCGGAGGCCGAGTCCGGGCCTTCACAGGGATGGCGTGGAAAATGTTGTGCGCGCCCTCGTAGATCAATTCGCGGTTGCCGTCCACATCCATCAGATACAGCATGAATTTTCCGCCGCGCTGGGCGGAGACGAGGAAGTCCTTCTCGCCCAGCGGATACGGCGAGTAATACGCCGGATAGTCGCCGCTGCGGTGATACTCGGCCGACTCGGCCGGATCGACCGGGCCATTACCCGTTTCCGGCCAGGGAACATCGGCCGTCACCTTGGTCAGACCATCCGGGAAGTTCAGGCCCCGATCCGGGTCGATGATGCCGATCGATCCGGCAAACCAATTGTGGTGGGCGCTGCCCGTGAACATCACCCGCCGGCTGCCGGGAATGGCACGCACATCCTTGGCCACATCGGGCCAGACGCTCTGGTTGCCCCAGAGCGTACTCACCTGCGTGCCATCGGGATTCATCGCCCACAGCTTCTGCGCCCGCCAGAGCGGTTTGTCGGTGTACTCCCAGCGCGTGTAGGCCACGCGGCCATCCTGCAGGACCGACGGCAGATAGTCCGGCTCGTTGTTCTGGGATACCAGGTAGATATTGCGCCCGTTGGCGTCGGCGCGGGCCAGCACGAATGCATTGGTCGGTGGCATGCACCGTACATAAGTGTGACCGCGCGTGGTGCTGAACATGATGTGGCCATCCGGAAGATAGATCGGATCGAGGTCGTCATACGCGCCATCCGTCAATTGCACCGGCTCGCCGCCATCAATGCTCATCTCGTAGATGTGAAACGATTTCTCATTGTGCGGCTTGAAGCAGAATAGCACCCGCTTGCCATCCCACGACAAATCCGGCCGCCAGAGCGACCCGTGCAACGGCAACTGAGGCATAAGTTGCCGCAACTTCCCGCCCGGCGACAAACCCTCCAGCACCAGCAGCCGCGCACCAGGCACGGCCATGTACCCCAGACGGTGCCGTGTCTCGTGTTGCCACTCCGAGCCTTGCGGATACGGCATGTCTACAAACAACACCTTCTCGAAATCCACCAGAGGATTGGCAAAGGCTATCTCCCGCTTGATTCGCCGCGCCTCAAAGTAGAGCGGCGCATCGACCTTGGTCAACGCGGTCGCACGCCGGTCCAGTTCCTCCAGACGCGACCTCTGGCCGGACAGATCCATCCGCCCGCGGAAGTCCACCACAATGCGTTCGGCCAGACGCCGCGCCCAGGTGATCTCACGCCGTATCGCCTCCGGTGTTGGCTTGCCGCCCACCTGGTGCAGCCAGTCTCTCTCAAGCACGTGCTCTGCTTCGGCACCCGTGAGATCCCGGGTCTCCGGGGTGCCCGGCTTGACATACGGGGCCACCGCCTCGGCCACATGCGGCCGCAACTGCACGTGCCGGCCGGCTTCCAGCATCACCTCAATCCACTCCGGTGAAAACTGCCCGCTCTCGCCCTGCGCCGCGAGTTTCTCGAATCTGGCGGCGATCGCCTCCGCCTCCCGCCACTTTCTGGCCTCGTCCGGTGCCTGTCGCTTCCGCTGTTCCGGCGTCAGGGGCCGGTATTCGAGCATCAACTCCACCAGCCGCCCGGCCTGCCGAAAATGAGCCTCATTCCCGGCCGACACGAAATACTGACTGACACTCGTGCCCGTGAGATTCGTGAACTCTTCGCACTCCTGCACGTACGCCGCCCGCACCCTGGCCGCCAGCCCGGGGGCCAGTTCCCGGCCGTGCTCCAGCACATGCCGGCGACATCGCGCGGCCACGTCCGCAAATGTCCTGGCGTCGCCAATGATCTCCCGCAGATCGCTCTCGGCGGCCGCCGCAATGCGTTTCATCGCCTCTCGGCCGGCATCGAACAGGCGGGTCACTTCATCGGCGGTCAGCGCGTCCGCATAGATGCGCAGATCATCCATCGTCCCCTGGAAACACTCCGCATCATTCATCGAGCCGATACAGGCCGGCGAGCCGCCGCCCACGCGCATCTCGCCGGGCCGGTCCAGTGAGCCGATTTCTTTGCCGTCCAGATAGACGCGCATCACCCGGCCATCGAACGTCGCCGCCGCGTGGTGCCAGCGGCCGTCAAGCACCTTTGCGGGCTCGATGGGCGCATCGCACTCCACATAGCCGCCGATATTCAACCCCAACGACAAGTGTTCGCCATTGTCCTGGAATGAGAACAGTACCCGGTTGTCCCCGTCTTCCTTGCGGAAGATCTCTTTATATGTCCCCATGTCCGTCGGCATGACCCACGCGGAGAAGGACAGTTTGTTCAACCTGCCCCAGTTGAAGTTTCCGGTGACGCGCAGCATGTGCCGGCCGGTAAACTCGATGGCGTTACCGGATATTCCCGCCACCCGTGCGAACGATCCCGTCTGCGCCGAGGCGTCGTATCCATGACCGCTGATGTCGCGGCAGAGACCACCCGATGGTTCGTCGAAATGCCACCAGGCAACGAGCGGCCTGTCGATACGGACCGGCTCCTCGGCGCGGGCTGCCGACAGCGCCATGCATACAACACATGCACACAGAATGAGCCGCATGAAGGATCCTCCTGGCCAACCACAGTTTAGCAGAATGACTTGGCCACCCAAAGGCGGTGCTCCGCAATCGCTGTGTTCCCCAGGGGCCGTCACGGTATAATCGGGCAGTTGTAGTGTGACGTAATGAAGGAGCAGAATGGCCGAAACCCAGCGAATTGACGAAGACGCCGTGGAACTCCGCCTGTTCCTCGAGGAAACATGCTGCACCGTCTGCCGCTTCCTGCATGTGTCCGGCGAGGTGTCGCTGCCCGAGGCAGTGAAGATCGACCGCGAAGTCTACATGGGCGTGACTGGCGCGTTCGCCGATATCCGCATCGTTCCGGCCGGCTGCCGGCCCTATTACGTCGAAGTGAAGTTCGGCTACAACCCCCAGCGCATCATCCGCAGTCTCGCCCGCAAATACGGCCCGGACTCCCCCGGAGCCCAGAACGCCACCAAAGTCGTCCTCGTGGTTGATGCCAGCCGGCATAGCGACTGGAGCACCATCGAAGCAACCATCCGCCAGGGGCTGCGACCCGGGCTCGAACTGGAGGTGTGGGACGAAACACGGCTGCTCGCTCTGCTTCACGAACTGCTGAATGTGTCCATCCAGAGCATCTGCACGTCGGACCTGATCCAGGTGCGGGATGCCGTCACCCGCGCCAAGGCCGCCTACGCCTTCGGACCCAACTCGACAGGCGATGCCCTAGAATCCTCGCTGATGTGGCACTTCGGATACTGGCGGCTGCGCAAATTACTTGGCGAAAGTGGCCGCACCAAACTGACCCTCCTGCGGCCGGGACTCTACCGCGATGTCGTCATCGTCAACGCCGACCTTACCTCGTTCTCAAGCTACGTCCGCGACACGCGCGACGACCATGTGGTCCGCGATTGCCTCACCTCGTTCTATTCCAAGAGCCGCTATCAGGTCATCAACGCCGGCGGCATGCTCTACCAGTTCATCGGCGACGCGGTCATCGGCCTGTTCGGAATCCCGGACGCAGACCCTGACAACGATCACCTCCGCCGCGCCCTGGATTGCGCCCTCTCGCTGGTCGACATCGGCGACTCGGTTTCCGCCAAATGGCAGCGACGGATCGACCGCGTGCAAACGGGCAGCGGCGTCCACATCGGCATCGCCATCGGCGACCTGCAGATCATGTCCATGCACCCCTTCAGCCGCACTCACATGGGCGCCATCGGCGACCCCATCAACATGACCGCCCGCCTGCACCGCGACACCAAGACCAGCGAGATCGTGGTCAGCAACACCTTCTACCAGCAACTCGACCTCGACGTGCAGGCCGGCTTCGACGAACTCGGCCAGTTCGAAGCCCGCAATGTCGGCACAATCCGCGCCTGGAGGGCGAGCCTGGAACGACTGCGCAACGCTGGCCGCAGTTGACGCATTGTTCGTCACCGGCTCATATTTGACGCGAAACGACTGGCTTGTTCATTTGGCGGCCTCGCTCTGACTCATCACGGTCACACCCATCATGCCGACGATGACTTCCTGCGAGAGAGTTTCCAGCGTGACCCCTTCCAACACAACACCCGGCCGCAGGCGATGGTTCAACAGGATCGCCCGGCAGTTGTTGCCGAGTTGCACCGTCGCCGGCGGGTTCTTGGGCAAACAGAAGGCATCCCGCTTGTAGTCATAGTCCACACCGCCGAAGGGACACAGTGACCAGAAGTTCAGCGGCGGCACCAGTTCCAACTTCTCCACGACACCGTCGGCGTATTTCATCCGCAGTTCGGCGTTGGCGATCCGGCCCTGCATCGGGTTTGTGAAACCGCATACGAGCAGCCAGATTCGTTCGGCCTTGCGGTTCACCGGCACCGCCACCTGACGCGGCCAGTTGTCCCACATGGACGTGAAGGCGATGTTACGCTCACCGCCGGACCATGTGAACGGGACGCCCTGCGGCGTTCGTAAGCGCGACGCGCCATCCACCAGTTTGGGCACATTCGCCAGGTCGATTACCGGCGACTTGTGTCTGGGGTTGAGCATCATCTGCCATGTGGAGTAGCCGTCCGTTGCCAGCCGCAGGGAACACGTCTCCGGACGCGGCGAAAGATATTTCTGCTGGAAAATGGTGCGGATGTCCCCGTTGTGTTGCCGCGACAGATCCAGACATTCCCAGCGGGCATCGGCCGGGGCCTTTTCAAAGAACAGCGCGGCCTGCGCGGTGTCGGACTTGGGATCGCTCACCTTGATTTTGAACACCCGTCGCTGCGGCAGATCACCGGCCTGAACCAGTGCTTCGACGAGATGATTCCCGGCGCGCGCGGGCAATGCGGCCGGTTCAATGATCCTTGCATCCTTTGCCGACAGATGCAGTTCCTCGCCGACGGCGATTGTCATTGACACGGCCGGATACTGCGGCAGCGGCGCTTCGCACGTCAGTGCGACGATGGCAGATTTGCTCCTGGGCACGGCGATCTTTGCAATACTACATCCGTAGCCTGGCAACAGTTCCCATTGGGCCGGATTGCCGTTGACGGTCACTTTGACGAGTTTCTTCGCCCGCACGGGCAGGCGCAGGTCGAGTGCCGCAGGTTTGGTCAGTTCGATGCGATACATCGTCCCTCTGATATCCAGCACAACATCCGGCGTCTTGATGGAGGCGTGATCCCAGTCGGATGGTAACTGCGGGGCGATGGTCACCACGCCGTTGGGATAGTCCGGCCGGTAGCCGAACAGGCCCTCCACCACCGTCCGGCAGAACATGCTGGCGCAATCGTTGAAGTCCGTGCCGCCGGCAGCGTGACCGAGGTCGCCAGGCACAGGGCCGTAATACGCCATGTGCGGAAACGTCCCCCGCAGCACATTCCAGCCCTCGTCGGCCAGGCCGGTCTGGAAGTACGCCATTGCCAGGTGATAGTTGTCGCCCGGCCACATCTCGCGGAGCGACCACACCGACGGCACCCAGTTGGATGTCCAGCATCGCTGGCCGCCGTAGGGCATGTTCTCGCGTTCCAGGCCCCATTCAGTGTAGTAGAGGGAACTCGCCGCCTGCTTCGTGTCGAGCATCCCGGCGTCAATCGGGCAGAAGATCGCGTAGAGCCAGGAGTCCTCGTGCAGGCGATTGTGGCCACCCTGCTCGACATAGGAACCAACGTATCCTTGAGACGGGATCCACAACTTCTCCATGAAAGCCCTGTGGATCCTTGCCAGCCTGGCCTCATGGCGCTTGGTGGCCGGGATGTCGCCGGCGCGACGGGCAAGTTCCATCGCCGCCTTGTGACCGGCGTACGCGTACGCGGTTTCCTCTGCGGTACCGCCACCGTTGTACCACTGGTTGTCGGTCGGCCAGGTGGTGGCGTAGGCCTCATAAAGCCCATCATCGTCCGGATCAAAGCATTCGCGGATGTACTCCAGATGCAGTTCGAGCGCCGGACGCAGGATCATTTCCAGTTCCGGATCGCCAGTCCAACGCCATGCGTGGATGATCTGGTCGAAGAAGATGCTCTGCATGTCGTAGTGCCAGGTGTTCGACGCATTCACTCGGCCTCTGCCGAACATGCGTGACTCGAGTGACTGGCAACTCAGGCCGGTTTTCGGATCTGCTTTCGGGATCTTCTTCCCAGATTCGGTGATCTGTTTCGCGAGACATGAACGTGCCTCGGTCAGGACGCGGTCATGCCAGCCATAGGCCGTGCCGCCGAAGATTGAGCGCCAGCCCAGGAGTGCAACGCCCCAGCGCATGCCCGAGTGCGTAAACATCCCATCGCGATACACCCCATCAACGACTGCGTTCGAGGCAAACACCAGGGCATTGAGATGCGCGTCGGGCGTGTCGACCACCACCCGATTGCCGATCTCCTCGGCCCGCCGCATCCCGGCCGCGAACACCTCGGCCGCCGCTGGCGGTCGTTGAGCGTTACCCGGTTTTGCACTCTTGAAACCCCGCATCGCCCAATAGATTTCCCGCTGCCCGTCCAGGTCCACAACAGCACACGCCAGAGGTGTATTCTTGCCAGTACTGGACGATAGTTTCAGAGCATCGGCCCATACCCCGGCGTCGGCAATGGTGATCTTTGACGCAACGCTGCACTGTCCCACCGCAACGCTGCTCGCCTTGCCCGAGTTGGCTTCCACAATGAACCATTCGCCGTCGAGCGTCACACGGTTATCCCGGCAGTCATCGGCCGAGAATCCCAGCGTCAGCATCTTTTGCCGCCCGCCTGTCGTCACATCCCACGCGCCGAGCATGCCCTCCTTCTGCTGCACCGCGCCGCCGAACGTCCACACGAGCCGGTCGCCCGGCTGGGCATTCTCGATCCGCATGCGCAACGCCATTCCCGGCCCTTCGGCCGGCGGCACTGCTTCCAGCGTTACCACAGTCGCGCCGAACGCACTGTCCTTGAGAATCCATTCCATCCGATCCGGCCGGTACTTCGAGGTGTTGTCCGACCAGTCGTGCAGCCATTTGGCCTTGTCGCCCCGCACCAGCGCCGCCATGAAAGTCCCGTTCAACACCGGACCATTACCGCAGCGGATCAGCGGCCGATCACCCGCAACGACAATCGCGCTGATTTGATTGCAGTAGAGCGGCCGGTTGTTGAACCGGTCGCCATTGTGCCGGACGATGGCGTTTCCCTCGGCGGTGTAAACCGGCGTACGCAACGTCTCCAGGTCCACGCGTCCCTGGCTGCCGCCGTGAACAATTGGCGCCACTGCCAGCACGAACGCGAGCCAAAGGCAACGAGGTTCATTCATTTGACACATAGATTCTGGCCTATCGTGGCGAAAATACCCGACGTGGCAATGGCGGGACTTGACTGAAGCGTGCCTACTCTTGACCTGGAAACGGGATGGATTCTGGACGTATCTTGGAAGCGAACGCGCCGGTATGACCTCGCGTTTGGGAGACCACTGGCCACGGCTCACCTCGCCGGCACAACCATCGGCGTGTCCTCCGTGATGAACTGGACTTCAAGCCACGGCCGCACCTTGGTTCCAGCGGCGCCGATCGATACCGGCGCCCAACCCTGAGGCATCACATAGTCCTTCTTCTCCACCGACAATTCGCGAAGTTTGACCCAGTTCTCGTCATACACGGTGGCCGTCTCGCCACCGCCGTATTGCAGGTACTGCCCGCTGCCGACGGTGCCCTTCACCATCAGTGTGCCAGCGCCCGTGCGGATGACGGGATTCTCCAGTTCCGCCGGAATCTCAGCAAGCGCCGTGATCTTCTCCACGGCCACGGTCACCTTGCACTTTGGCGGCAGATACCCAAACCCCAGGCGGCACGATCGCTGCGATGCATAGTCCGCGTGCTTGGTATCCATACGCCACCCCCAGTAACCGGAGGCCCAGGAGACCTCGCCATTGGCAATTTCGATGTCTCGTGTGCCCTGGAAATCAACCGGCACGACATAGTCTCGGCCCGAGATGGCTAAGACCAGAACCGCACCACTGCCGTCGCCGGTCACTCGCATGCCGATACCACGGCGCGAGGTTAAATCCATTGTCGCTCGCCATTCGGGCAAAGTCTTTACGTCCGTCCAAAGCCCCGACACCCCCGGATTCTCGGCCTGCAGACGCAGAGCACTACCCTCGTCGATCATCGAGGTCGTCGGTAGCGCACCGGCAACGATCCGCAGGTCGGACAGCGCTGGCTGCAACGCCAGGTTCGGCACCACGCTGGTTCGGGTACTCGCCTGGCGGCCATTGCCGGACGTGAAGAGATCTGTTTCGCGCATGGGCGGCGCTGGCTTGCCGCTCGTCTTTGTTAGCATCACCGTTCGCCCTTGGGGATCAAACGCCCACAGAACGCGAATGATGAATTTCGCAGATTGGGCCGTATAAGGGTTCTCCAGCAACAGTTCCTCATCTGGCCTGACGTACTGCCGCGGCGAGATCGCGCCGTGTTCCTGGCCGTGTTGCCAGAGGATGTCGCCCGTCTTGCGCGTAAGCACGCGTGTAGGGACGATCTCGTAGTGGCCACCCACCTTCCGCGCCACCGGCACGACGGGCGAGCAGAGATGGTGGTTGAACCTCGACGCCGTGCCCTGGGACCGGCTGAACGTGGCGTTGATGCGCTCGCGTTGTGCATCCGCCAGTAACGTGCTGACTTCATTCCAGGCGGCAAGCGCGTCGAGGAACTGGCCGGTCAGCCCGTGTGCCTTGAGCACTTGCGGCGTCACGCCAAACATGGGCTCAGGTTTGCAGATGCCCAAGGCGCCCCCGAGGTTGCCCTGGCTCAACGTGAAATGCGCATCGAGCAGCGTGGTCGCCGGACGCGACGGCGTGGCCAGCGTCACCGGCACGCTGTAGTTGCCGTGGCTGTAGGCACAACTGCCGCGCACGAGCCGCCGGGAGGAGTTCAGCCGATACTCAAACCAGGCCGCCGGCCGTCGGCCCGAACTGTCGTGCGACGTTGTCGGGTGATCGAGTTCTTGATAGACATGCGTGGCGAATTTATCGTAGCCCCAATCGCCATCGTGACGATGAATCTCCGCCCCGTCGAATTCCGCATGGTCAACCAGGCAGCGATTCAGCAAGCCGGCGTAGTTTTGGGCAACCTCACCCAGCAACGTCGAGTCGTTATCGGGAATGACGTTCTGCCCGTAGGCGACGAGCAGTCCGACGGTGTCTTCACCACGGACATGAGCGGCCGGTTTCGTCGAGCCCTGACCGCGCTGGCATCGCGTCAACTTCCATGTGCCGTCGGCTCCCGGCTCGATCGCGCCAAACTTTACGAGTTCATCGCCGACGCGCAACATATTCCATTCGAAGAAATGCGGATAGGCCGGACGATGCTGCGCGGGCGGAACCACGCCGGGTGCTGGCTGGACAACCAGCGTCGTATCGGCCGTCCCGACATCGCCCGCGAGCCGGCCACCGCCCCAACTCGCCAGTCGCCGGTCGGGTTTCCGGCCGATGTAAAGCGGATCGCGCAAGCCGATGCCACCGCTGACGTAGTGCAAGGCAAGATACATACCCTGGCCGCGCACAAACTCGGCGAATTCCCGCAGGTCCGTTTCACCACGCGGAAAGACCGCGCGATTGACCGCCCAGTTCAGATCGGTACTCGGCCAGAACGGGTCCGTTCGCCATGTGTCCGTGAACAGATAGATTTGTTTGATGCCGGCGCGACGCGCAAACTCGACGCCCTCGTGAAGTTCGGCTGTGTTTCGGCCCGCAAGTATCAGTTGGCTGCGATCAGCAGAGCGGCGTTGCCAATCGTTAACCCAGCGACGAGCTCGCTCCACCGTCCACGCGCCATCCAATTTTGGATGCGGCAGTTTCTCATCGACCCAGAGTCGCAGCAGCGTCGCGTCCTCATCGTCATCGCCTGTCTTTTCGTAGATTGCGAATCCACCGAGCGGATTTTGCGGCGAACGACACCATAGCTCCCGCCACTCCACGCGCACGCCATCCGGACGGTTGTCCACGCGGGTCATGTAATCCAAGTCCAACACCCGCAGATCAGGATCGGCGTTCATCTCGAAGTGCAGCGACTCGAGTCGTTCCGGCGGCACCCCCTCGACTTGTTCAATGCGCAACGCGAGATGCCGCTGGCCGCGCGTCACTCGGAACAGAATCTCCTTCGCGCCGTCTTCGCTGCGGGCCGACAGCCCGCCATCCGGCCGCAGGGACAACTTCGCCAGCCGCACTGGAGCGGTGTCGGGCGCCTTCAAACAGAAGCCCAAACCAACATTGCGGGTCCGGAGCAATTCCACGCCATCGGCGTTACGCCGGCATGTGGCAGGCCGGCCATCAGCGGCAAACGACAGGGTGAACGAAGCCGCCGACAATTCGATCGCTTGTGCCGGATGCAGTGAGACCAGCACAAGGAGCGCGAATACGGTTGCTTTCATACGTTGACCTTATCTTCTACTTGGCTTTCCGGTCCGCCTTTTCCTGCTCCAGTGACTTTTTGACTGCGTCGTTGAACTGCTTTTGGTGCTCCTCGGCGCTCAGAGTGGAATCCTTGCTCCGCTGGCCGGAATACTCGCCGCCCTCCCAGCGCAAATTGCGGATTTCGCGAGGACCCTGCCAGGCTTTGCCATCCACTTTCACTTTCTGCCCGGCTTTGACGGTTTCGCCGCTGGGGCTGATGCTGAGCTCCGTCACCGACTGCCAGTTGGCAAGCGGCGCCGAGATCTTGGGATCCGTGGCAGCCAATTCGCCAAGGCTCACGGCCACGACCTGCCAGTCCTGCGAGCCTTTGAGTTCTTTCACGACGGTGTAATCAAAGGCCGGCTTGCCCGGAGTAACAGCGCCCCACGCATTGCAGTTGAATTTGACCACAAGCATTAAGAAAAGTTGTTTAAAAAGGTGACTATGGTCTGCAAAATATCTCATGTAAAGAATTCCTACGCTTATTAACTGAGTAATATTTGAAAACAAAAATGCTGTAAGTGCTTTTTATTTTTCAAATAATAAAAAATACAAGATAAAAAATTTTACCCTTATGGCTTTTTAGAAGGTACT
>JANYKD010000216.1 GCA_025361735.1 Phycisphaerales bacterium
CTGAAAAGAACCCGGCCGGCGCGTCGGCCGGGAACTCATGGCACGGCACGAGCGGCAAGCCCATCATGCCGACGAAATCGAAGATCCGGGCTTCCTTCTCCGGGTGGCTGTTGGCCGGCTTGTATGCGGCGATCCCCACGATCGGCCGCTTAATCACCTGCCCGGCCACGCTGAGCAACTCGGGGATATTGGCCCGCAGTGCCTCGATATTCTTTGGTCCGGTTCTCTCGATGAGCGAACCGTAGCAGAAGAGCATCGATTCGCGTGCTCCGCCCAGCACCGTCTGGCGGGCCTGCTCGAGGTAGGTCTTCTCGGTCGTGCCGTAGGGGTCGTACCAGCCGCCGCCGCACTTGGTTCCGCCGATGCCGCCCAACCAGCGCATGATGAAGTAGGCTTCGTATTGCGGCGTGCCGCCCCACCGGTTGTCGGCATAGTCGCGCGTCTCGGTGCCGACCCAGGTGCGATCGAAGTCCGCCGACTGCCGCGTCACTTCATAGCCGCGCTCGTGGAAGCGGTCGTACCACTGGGGATACTTGATGATGACCTTCACATTCGGGTTCGCCTTCTTCGCCGCCGCCAGGATGCGCGATCGCGATACCTGCACCAGCAACTCGCAGCGATACGCCTCCCAGGTGTCGTCAGACACGGGGAACGTTTTCTCGCCGACGGTCACCGTCTTCGCCTTGCGGCCGGCTTCACAGGCCGGGCAGGCACAGTCCGTGAAGAGGAAATCGTCGATCATGATTTCGTCGAATAGCCCGGCTGAGTACTCAAAGATGCTGGCGAGTTTCTCCTGCGTCGGCGGATCTGTGAAGCACGGGACGCTCTTATAGCCGGTGGAGTTCTTCAGCACGCGCGTGGTGGTGATGCAGCCGGATACCTCGAAACCCTCCTTGCGGAAGCGGTCACGGGCATTGGCCAGGGCGGCCTGGTCGGCCTGATAGCCGTCGCGGAAAGATTCGATGTAGACCCTGGTGACCCCGGTCGCCTTGCACCAGTCGATCGCCGCCTGGAGTTTTTCCGGCGGCGTGAGGTGGTCGCGGACCTGCTGGGCGGTGAAGAGCGTGGAGAAGCGGTGGACGGCCACGTTCTGACGGGCGAGGTCCCAGAGCTTCGCCGGCTCCTGCGCAAGACCGGCAAATGAAACGACGATGCCTGCAACGATGGCGAGAATCAGCCGCATGATCAGCCTCCTGGCTGCTGTTCATACCACCGGAGGCCGGCGCCGTGGCCCGCGCGTTCGGCCCGCGCGTTCAGGAATTTCGAGATCGGACTTGCCATTGATTTATTGTTTCAGTACATTCTGAAACAAGTTATTACAACTGAAAGGAGCCGCCCATGCCTGCCGCCGAACTTCCCGAGTCAGCCGCACAGATGCTGCGCACTTCCCAGGACACCTTCATCCGTCGCTGGGGCGAGATGGGCGCGACCTGGGGCATCAACCGCACCATGGCCGAGATTCACGCGCTGCTCTACATCGTCGGCGAGCCGCTCTGCACCGATGACGTCATGGAGCGGCTGCACATCTCGCGCGGCAACGCCTCCATGAGCCTGCGCTCCCTGTGCGACTGGGCCATCATCCGCCGCCTGCACCGGCTTGGCGAACGCAAGGAGTTCTTCGAATCCCTCAGCGATGTCTGGGAGATTTTCTCGATCATCGCGGCCGAGCGGAAGCGCCGCGAGATGGACCCCGTACTGGAAACCATCAAGCAGTGCCAGCGTATGCTTGAGGCCGCTTCCCTGGGCAAACCCTCCGCCAATCATGCGACCGTCGCTCTCACCCGCCAGCGTCTGGCGAGCATGGAGGAGTTCATGGTGGTGACCAACAAGATCTTCACGCAGTTCGTCAGCAACGCCCGTTCCGGCCTGTCGCGAATTGTGCGCGTGCTGCTGAAGGCGCTGTAGGAATTCCGGTCACTCCGTCACCCACACCATCATCGCCAGGACCGCGGCCACGACCACGAGCACGGCCGACATGAAGAACGTCAGCACCAGTGCCTCCCGCGGCACGCGGGACATTTCCCGGCACCGTACGCATTTATAGACCACGGCGATCGCGGCGCAGATGGGCAGCGTCAGCAGATACCAGTAGTCCCACAACGGGGCGGCCGTGTGAAAGGGGCGAAAGTGATACTCCGTCGTCGCCACGAGCGTCGCCGCGAGAATTCCCGGGGTCATTTGGCCTCCCGCGGACTCGAGGCACGGTTGGAGACGTCGATGATCACCAGCAGGTTGAGCATTCCGGCGACCGCCGTGTACAGCGTGCCGATTTCGTTCACGCGGGAATGCGAGGTGGCGAATGACGGGTCGGCCGCGATGCGGGCCGTGATGATGGCAATGGGGCCGGTGAGAAGTTGCCCCACGTAAGCCGGCTTCTGCAGGATCCCCTGGATCGAGTAGCTGGTGCAGGGCTCGACGACCTTTGCCCCGCCTATGAACAGTCCCAGAAAAAAGAGCAGGATGATCGTTGCCCCGGCCGTGATCCCGCGGGTTCGGTGCCCGATCAGGACATATCCCAGCCCCGGCACGAGCCAGGCGGCCATCGCCACGATCGGCGAGGGCACGCGGAAGCCCGGCGGCGCTGAGTCTGTCTGCGGTGTATCGATCATGGGTGCATCATAGCCGGGAAATCGTCTCCGGGAACGAGCGGATGCCGGTCGATGCGCCGATCGCCGTGCAGCAGTCGGCCGCCACGCGGTTGGCGAAACGCCCGGCCTGCTCCAGCGGCATCTCGTGCCGCAGCGCGGTCAGCAGCCCGGCGTACCACGAATCGCCGGCGCCGGTGGTATCGACCACCCGGATCTTATACGCCGGCACCACCACGCACTGCCGGCCATCATCCAGCAGGCAACCGTCGGCATCCAGCTTGATGCCGATCAGCCCGTGCTTCATGAGCTTGCGAAACGCGCTCACCATTTTCAGCGGGTCGGTTTCGCCGGTCATCACCTGCGCCTCGGTGCGGCTGGGGACAAAGATATCCAGGTGCGGCAGGATCGGTTCCAGTTCGCTCCATGGTCCCGGCGGGGTCACGGTCTCGTAGGCGATCCTCGCGCCGGGCGCGAGCTTGCGAAGTTCCGGAAGCAAGCGCGGCAGCGCCGGCGTGAGGCCGGGCAACAGGCCCTGGTAGCCGATATGCACGAAGGCGCACCGCGAGAAAATCTGGAAACAACGGCGGAACTGCGCCTCATCGAGCAGCGCGGTGACGCCGGGAACGTGGAAGAAGCAGCGTTCTCCGCCCGGCTCAACGGCCACGACGCTGGCGCTGGTCTGTGATTTCTCGGATGCCAGCACGCCGGAAGTGTCGAGCCCCTCCTTGCGGAGAATCTCCAGCATCGCCGCGCCCAGCACGTCGTTGCCGACGAGCCCGGCGGCGGCCACTTTCATGCCGAGTCTCGCCATGGCAATACCGGTGCTACAGACGTTGCCGCCGGTGGTGAGCGTGATCGACCCGATCTTGTGCAGTCCGCCCGGCGGCGGCGGATTGCGGACATCCAGCGGCCGGCCGATGACATCGGCGACGATCAACCCGAATATGGCTGCATCCATCGGGGCCTCCTCCGGCCGGGCTTGTGGGGTCAGTTAGCCGCCGCGGTCTGGGCGGCGAGCATCTCGACATGGCTGTAGGCGTCGAGGATGAGCGTGAGAATCTCGCCATCCTCGCGGCGGATGACGAGGCGATCGAGCCATAGCCGGTCGCTCTTTGAGTGCGCGAACCAGCTTCCCGTGGGTCGCTGTTCGCAGGCAACGATGGTGCCTTTGACGATGTTCGTCCAGGTGCGGTCGCGATGCGGAATCTGCTGCGTCACCTGCACCATCGCGCCGGGAACAAGCTGATTGCGAAGGGCGTCATCCATAGGGGCGCGGATTATAGCGGAGGAGCCGAGAAGCGGCCAAAGGGGCGGATGGCAAATCTCTGATTTGAAACTCGAAATCCGAAATTCGAATGACGAATGAAGCTCGAATGTCGAATGACCAATGTACAATTCACACCATGGATCGCCGACAGTTTCTCTTCGGGATTGGTGCTTTGGCTGCGGTCACCACACTCCGGGCGGCCGACGCGCCGGCGCGGTTTCGCATCGAGGATGTCCCGCTCACTCCGGCGGACGAGATCCAGCGTCGCGTGAGGGCCGCCCGGCCGAAACTCGGCGGGGCAATCCCGCGTGATCTGTCGCGCCGGCTCGGGGCCACCCACTATGCCGGCAAGTATCACCTCACCGACGAGCCCTTCTTGATTGAAGGATGCAGACAACTGCAGAAGCTCGGCATGAACATCGCCAAGCTCTGGTTCGGCCGCCAGCTCGATGGCTACGGCTACAACTCCAAATGGGACATCGCCAGGAACGCCACGCTCGCCGACATCGCCAGGCACGAATACTTCCGCCAGGCATTCGCGATGCCCTTTGCGACGTTTGCACTGGAGATTCAGCCCGTCGGCAACTACGGCGGCGCCTGGCACAAACCCGGCGCCAGCTACGCCGAAGACGAACAGCAGTTCTACGACCTGACGAAACATCTACTGCAAAGCTATAAGGACCGCGATGTGCTCTTCATCCTCCAGCACTGGGAAGGCGACTGGATGGTGCGCGACAAGCCGGGCGACGACTGGCAGAAGAACCGGCCGGCCTACGCCGAGCAGCGCTGCGACGCCATGGCCCGCTGGCTCGAGGCCCGTCAGCGCGGCGTAACCCGCGCCCGCAAGGATTTCGGCCCCGCACGCTGCCGCGTGGACCATGCGGCCGAGGTCAATCGCGTCTTCGATGGGCTGCAAGGCGTGCCGACGTTGCTGACGCACGTCCTGCCGCGCGTTGGCCTGGACCGCGTCTCCTGGAGTTGCTACGACGGCGTCGGCGATGCCGTTAAGTTCTGGCACGGCGTCGAACTCATCCGCGCGGCGGCCAAACCGCCGGAGGACCGCACCAGGACCGAGGTCTTCATCGGCGAAATCGGCATCCCCGAGCGACAGCGCACACCGGCCGAGGTCGAGGAATTCTGGGACCGCAGCCTGGCCGTCTGTTTCGCGCTGGACATCCCGCACATTTTTGCCTGGGAACTCTACTGCAACGAAATCGAGAACAAATCGGCCAGAGGCCCCGTCTACCGCGAGGAAGACCTCCGCGGTTTCTGGCTCATCAAGCCCGACGGGACGCTCGGGGTTGGCGGAAGGCAGCTTACGGAGTTGCTCACGCGGTCGGCGGATCGTTAATTCAGGGCGCTTTCGCATCTGTCCCGGCCGGCTGCGTCGTCGCGGCGGCGCGTTTCAGGCGGAACGTGCCTTTGTCATAGGCTGAGTCATAATCGCACACGAATTCATTGCCATCGGAGTGTCCCTGGTATTTGTAGACTCCGCCGCCGAGCGCGCCCAGGTCTTTCTCGCCGGCGCATACCCAGGCCGGCGTTTTGCTGCTGACCTGCAAGGTCACGATGGATTCGTAGCTGAAGTACTTGGCGAACACGGCGTCGAAGCGCGCTTCGTAGACTCCTTCGCCCTGTTTCACAACGCGGCAGCGCAGGGCTCCATCCATGTCCCGCTGATTGCTGGCCCAGGTGCCGACCCAGTTTCCCTCCAGTAGATCGGCCTGAGTTGGCAGGGTCGTCGGCGCGGGCGTCCAATTGCTGCTTCCCGCCAGGCCGAAGCCCGCCAGTTTGCACGCCATCGGGATCGCCGTAAGCAGCAGAACCGCACCGATTCCGCACCATTTCAGTTTTCGTTGCTTGCTCGAACTCATACCCGTACGATAGCACTCGATGTTGAGCGGGCCAAACTGGCGGGGGGAAATCACCGGTATCACCGTCCGATCATGGCCCATTCGCGAGATCCTCGCCTGCAACCGCAAACCAGAGGGCCTGGCGATTCTGCGACCACGCCTGGGCGTCGGGAAGGGTCCGGGGCAGTTCAAGCGTGATCGTGGCGATGTGGCGATCGACGCCGGCGTACGAACCGAGACTGCCGGGAGTGGCATAGCCCATGGTCCTGGTCACGGGGTAATGGTTGCGGGCGGCGAGTTCGGCGGCCACGTCGGCGGCGGGTCCATCGAAGTTGTTGCAATGCCGGCCGGCCTCGATGGAATGAAGGGATATGATGAGTTCTGGATTGGTCTGCTCGATGGCTTGAGTGAGTGCGACGGTCTCCGGCTCACTGAGCGCGGCCAATCCGCCGTAATAGCTACCGCGGCGGGACTTGGCCCAGTTGGCGGCCGGGAAGTTGCGGTTGATATCGACGCCGTGTGCGTTGGCGCGAACGTGTCGTGCGCAGCCATCGGGATTGGCGCGGGGAATGACAGCGACGGTACGGCCGGCCGGGATGGGAGTCGCCCGGAGTTGTTCGACGAGGCGCTCGGCGACATAGAAGCCGCCGGCCTCGCTGCCGTGGATCCCGCCGATCACCAGGATGACATGAGGGCCGGAACCGAAGCGAATCATCTCGATCGGCCGGTCTTCGACGGATCGGCCGATGGTGGTTTGCTGCACCGCATTCGGAGCGAGCGCGGTTGCGCTGACGGATTCGGCCGGCCTGGCGCTGCGGCAACCGGCGAGAAAGAGGACGAGCACTTCCAGCAGCAGGGGGGCGGACAGGGCGAGGATGGATTGCGGGGTTGCGCGGGGCATGGTCTGTTGTATCCGCGCTAGGCGGTTCGCTCGTATCCATCAACAACCAGATCGAGCTTGCCCGTGTGCGGGTGGATCAGCAGGCCATGCACGGGCACGGTTTTGGACAGCAGCGGATGGTTGCGGATCATCAGCACGCTCTGCCGCACGGCCTCGTCGACATGGTCGAAGCCTTTGAGCCAGCGGTCGAGGTCTATGCCGCTGTGCCGGAGGGTGGCCAGGACATCGTCGGAGACTCCGCGCTGGCGGATCTTGTCGACCACGCGGCCGCAGCTCAGCCCGGCCATGCCGCAGTCGTGGTGTCCGATGACGGCCACCTCCTGAGCACCCAGTTCATAAACGGCGACGATGATGCTGCGCATGACGCTGCCGAACGGGTGCGAGATGATTGCCCCGGCGTTGGTGATCATTTTGACGTCGCCGTTGCGGAGATTCATGGCCTTGGGGAGCAGTTCCACCAACCGCGTGTCCATGCACGTGAGGATGACCATCCGCTTGTTGGGGAACCGGTCGGTCTGGAAGGTTTCGTACGCCTTGCGGGCGACGAAGTCACGGTTGTAGGCGAGGATGTCGGGGATGAGGGGCATGGGTTCACTCCGCCAGGGTTACGACATCCTCCGGGCCGAACCAGACGTGGGTCTGGTGGGTCGCGTCATCGCGGGCGACGAAACGGGGGTTTAGTTCGAATGCTTTGAGGTCGAGTGGTTTCCCGGGACAGCCGACGCGGACCTGGTGCTGGGCCATTTCGCCGAGGTAGACGGTGTCGTGTACGCCGGCCGGGAAGGTGTTGGCGGCGTCGGCCGGCGGCGTGCCCAGGTGGAGCACCTCGGGGCGGATGGAGAGCGTGATCGACTGGCCGACGGCAAGCGCTGATTGCGGCAGCGACGCTGAGGCGATGCGGCCGATGGCGGTCTGGAGCGTGGCGGTGTGCGAGTTGAGCGACTGCACGGTCCCGGCGAGAAAATTGGTCTCGCCCATGAAGTTGGCGATGAAGCGGGTTTGCGGCCGGAGGTAGACTTCCTGGCTCGGGCCCATTTGTGCGATCCGGCCGGCGTCGAGAATGGCCATGCGGTCGGCGATGGAGAGGGCTTCCTTCTGGTCGTGCGTGACGTAGATCGCGGTGAGCCCGGCCTGGCGGCAGATGCGGCGGATTTCGGTGCGCATGTCCAGGCGCAGTTTGGCGTCGAGGTTGGAGAGCGGCTCATCGAGCAGGAGGCAGTCGGGCTTGACGACCAGGGCGCGGGCCAGGGCGACGCGCTGCTGCTGGCCGCCGGAGAGCTCATTTGGCTTGCGCGCGGTGTAGGTCTCCATGTGAACCAGGCGCAAGACCTCGTCGATGCGCTTGTCCTGTTCGGTTCGGGGAATGTTGCGGACATCGAGCCCGAAGCGCACGTTCTCGCGGACGCTCATGTGCGGCCAGAGGGCGTAGGACTGGAAGCACATCACGGCGTTGCGTTGTTGGGTGGGCAGGGGGGTGACGTCGCGGTCGTTGAAGAAGACCCGGCCGGAGGTGGGCTCGTGCAGGCCGGCGATGATGCGGAGCAGGGTTGATTTGCCGCAGCCGGAGGGGCCGAGCAGAAAGAAGATCTCGCCGGCGTTGATGGTGAGATTGACATCGCGCAGGGCGACGGTCTGGCCGAACGACTTGGAGACGTGTTCGATGCGGACGGAGGTCATGGCGCGGGGGATTGTAGCGTGAGGTGGGTGTGGGGCGAACAAAGGAAAAGAAAGTGGCGGGGGTTTGGGCCGGACAATTCGGAGTAACCGCTGATGAACGCGGATAAACGCTGGTGAAGACAAGAGATGAGGACGACGGCACCGCAAAATGGTTGTTAGGGTGTCGGGGAATGGGTATCAGGCATAAGTGTCTGATTGAATTGACGTTGTGTTGATGGCGACACCGGCCGGGGGCGGAAAGAGCGCCCCCGAAGCGCCCCCGAAACCTCCCCAATTTCGCCCCTGGCACGCGCCATCGGTGCAGAGAGCAACGAATGAAGTTGTGTGTTAGGGTGGCCGGCGATGGGGGCTTTGGCATAAGTCATTTACTGCATTTGGTTTGCGGCAGTGTGGGCACTGGACTGGAGGAAGAAAAACCGGTCGTTTCTAGAGACTGTAGCACTACGGCAGTTGAGACGGGATAAAACGAGAGATGCGAGGGCGGAACCGCACACTTGTCGTCATCAGAGGCGAGGGCGAGGGCCGGATTGGTTGATTTAGAACCTCTCGTCGAGACCGCAAGGGCATTAC